>CAYTPY010000011.1:0-39726 GCA_964439725.1 uncultured Erythrobacter sp. | reverse complement strand
GCAATTTCAATGTCGGCGATCACGCCGTCACGGAGCGGACGGATAGCCTCGATGCTGTCGGGCGTCTTGCCCATCATCAGCTTCGCGTCGTCACCGACGGCCTTGACCCGCTTGACGCCATTCAGCGTCTCGATCGCCACGACGGAAGGTTCATTCAGCACGATTCCGCGGTCCTGAACATAAACCAGGGTGTTTGCTGTGCCGAGATCGATCGCCATGTTCTGCGATCCAAACTTGAACAATTTGGAGAGGAAAGAAGCCATCGAAAAACCGTATCCTACGGGCCAGAGAGGAGGCACCCCGATGGGCAGCCGGCGGCGCGGCTGCGGGGCACGGCCGTGCCTTAGCCGGAGTTGCCGGCAAACGCTAAAAATTTGTGTCAAAAGCTGAGGGTTTTGCACTGTCCGGCTCGAATTCCAGCTGTTTGACCGCTAGCGTCGCCCGATGCCCGCCATCCGCCGCCTTCCCGAAACGTTGATCAACCGCATTGCCGCAGGCGAAGTTGTCGAGCGTCCGGCTTCCGCGCTTAAGGAACTGGTAGAGAACGCGATCGATTCCGGCGCCGCCCGCATAGCTGTGCGTATCGATGAAGGCGGGCTCGATCGTATTGAGGTAACCGACGACGGTTGCGGCATGTCGCCGCAGGAGATGATCCTCGCGCTTGAGCGTCACGCGACTTCCAAGCTGCCAGACAACGCGATTGAGCGTGTGGCGACACTCGGCTTCCGCGGTGAGGCGTTGCCGTCCATCGCCAGTGTGGCGCGGCTAACCCTGCAAAGTCGGCCGCGCGGCGCCGATAACGGCTGGCAACTTCGCATTGATCATGGAGCAGGTGTTGAAGAGGGACCGGCCGCGCTTCCTCCAGGCACTCGGGTCCGGGTCGAGAACTTGTTCGAACGCGTGCCGGCGCGGCGCAAGTTTCTACGTTCAGCCCGCAGTGAGTATGCCGCCTGCCTCGATGTTGTCCGCCGCCTAGCCATGGCGCGGCCGGACATTGCCGTCTCGTTCGACCATGGCGAGCGCCGCATTCTGGCTTTACAGGCCGGCGAAGCGATCGAGGCAAGGGTGGCGCAAATCATCGACCGAGCGTTGGCCGGCAATGGCGTCAGCATCGACTTGCAGCGCGGCGATATGCGCCTAACGGGCGTAGCGGGTCTGCCGACGTTCAACCGTGGAGTGTCCGACCATCAGTATCTGTTCGTGAACGGCCGCCCCGTGAAGGACCGGTTGTTGGCCGGCGCGGTTCGCGGCGCCTATTCCGACATGCTGGCACGCGACAGGCACGCGGTTCTGGCGCTGTTCCTTGAACTACCGCCCGAAGAAGTGGACGTGAACGTACATCCGGCGAAAACAGAGGTTCGGTTTCGAGATGCTGCTGGCGTCCGCGGCTTCATTGTTTCGGGCCTGCGTCATGCCCTTGCCAGCGGCGACAAACGTAGCGCTCAGGCGCCCGATGCTGCAGCGATGGAGCGCTGGCAGGCTGAGCCGGTGCACGATCAGGCTCGAGAAACGCTGCGCTCGTTATTCAACGACCGCGACTGGTCGGCGCCTCAGGCAACATTTCGGGAGCCTGTCTCCGCCTGGCGAACTGCGGACGCTGACTTCGCAAAACCGCAGGGCAGGGCCGAAACAGCTACCCATGACGTGGAAACTGCCGAGTTTCCGCTCGGCGTAGCGCGCGGCCAAGTGGCGCAAACCTATATTGTTGCCGAGGCTGCCGACGGGCTGATCCTGGTCGATCAACATGCGGCCCACGAACGTCTTGTCTTGGAACGACTGCGAGAAGCGGGGGCGGGTGATAAGGTCGCAGGCAGCCAGGCTTTGCTCATGCCCGCAGTGGTCGAGTTGGAAGAGCCTGCCTGCGATCGCCTCGAGGAGCAAGTGGACGCATTTGCGGAGTTAGGGCTCATGATCGAGCGGTTCGGTCCTGGCGCCATGCTGGTTCGAGCTCTCCCAGCAGCGCTCGGAAAGGCCGATCCTCAAGCGCTGCTACGCGATGTGGCGGACGACCTAGCCCAGCATGGCGAGAGCCTGCTTCTGCGCGAGCGCATCGACCATGTACTGGCAACCATGGCGTGTCACGGCTCCGTGCGGGCAGGGCGCACGCTGAGTGTCGCGGAGATGAACGCCTTGCTTAGGGAAATGGAACGAACACCCCGGTCCGGCCAATGTAATCATGGTAGGCCGACCTGGATCAAGCTATCGATGTCAGACGTTGAAAAGCTGTTCGGGAGGCATTGATGCGCAGGGGGGCGACTGCATTAGCGCTTCTTTGGCTTGCCGGGTGCGGCCAAGAGCCAAATCCGGAAGAGCAGGCGGTTCAGGACGCGCGCGCCGTGGCTTCCGTCCATGCCGCTAATGACGTCATGCCTCCGCTGCGGCTGGTGAGCCCGGAGCCGATCTTGCTTCCCGATATTGAACGGTACGATCTCTACGGAGAAGCGTGCAACTACGCTCCGGGGACTAGCTTTGGGACCCGGGTTATCGCGCGAGAAGCCGACGCGTTCATGAAGATCGACGGTGAAGTGGTGCGCTTCGCCTCGGACGCGGGCTCTCGCGAACTGCCGATGGGCAGCCGCACGCTTTACACTAGCAGGGAATATGCGCTGCGCCTCACCGTCGAGGAGCAGGAAGCGCCGGACGACGAAAGCGATAGGACCGACAGCCCCACCGATTTTGAAGGGACCGTCACCCTGCGAGACCGGTTCGGCCGCGCGGTCTATGAGGGGGTAGGCTTGGCCCAGTGCAAAGCTTAGGCCTTGGACCGTCTACCTAACTCTCTTGACGTAAAGTTGGTTGTCGCGCCGCTCCAGCTTGAAGTTGTCGCTGGCCGCTCGCATCAGGTCGGACAAGCGCTTGAAGCCGTAGTTGCGGACGTCGAAGCTCGAACGGTTGCCCGCCAACTGGCCGACTTCCTGCAGCCGGGCGAAGCCGTCGTCATCCCGCTTTGATGCCTTCCAGGCATCGCCGAGCAGCTCGATCAGTTCGCGGTCGATCTCATTGCTCTTGGCCGAAGGTGTATCCTCTTCCGCTTCGTGCGTGCGGATCAGCTGATCGACGTCGATATAGCGGGTGCAGGCGGTCTTGAACGCTTCCGGTGCGCTGGCGTTGCCGAAGCCGTAAACGATCTGCCCGTCCTGCCGCAGCCGCGTGACGAGCGGGGTAAAATCGCTGTCCGAACTCATGATGCCGAACCCGTCGACTTTGCCGCGATAAAGCAGGTCGACGGCGTCGATTGTCATCGCCATGTCGGTGGCGTTCTTGCCTCTGGTCAAATCGAACTGCTGCATCGGCTGCAAGCCATAACGATGCGTGATCTGGTTCCACTTACTAAGCGCCGGCTTGGCCCAGTTGCCGTAGGCACGGCGAATGTTCACTTGGCCCAATTCGGCAAGTACCGTTAGAACCGCATCGATACCGGTGTGGCTGGCATTATCGGCATCGATCAGCAGCGCGATGTTCTTGAGGGGCTCTTCGGACATGCCAGTTAGATGACCGGGCCCAAGGCGTGGTGCAAGCCTAAGCCGGGGAGAACTTCCCCGTCTTTTCATCGAGCAGGTGTAGAACGCCGTCCGAGATGGCAAAGAACGCGCCGCGTAAGGTGAGGCTACCGCGCCTCTCCTTCTCCTGAACGCACGGGAAGGTGCGCAGGTTGGTGAGACTCACTTTCACCGCAGCCTCTTCCATCGCCCGTTCGGCTGCGCGTCCGTCGGTTCCCAATTGCTGGGCGATCGGGTCGCGGACGGGATCCAGCATCTCGATCCAGTTGGCGATGAAGCCCCCTTGTCCGGGTTCGGTCCCCGATAGTTCCTGCGTGAGGGCCGCTTTGCAACCTCCGCACATGCCATGACCCATTACCAAGATCTCGCGCACCTTGAGCACTTGAACAGCGAACTCCAAAGCCGCGGAAACACCGTGCAGGCCAGGCGTCGTCTCGAACGGCGGCACGAGCGCCGCGACGTTGCGCACGACGAATATCTCGCCGGGATGAACGTCAAAGATCTGCGCAGGATCGACCCGGCTATCGGAGCAGGCGATCACCATGATCCGAGGCTGCTGCCCGTCACACAGGCTGGCCCAGCGTTCTCGCTCCGATTTCCAGCCCGCTTCGCGGAAGCGGCGATATCCTTGCAAGAGTTCGGCAAGTTCGGTGCTCGGGACAATCATCGGCACGCCCCATGCCGCGCGCCATTGCCACTGGCAAGGTGCTTCCCTAAGTGGGCCGTAATGAACGACCTATCGGCAGCACCCCGCCCGCCGCGCGAGCGCAAGCCGGACTGGATCCGGGTCAGAGCACCGGTCAGCAAGGGCTTCCAGGAAACTCGTTCGCTGATGCGCGAGCTGAGCCTCAACACTGTCTGTGAGGAGGCGGCATGCCCAAACATCGGCGAATGCTGGTCGAAGAAGCATGCGACGGTGATGATCCTCGGCGACGTATGCACGCGCGCCTGCGCCTTCTGCAACGTCAAGACCGGAATGCCACGCAAGGTCGACCCGTTGGAGCCCGAACACGTGGCCACCGCCGCGGCCCGTCTCGGTCTTGAGCACATCGTGATCACCTCGGTTGATCGCGACGACTTGCCCGATGGCGGGGCAGGGCAGTTCGTCAAGGTCATCGAGGCAGTGCGCCGCACCACCCCGCAGACCACTATCGAAATTCTGACACCGGACTTCCGGGGCAAGATGCGGCCCGCGGTCGAGGCGATTTGTGCTGCGGGTCCGGACGTTTATAACCACAACCTCGAAACGGTGCCACGGCTTTATCCGACCGTCCGTCCGGGTGCGCGCTATTATGCCTCGCTGCGGTTGCTCGAAGAGGTGAAGCGGCACGATCCGTTGATCTTCACCAAATCCGGTATCATGCTCGGGCTTGGGGAAGAGCGGCTGGAAGTGCATCAAGTTATGGATGACATGCGCAGCGCCGAAGTCGATTTCTTGACGATGGGCCAGTACCTGCAGCCAACACCGAAGCATGCAAAAGTGGCAGATTTCGTGACGCCTCAGGTGTTCGGTGCGTACGGCGCGATCGCTAGGGCAAAGGGCTTTCTCCAGGTCGCCTCAAGTCCGTTGACCCGCTCCAGCTATCATGCCGGTGACGATTTTGCTCAAATGAAGGCAGCCCGAGAGGCGCGACTAACAGAGCCGCAAGTCTGATGCCGGGAATTCGAGAAACGCGCACCTTGCCTTATAGCGCCGAGCAAATGTTCGAGCTCGTCGCTGACGTGGCGAATTATCCAAAGTTCCTGCCTTGGGTCATTGCCACCCGGGTGAAGTCCGACAGCGACACTGAAATGGTCGCGGACATGCTGGTCGGATTCAAAGCCCTGCGCGAGAAGTTCACGTCCCGTGTGATTAAGGACCGGCCGCACCGCATCGAGGTTCTATACGTAGATGGGCCAATGCGCGATCTGGACAACATTTGGCGCTTCATCCCCCGTGCCGATGGCGGCTGCGACATCGACTTCTGCGTTGAGTTTGCGTTCAAGAATAAAATGTTCGAGATGCTCGCCGGGCAGTACTTCGACCGCGCGTTCCGCAAGATGGTCGCCGCATTCGAAGCGCGCGCGGGTGACCTCTACGGCAGCAACAGTTCGAGCGCGCACAGCGTCGCCTGAAGCCGTACGCCAGCGCGGTCTGCTGCCTCGAACACACGAGATTCCGCATCGGGCGTGTCATTGCCCCGATGCGCGCGGGCGAAGACAACCGTTCCTACAGGCTTGTGTTCGGATCCGCCCCCCGGCCCAGCGATACCGCTAATCGCCACCGCAATGTCTGCGTTGCTGCGTTCCAAGGCACCGCGCGCCATCGCGTAGACGCAGGCCACCGACACGGCGCCAAAAGCGTCGAGAATGTCGCCGGCGACGCCCAGACTCTCCAGCTTCGCTTCGTTGGAGTAGGTCACGAAACTCCGGTCGAGGACTTTCGACGACCCTGCGATCTCTGTAAGAGCGGCAGCCACGAGCCCGCCGGTGCAGCTTTCAGCCAAAACGATGGTCCGACCCGCAGCTGCATTCTCCTCAACCACGCGCCGAGCAAGATCCACGATCTTCTTCGGAAGCAGAGAGCCGGTCATGATCGACGCGGTTGGCAAACCGGAAACTCGCTGTGGTTTATTAGCCCGGCGATAGCGCCAAGAAGCCCGCCCGCTATTTCGGCTTCGATCGGAGCAACGTGCTGGATTACGCGCTCGGCATGGCTGCAGTGACTCACCGGGATCTTCGCAGATGCCTCCTGGACAATCAGGGAATCGACGAGCGGGCGCACCGCATCGTCCGGCAACGCGCGGACCATATCAAGATTGACCGCGGCGGAGGCAGCTCCCGCCTTACTTGTTAGCACCTTCAAAAGTCCCGCCTTCGCCTTCGGCCAAGCCTGAGCCTGGATCGAACCGTAGCGGCTTATCAGGTTATTGCCGCTCCGCGCCAGATAGCCAGTCGGCGACAGTTGGCCATCGCAGCGCAACCGGACAGCCTGAACCAGGCTGGGTACGCTGTAGACGGCGATCGCGCCGGCTTCCTCTACAGTAACGCAAGCCTGCTGAGCGCTGACTGCGATCGGCTGAAGCCCGACTGTCACGGCGCCGAGAACGGCTACCGCTTTCGTCCATTTCATGGGTTCTCAGGTCCTTTCGATCGGGATCAGCATAGCCACCGCCTCACTGGCAATGCCTTCGCCCCGGCCCGTGAAGCCGAGCTTCTCTGTTGTGGTCGCTTTGACATTAACGGCGCCTATCTGGACGTTAAGCAGCCCAGCGAGCCTCGCCCGCATCTCAGCACGGTGTGGACCGAGCCTGGGGGCTTCGCAAATCACCGTCACATCAACGTTGCCAATTGCGTAGCCAGCCTCGCGCGCGAGTGTCACGGCATGTTCCACGAACCGGCTCGAGGGCGCACCGCGCCATTGCGGATCGCTCGGAGGAAAATGCTGGCCGATGTCTCCACATCCACAGGCCCCGAGAAGCGCATCGACGACGGCATGAAGGACAACGTCGGCGTCGCTGTGCCCCGCAAGGCCGCGGTCGTGCTCGATATGAACCCCGCCAAGCCACAATTCTTCGCCTTCGGCCAAGCGATGCACATCGAAGCCTATGCCGATCCGCGGGAGAGCTGGCGTCATGAAGTCCTCTGCGAATGTCAGTTTACGCATGCGTTCGTCCCCTTCGACGATCGCGATTTCCAAACCCGCGGCCCGGGCCACCTGGGCGTCGTCACCAGCCGTGAACGGCCCCGACCAGGAACGGTGTGCTTCCCTAATATCGGTGAAGCGGAAGGCTTGCGGAGTCTGTACGCGCCGGAGCGCTTCGCGATCGGCGTTTCCTGTCATGCGCCCGCCTTCTGCTATGGCAAGGCTGTCCACCATGGGCAGGACAGGAATAGCTGCCGGAGACCGCTCCAGCGCCTCCAGCAAGCGGTCAATGACCGGGACAAGAACATCCGGGCGCGCCGCGTCGTGAATTAGGACGAAATGGGTGTCGTTAGGCAATGCCTCCAATGCTGCTCTTACCGACTCCTGCCGTGTTGCACCTCCATGGACGAGGCTGAGGTTAGGCAGGCCCCCGAGCGCCTCGGCTGCCTCGCCAACGTACGCCTCCGGGATGGCTACTATTGTGGATGTTGCCCCGGCTGCGATCAGAGCCTCCGCCGAGTGGCGGACAAGCGGCTTTCCCCGCCATCGCGTGAACTGCTTGGGCAGGGGCTGACCGGCGCGTAGGCCCTTGCCGGCGGCAACTATGACCGCGCTAAACCGAGGTTGGAGGAGGTTAGCCATGGCTTCGCGCGGCGCTAGCGCCTTGCAGCAAGCCTCGCAATCCACTATGCGCCTGCTCGCTTTTTGAGCACATCACGGACATGACAACGCTTCCTCTCCCTCCGGCGCTAACGCCGATCGCGGTCGGCCCGGTGCGGATCGATTGTCCGGTCGTGCTCGCCCCAATGACGGGCGTCACAGACATGCCGTTTCGCACCCTAGTGCGACGCTATGGGTCGGGCCTTAACGTGACTGAAATGATCGCGAGCCCGGCGATGATCCGCGAAACGCGCCAGAGTCTGCAGAAGGCGGCCTGGGATTCTGCCGAGGAGCCGGTATCGCTGCAGCTTGCCGGTTGCAGCCCCACCGAGATGGCAGAGGCCGCGAAGCTCAACGAAGATCGCGGGGCCGCGATCATCGACATCAACATGGGCTGTCCGGTCAAGAAGGTCGTCAACGGTGACGCCGGCAGCGCCTTGATGCGTGACTTGCCCTTGGCCGCGAGCCTGATCGAGGCGACCGTGAAGGCTGTATCCGTTCCGGTGACGGTCAAGATGCGGATGGGCTGGGACCATTCGACCTTGAACGCACCGGAACTCGCACATATTGCCGAGGACCTCGGCGCGAAGTTGATCACGGTTCACGGCCGCACGCGCAATCAGATGTACAAAGGCGAAGCGGACTGGGCTTTCGTCCGCACTGTAAAGGATGCTGTTTCCATCCCCGTCATCGTCAATGGTGATATCTGCGGGATCGAGGATAGCGCGCAAGCGCTCAGGCAATCGGGCGCCGACGGAGTAATGATTGGCCGGGGAGCGTACGGTAAGCCCTGGCTGCTAGGCCAGGTCATGCACTGGTGGCGTACCGGCGAACGGCTGCGTGAACCTGGGGTTGAGGAGCAGTACGCAGTGCTCGTCGAGCACTACCGCGCGATGCTGGCTCACTACGGCAAGGATGTGGGCGTGAAGATCGCGCGCAAGCATCTAGGCTGGTACACCAAGGGAATGACGGGCTCGGCGGAGTTCAGGAACTTCGTGAACTTCATCGACGACGCCGATCAAGTACTTGGAGAGTTGGAGCGGTTCTACGCTCCCTTCCTGCTGCGCCAGGCCGCGTGAACGAGGGCGGCGTACCCGAACCGAGGGAGCAGATCGCCGGCTTAACCTTTGCATTGCTGCTCTTGGCTCCGGATCTCACCGTAGCCCAAGTCAACCCGGCCGCTGAAAGCATGCTTGGCCGCAGCGCTCGCCGGCTACTCGGGAAGCCGTTCCTCGAGATCGTCTCGTTTGCCGACGGGCGCGTGCGCGACAAGATGTTCGCCGACGAAGCTCAACTCGTTGCCAGGGGGCTTCCAGTTTACATTGGTGGCCGAGGTCTGGTCGTAAACCTTACCATCTCGCCGCTCGTGGCGCACCCTGGCTGGCGGACCATCACGCTGTCGGATGCCGGGCAAGGGGAGCGTGTTGCCGATGAGGAGCGAGCGGGAGCGTTGCGCGGACCGGCGGTGTTGGCGCACGAAATCAAAAACCCATTGTCGGCGATACGAGGCGCCGCTCAACTAGTTGGCCGCAAGTTGGGAGAGGACGAGCGCGCACTGACGGACCTCATCACCGAGGAAGTCGACCGCATCGCTCAGTTGATCGATCGGATGCAGCGCCTTGGGCGCGAGCAGGCCGAGCCGGTCGCCCCGGTCAATTTGCACGCAGCGGTCAGACGGGCGATGGAAATCGTTGTCGCGGCAAACGCAAGCGATGTGCCGCTGCGAGAGGAATTCGATCCTTCGCTCCCGCCTGTGCTCGCCAACGAAGGCGCGTTGGTACAGGTGTTGATCAACCTTATCGTCAATGCTCGAGACGCGTGTCACGGCTCTGGAAAGCCGGAGGTCGTTGTGCGCACCCGGTTCGTCAGTGGCCTTGCTCGTAACGTGATGCGGCTCGGGCGTCCGGTGAGGCTACCGATCGAGGTCCAGGTCAGCGACAATGGTCCTGGGGTAGACCCAGCCTTGCGAGAGCACATCTTCGAGCCGTTCGTATCGAGCAAGAAGAACGGGCAAGGCTTGGGTCTGGCGCTGGTCAACAAGCTCGTACGAGACATGGATGGGCGCATCGGCCACGAACGCGATGAGGGTGCAGGCTGGACTCACTTCCGGGTGCATCTACCGCGGGCGAAATAGGGACAAGACGAATGATGAGACGCGCTTTGCTGGTCGAGGACGACGGATCGATCGCAACGGTCATTACCGCGGCGCTCAAAGTCGAAGCCTTCGAGGTCGACCGGTGCGACAGCATAGCCGAACGGGACCGGCAGCTGGCATCTCGCACTTATGACGTCATGCTGACCGACGTCGCTCTGACGGACGGCGACGGAATTGCGGATCTGACGGAAGTCCGACGGCACTATCCTGGGATGCCGGTCATCATCCTTTCGGCGCAGAACACCTTGGATACTGCGGTGCGGGCTACGGACACTGGTGCCTTCGAGTACTTTCCCAAGCCTTTCGATCTCGATGAGCTCGTCCGCGCCGCTTGTCAGGCGGCCGATATGCAAAATGATGACAGTGCAGACAGTGACGAGCCCCGCGAAGGCCTGCCTCTCATCGGCCGAAGCCAGCCGATGCAGGACGTGTATCGGATGATCACGCGGGTCCTGCACAATGACTTGTCGGTGCTGGTTCTCGGTGAGTCCGGCACCGGCAAGGAATTGGTGGCAGAGGCGATCCACCAGCTCGGCTCACGGAAAAACGCGCCGTTCGTCGCCCTCAATACCGCCGCCATCCCGCGTGAGTTGATCGAAAGCGAGCTGTTCGGGCACGAAAAGGGCGCGTTCACCGGGGCAGTCAGCCGCAGCGTCGGAAAGTTCGAGCAAGCGAATGGTGGAACCCTGTTCCTGGATGAGATCGGTGACATGCCCCTGGAAGCGCAGACACGCTTGCTGCGTGCGGTGCAGTCGGGTCGGGTGCGGCGGGTCGGTGGGCGTGAGGAGATAACCGTCGATGTGCGCATTGTGTCCGCCACCAACCGCGACCTGATGCCGATGATCGCCGCGGGCACTTTCCGCGAGGACTTGTACTACCGCCTCAACGTGGTCCCGATCCACTTGCCTGCGCTGCGGGAGCGCAAGAGCGATATCGAGCCGCTGGCGCGGCATTTCCTGCGTCAAGCCGCAACGGAAGGTCTGCCTCTCCGCCGCTTCTCGAAGGAGGCGATATCCTGGCTAGAAACCCAGCCCTGGCGGGGGAACGTGCGCGAGTTGCGCAACTTCGTGTTCCGTGCGGCCCTGTTATCACGTGAGGAGCAGATCGACACTTCGACGGTGCGCCAGTTGATGGCCGACGCGCCGGCAGCGGAGGAACAATCGATGCCGGATTTCGGCGGTGCCTTGCGCGCCTGGCTGGCTGCCACCAGCCCGGCCGGACCGCTTTATCACCACGCTTTGGCGGCCTTCGAACGACCACTGTTCGAGCATGCCTTGAGAGAGACCGGTGGCAACCAGCTGCGCGCGGCTCAGCTTCTAGGCATCAATCGCAATACGCTGCGCAAGCGGCTCGACGATCTGCAGATTGATCCTGAACGGTTTGCGCAACGCAGTTGAGGGGAGAGGGCGAAGAAACCGCTTGCCTTGTTGCAACAGGACCGTTGTAACTATGCAACGATGACTTCGGCTTCCCGCTCTCCCTCAATAGCATCTTCGTGGCGCTCGAGCCCGCGGTGGTGGAGACGGGGGCTGGTGATCGCACGCCGGGCCAACGTCTATCTATGGCTCGAGATCGCCGCGGCAGTCACCCTCGCGATCATGCTCGTTACTTCATATCTGGCGCTAACCGGATCGGGCGATCCGCAGCGGTTGGTCCCGTCCACGCAAGCCGCGGCGATGCTGGTAGGCACTCTCATTCCGGCCATGACGCTCGTGATCCTGTTCGGGCGCCGTTTGGCCATACGCCGGGCAGGAGGGACGACTGCCCGGCTGCACGTCAATCTCGTGTTCTTCTTCTCTCTCGTTGCCGCCGTTCCGACGCTGTTGGTTGCTGTTTTCGCCAGCTTTCTATTCCAGACCGGCGTCGGATTCTGGTTCTCGGAAAGCTCGCGAGGCTTGTTCGAAAACGCCAATCGGCTCGCGCAGGGATATTACGAAGAGAGCCAAGAGGATGTTCGCCTCGAAACCGCGGCGATGGTCGGGGATATCCGTGACTACTTGCAGCAGGGAAGCATCACCGGTCCCGACTTCGACGATGGATACGCCTACCAAGTGGTCTATCGGGACTTCACCGAAAGCGCGATTCTTCAGTATCAGCCCGGCGGCGAGTTAACGACGCTGGCGATCGTCGACCCGGACGAAGGCAGCGCGGCTGAAGACCGGATCGACATCGACAGCTTGAACCGCCTGAGGGCCGGCGAAGAGATCGTTGTCCTCGCCAGCCCCGAGCTCATCGAAGCCGTCGCGCCTCTCGACAGCGACAGCGGGATCTATCTGTATGTGGCACGCCGATCTGACCTGAACGCGCTCAGTCAATGGGAGCGAGCCCAGAGCGTCCTGAACGAGTACGATGTGCTCTCGGCACGGGGCAGGGTGCTCCAGGTCCGCTTTAATCTTCTGCTCTTCGTCATTCCCGTCATCCTGGTAGGCCTCGCCGTATGGTTCGCGCTGCGGTTTGCCGATCGTCAGGTGAAACCGCTTGCAGAGCTGGTGACGGCGGCGAGAGAGGTTGGGGCGGGTAACTATGCGTTACGAGTGACCGGGCGCACCGGCCCGGATGAGATCGGCCTACTCAACCGCGCATTCAACCGAATGACCGAGCAGATCGAGCGCCAGACCGACGCTCTCATAGGCGCGAACAGGCAGCTGGCGGAGCGACGCGCGTTCATGGAGGCGGTGCTGCAGTCGAGCACCGCGGGCATCATCTCGGTCGATGCAGACGGGCACATCTCGCTGATGAACAACTCGGCGCAGGAACTGCTGCTCGACCGAACCGGACCAGCTCCGATCGGCCTGAAACTGAGCGACATTGCGCCCCAGATAGCTGCACTCTTGTGCAGCGAAGCGAGCAGCGGCGTTGTGCAGTACAGCAAAGGCGGCGAGTTGCAGACGCTCGCGGTGAAGAGCGCCCCGACGGCCGAAGGCCACGTGATCACCTTCGAGGATATTACACGCCAGCTGGTCGACCAGCGGCAGGCCGCCTGGTCGGATGTCGCGAGGCGCATTGCGCACGAAATCAAGAATCCGCTCACCCCGATCCAGCTCGCCACCGAGAGGCTAAAGCGGCGCTATCGCAAGCAGATCGAACAGGACGGCGAGCTGTTTGAGGAGCTAACCGGCACGATCATCCGGCAAGTCGGGGACTTGCGGAAAATGGTGGACGAATTCTCCTCGTTCGCGCGGCTCCCCAAGCCGGTTTTCCGCACAGAGGATGCCGTGGACTTGGTCCGCCAGGCGCTGTTCCTTCAGGAGGTCGCGCACCCGGAGATCGGCTACCCCTTTTCGGCGTTGCCGGACATGCCGCGCATCGAATGCGACCGCCATCAATTCGGCCAGGCTATGACCAACGTGCTCAAGAATGCGGCTGAAGCGGTTGATGCGAAGCGGCAAGAGGCGACCATGGACTACCGGGGGCGGATCGAGGTCGATATGACGCTGGACGATCGGCACTTGATTGTACGGGTGACGGACAACGGCATCGGATTGCCGCAGGGCCAGGTGAGCATCATGGAGCCCTACGTCACTACGCGGGAGAAGGGCACGGGCCTCGGCCTCGCGATCGTCAAGAAGATCGTCGAGGAACACGGCGGCGACTTGAGTTTCGTGCCCGCTCCTGACGGCACCCAGGCAATACTTCGCTTCGCGCGCGATCCGGCGGCCCGTCCAGGCAACAGCGAGGTGGCAGCATGATCCCCAGAATTATACGCATGGAGACCGATTGATGGCGCTCGACATCCTCGTGGTGGACGACGAACAGGACATTCGCGACCTCGTTGCGGGTGTCTTGTCCGACGAAGGTTATTCCTGCCGAACGGCCGGCGACAGCGTCACCGCGCTCCAGATGATCGATCAGCGCAGGCCTAGCCTCGTTCTTCTCGACGTTTGGTTGCACGGCAGCCCGATGGATGGGCTCGAAGTTCTCGACGCCATTAAGGCGAGAGAGCCGCAATTGCCGGTGATCATCTTCTCCGGCCATGGCAACATAGACACCGCGGTCTCAGCGATAAGTCGCGGCGCCGTCGACTTCCTCGAAAAGCCCTTCGAAACCGAACGACTGTTGCTGCTGGTCGAGCGTGCCACTGAGACGGAGCGGCTGCGGCGAGAGAATGCCCGACTGCGTGAAGGCTATACTCTTGCGGACGAATTCACGGGAAACTCGAGCCCGATCAACCAGGTGCGGGCAACGCTGAAGCGTGTCGCGAATACCGGCAGCCGGGTGCTGATTAGTGGGCCCGCCGGATCCGGCAAGGAAGTGGCCGCGCGACTTCTCCACGCCTGGAGTCCACGCGCGGAGAAGGCTTTCGTGACGGTCAACTCGGCGCGCATCACCCCTGAGCGTTTCGAGCAAGAGTTGTTCGGCGAAGAAGCGGACGGACGGTTGGTGCGCGCTGGCCTGCTCGAGATGGCAGATGGCGGCACGCTCTACTTCGACGAAGTTGCGGACATGCCGATCAGCACACAAGCCCGGATTTTGCGAGTGCTGACCGAACAGAGCTTCGTACGCGCTGGTGGATCGCGTCAGATCGGCGTTGACGTCAGAGTGGTTTCGTCGACCAGTCGCGACCTCGAGAAGGAGATCGAGGAGAAGCGGTTCCGCGAAGACTTGTTCTATCGCCTGAACGTCGTTCCAGTGCGTCTTCCGTCGCTGGCAGAGCGGCGCGACGATATCCCTCCGCTCGCGGATCATTTTTTCACGCGCTACGCCCGTGAACAAGGCCTACCCGCTCCGGAAATCTCCGCAGAAGCTCTCACGGCTCTCCAAGCTTACGACTGGCCGGGCAATGTCCGGCAATTGCGCAATGTCGTTGAGCGCACCGTCATCCTTGCGCCGCGCGATCGAATGGAACGGGTGGAGCCCGACTTGCTGCCCCCAGAAATCACCGGCAGTACGAGCGGAAGCGGAGCAGGCATGTCCACGCTGATGGGAGCGCCCCTACGCGAAGCCCGCGAGAACTTCGAGCGCGAGTACCTCAGAATCCAGATCCGCCGGTTCTCCGGGAATATCTCGAAGACGGCTGGCTTCATCGGGATGGAGCGATCCGCACTGCATCGTAAGTTGAAGCTGCTGGGGATGGGCGAGCGCCCGGACCCCTTCGAAAAGGAATAGGTTCAGAACGGGAACTTCGCTCGGCAGATCGTATTTGCGCTAAGACGGCACCGGGCCTAGATCGGCGAGAGACATCGGCGCTTCGAGACGGGGTGCCAGAATGCAGTCGAATGACTGCCAACAAAAAGGAGTCAGCTAAATGGCCAAGGGAACCTTAACTCCGCGTCAGCGGCCCGCTCCCCCCGAACCTGCACCTGCACCTGTCCCATCGGCGCATGCTCACGGCGGCAAACCGGCGAATCTGCAGGACCAGTTCCTCAACCACCTGCGGCGCGAGAAAACTCCCGTGACGATGTTCCTCGTCAAAGGCGTCAAGCTGCAGGGGATCGTCACCTGGTTCGACAACTTCTCGATCCTCCTGCGCCGCGACGGGCAGTCGCAGCTGGTGTACAAGCACGCGATCTCGACGATCATGCCTGGCGTGCCGGTGGATGCGGAGTTGTTCGCGAGCGGCGACGCCGGGAAGAAGCAGCGCCTGTTGCAGGACATCTTCCTGTCGCGCGTACGCGATGCCGGTGTTCAGGTGACGATGTTCCTGGTCAACGGCGTGATGCTGCAGGGGCGCATCGCATCGTATGATCTGTTCTGCATGCTCCTGGAGCGAGAAGGCTTCGTGCAACTTGCCTACAAGCATGCGGTTTCAACCATTCAGCCGGCGTCGCCTGTCGATCTGACGACCGACATTGACGATGAAGGTGAGGAAAGCTGACGTCCCAGGACGAGATCGAAGGCGAAGTAACGCGCGGGGCGCGGGCACTCGTCGTGTGCCCCGACATTCGCGGACAGCGCCGTTCCGACGACCCGGAGGCTCGGCTTGAAGAAGCCAAAGGCTTGGCACTCGCCATCGGCATCGTCGTGGCCGATGCCTTCATCCTGCCCGTGCGCGCGGTTCGGCCGGGCACCCTGTTCGGCGAAGGGCAGATCGAAAGGATCGCCACCACTTGCGAGCAGGAGCAAGCGGAACTCGTCATCGTGGACGGATCGCTGTCGGCGATTCAGCAACGCAACCTGGAAGAGAAGCTGCGGCGCAAGGTCATCGACCGGACCGGCCTGATCCTCGAGATCTTTGGCGAACGGGCAGCGACTGCAGAAGGCCGGCTGCAGGTGGAGCTCGCCCACCTGGACTACCAACAAAGCCGGCTCGTGCGCAGCTGGACACACCTTGAAAGGCAGCGCGGCGGCTTCGGCTTCCTGGGCGGACCAGGCGAAACGCAGATCGAGGCGGACCGCCGGATGATCCGCGGCCGCATGGGCAAATTACGACGCGAGCTCGAACAGGTGCGCAAGACGCGGGGGCTGCACCGCGAGCGGCGCGAGCGCGCCCCTTGGCCGGTCATTGCGCTGGTAGGCTACACCAACGCCGGCAAATCTACGCTGTTCAACCGGATGACCGGAGCCCAGGTCATGGCGGAAGACATGCTGTTTGCGACGCTCGATCCGGCCATGCGGGCGATCCGGCTTCCAGGCGTCGATAAGGCGATCCTGTCGGACACCGTCGGTTTCATCTCGGATCTGCCGACGCAGCTGATCGCAGCATTCCGTGCAACGCTCGAGGAAGTGACCGCGGCTGACGTGATCGTGCACGTGCGCGACATGGCAAACGCCGACAACGCGATGCAGAAGCGTCAAGTCGTCGAAGTTCTCTCCGAACTAGGAGTTACCGAGGACGCGGGCGAGGGGAAGGGCATCCCGATCATCGAGGCCTGGAACAAGCTGGACCTGCTGAATCCCCAGCAGCACGAGGAATTGGAAACGGCAGCGTCCGCCAACCCGGAGGTGGTGCTCATCTCGGCCCAGACCGGAGCAGGGCTGCCGAACCTGGAGGGCCGTGTCGCGGCGGTGCTGACGCAGAGCCATCGGCGCTATAGACTGGATCTGCCGCTCCAGGATGGAGCCGGAGCCGCGTGGCTGCACCAGCACGGAGAGGTGCTCGACCATTGGATCGAAAACGATCGCAGTTGGTATGAGATCAAGATGTCGCCGAGCGATTTCGAACGATTCCAAGCGCAGCGTGAGAAGGCTTCGCCAGCGGACTAAGCGGCCGCTTCGCGCTTGACGCGCTGCCAGAGCGCTTCTTGTTCAGCGAGCGGCAGTTCGGCGAAGCGTCCATCGGCAAGCCGCTCCATTGCGCGGTAGCGCCGCTCGAACTTCTCGTTCGCGGCCCTGAGCGCGTCCTCCGGCGCAATGCCGTAAGCCCGAACGACGTTCACCGCTGCGAACAGCAGATCGCCGGCTTCCTCCTTCCGCTCGTCGAGCTCGGCTTGCTCCAGTTCGGCGAGTTCTTCGGCCAACTTATCGGCGGGTCCTTGCAGGTGGGGCCAGTCAAACCCGTCTCGCGCCGCACGCTTTTGCAGTTTCTCGGCACGCAGAAGTGCCGGCAACGCCCGCGCAACTCCGTCCATTGCGCTGTTGGAGCCTTTCTCTGCGCGTTCGGCGGCCTTGAGTTCCTCCCAGCGCCGCTCATGATCATCGCCACGCTTGGTACCGAAGACGTGCGGATGACGCGCTTCCATCTTGTCGGCGATGGTCCGGGCGACATCGTCAAAGGTGAAGTGGCCGGCTTCTTCCGCGATGCGCGCGTGGAAGACGACCTGAAGCAGGAGGTCGCCGAGTTCGCCGCGTAGCTCGTTAAGATCGCCGCGCTCTATGGCGTCAGCCACTTCGTAAGCTTCCTCGATCGTGTACGGCGCGATCGTGCCGAAGGATTGCGCGCGGTCCCATTCACACCCTCGCTCAGGGTCGCGGAGCTGGGCCATGATCGAGAGGAGGCGGCTCAGTTGGCCGTTCATACCGTAGCCCCCGGACGATAATATATATTATGTAAAATCAAGCCGGTCATCGTCACCCTCTCGACGAGGCCCAGGCGAAAACGGCGGCGGTCAGGAAGAAGATCGATATCCAACCGAGTGCCATGACCAGCGTCGTCTTGCCGCCGACACGATGTGCGCGATAAGCGCTGAGTGCGAGGACCAGCCACGCAGTCAAGGAAATGATCGAGATCCAAGAACTCAAGCGACCAACTCCATTCCATCGTACCCGACCAGGACCCCGGCCGGCACCTCGCTGCAAAGCGTCGCGTAGTCCATCGTCATGTCGAGATGAGTGAGCACCGTGGTACCGGCGTTGCACACCTCATGCATCTTCAACGCGGTTGCGAGATTGGCGTGCGTCGGATGAAACTCGCGGCGGAGGCAATCGGTGACCAGGATGTCGACGCCGCTGAAAAGCTCGATCATCTCACTCGTGATTTCGCTGAAGTCTGTCGCGTAAGCTATTGATTTACCGTCGGCGTCGAAGCGGAACCCGGTACTGCTCGTGGGCCCGTGCGGCATCTCGACCGAGCCGATGGCAAACCCCGCGTGAATTCTCACCAAGTCGAGGGTTTCGAGCTGCACGATGGTCGGGTAGCCATAACGCCCCGAGAAGACGTAGCTGAAGCGCTGGCGGAGGCTGCGCGCCGTGGTTTCCGAGGCAAAGCCCGGCAAGGGCGCATGGCGGTTGAAGCGCATCGGCCGCAGGTCGTCGATCCCGTGGCAATGATCGGCGTGATCATGGGTCCAGAACACCCCGTCCACTTTGGCGACGTTATTGCTCAGCAATTGCTGCCGAAGATCGGTCGAAGTGTCGACCAGAAGTCTTGAGCCGTCCTCGCTCTCGACGATGATCGATACGCGGGTCCGCCGGTTGCGCGGCTCGTTCGGATCGCACTCGCCCCATTCATTGCCGATGCGCGGAACGCCGGTCGAAGTGCCGGAGCCGAGCATCAGCAGCTTCATGGCACCGCCTTGGCGAACAGCGCGTAGAAGTTTCGGGTGGTGATTTGCGCCAGTTCTTCAAGGGGTTGGTCGCGTAACTTGGCAATGAACTCAGCGGTGTCACGCACGAACGCAGGTTCACACGACTTACCGCGATGAGGGACGGGGGCTAGGAACGGACTGTCAGTTTCCACCAGGAGTCGGTCCTGCGGGATCGTCGCAGCAAAGTCCTGAAGGTCGCGAGCGTTCTTGAAGGTCACAATGCCCGAAAGCGATATCGTCAGACCAAGTTCCAGAACCTGGCGGCCGAACTCGGCGGATGCGGTGAAGCAGTGGATCAGCGCGGGGTACGGCCCCTTCTCCATTTCCTGGCGCAGGATGGTCAAAGTGTCGTCTTCGGCATCGCGGGTATGCACGATCAGCGGCAAGCCGGTCTGCCGCGCCACCGCTATGTGGGTGCGGAACAAGGCGCGCTGCACCGCGCGGTCCGAACGGTCGTAGTAATAGTCGAGGCCGGTCTCGCCGATGCCGATGACCCGCGGGTGGTGCGCAGCGTCCAGAAGTGCGCCCTCACCCAAGTCGGCATGCTGCTCGGCTTCGTGCGGATGGATGCCGATGCTCCCCCATACATCGGGCTCACGCTCTGCGGTGGCGACAACATCTGCCCACTCGCGTTGGCGTGTCGAGATATTGAGGAAGGCCTTCACACCGGCGGCCCGGGCGCGCGCCAGAACCGCGGTTTGGTCTTCCACGAGCCTCTCGTAATTCAAATGGCAATGGCTATCGACCAGCATCAACCTTCCGCCTCGGCGGGGAGTTCAAGGCGCGGGAAGACGGGCGTGGGATTGTCCACTTTCACGGTGTCCGTAGCGGCGTTTCCGACCAGCGCGGCGAAGTCTCGCTCGTCCTCGGGCACACACAAGGCGGTCAGGATCTTGAACGATGCACGAGGGGTCACCGGTGCCACGGCTATCGCCAGATCGCGAATGCACCCGCACAAGGTGGCGAGAACACGCTCCATCCGAAGGGCGTCGGTCTTGCGCAGCGCCCAAGGCGCCTGTTCGTCGATGTAGGCATTGCAGGCGAAAACAGCCTGCATCCACGCATCGAGGCCTGCGGCGAACGCGAGCCTCTCGAATGCCCCGGGTAACTCCTGCGTGCAAGCGTGGCGCACTTTGGCGCGAAGCGCGGCATCCACTTCCAGTTCCGGAGCTGTCGCGGTGAAGCCGCTGCCGCAGTTCTTGGCAATGAAGCTCATCACCCGTTGGGCGAGATTTCCGAAGCTGTTCGCCAGCTCTGCATTGTTACGGCTAACGATCGCTTCGGGAGACCAGCTTCCGTCCTGTCCGAAGCTGAATTCGCGCAGCAGAAAATAGCGCAAGGGATCCACGCCGAACCGGTCCGCCAGCTCCGCCGGATCCGTCGTGTTGCCCAGCGACTTCGACTCCTTCTGTCCGCGGTTAAGCAGAAAGCCATGCGCAAACACGGCCTTAGGCAGCGGAATGTCCGCGCTCATCAGAAAAGCTGGCCAGTAGACCGTATGAAAACGAACGATGTCCTTGCCGATCAAGTGCAGGTTCGCCGGCCAAAATTTCTCAAACTGCTGGCTGTCGTCAGGATAGCCGACGCCGGTCAGGTAATTGGTCAGGGCGTCGACCCACACGTACATGACGTGGTCTTCGGCGCCCGGAACCCTGACGCCCCAGTCAAAGCTCGTCCGGCTGATCGACAAGTCGCGAAGACCCCCTTCGACGAACCGCATGACTTCATTGCGGCGCGTGTCCGGCCGGATGAATTCGGGATTGTCGCGATAGAGCGCGAGCAGTCGATCCTGGTACTTCGACAGGCGGAAGAACCAGCTCTCTTCCACCGTCCATTCGACCGGAGTGCCTTGCGGGGAAAGCTTCTCTCCCCCTTCCCCTTCCGAAAGCTCGCTTTCGTCGTAGTAAGCTTCGTCTCGGACCGAGTACCAACCTTCATAGCGATCGAGGTACAAATCACCTTTGGCCTCCATCGCCCGCCAAAGGGCTTGGCTGGCGCGGTGATGATCCAGTTCGGTAGTGCGGATGAAGCGGTCGTACGAAATTTCGAGTTTGTCGAATAGCGTCCGGAAATAGCCCGACATCTCATCGGCCAACTCACGCGGAGTTCGGCCGAGATCGCGGGCCTTCTGGGCCATCTTCAGGCCATGTTCGTCCGTCCCGGTCTGGAAGCGCACTTCGCGTCCGCGCGAGCGTTGGAAGCGCGCGATGACGTCCGCCGCAATCGTCTCGTAGGCATGGCCAATGTGCGGCTTGCCGTTTGGATAGTGGATTGCGGTCGTGAGATAATAAGGCTCTGCCATGCGCTGGTTCCCCTAGGCTGGGGCCTTCATGCTGGCAACCACCCCAACGGCCAGCCCTCTATCACACGGGGGGCTTTGCACCGTCCGCTAGCGAAGCGAGCAGAGTTCCCACCTCCATGACCAGGAGGCCTGGATCATAATTGTAAGTGGGCGCCTCGGTTGCCAATCGAACCAGTTCGGCATGAGCTGTGCTCAGCGCTGGTATGGCACGACGTGGGGCGAAGGTCATGCGTGAGGCGGTTACGGCTCGGGCCAGCTCAATCGCGGCCATCTGGCGCTTGCGGTCCGGCCGTCCCCCCATGGCGTCAGCGAGCAGGCCTCGGCGCTGAAAGTCGGGATCGCCTGCCTCGGCGATCTCTCCCATCAGGCGGTGGATAGTGCCCAAGTCCATTTCGACGAATTCCAGAGCGGCACCGGGCGATCCCCCAGCAGCGGCTATTGCCGCATCGCGCATCACCGGATCCGCGTGAGGTGCTTCGTGCTGCAGAACGCTGTCGATTTTGGCCGCGTCGAGGCGTGGGAATTGCAGAACGCGGCAACGGGATCGGATCGTGGGTAGCAAACGCCCCAGCCGATGCGTCACGAGGAAGAAGAAGGTACCCACCGGCGGCTCTTCGAGGCTCTTGAGCAAGGCGTTCGCCGCGCCCTTCTCGAGATCGTCGGCCGGATCGATGACTATAGCTCGGCGGCTGCCCAGCGTTGCCCTAGTCGTAAGGCGCTGTTGCATCGCGCGAACCTGATCGACGGATATGTTGCGCTTGACCTGATAGGCCTTGCCCTCGTCCCGCTTCTTCTCGTCGTCGGTCGTGGCGGGCAGCGGCGCGAGGACGATGATGTCCGGATGATTGCCCTCCGGCTGCGGCATCCCGGGCTCGGCAACCAGCTCGCGCGCCGCTTCTACCGCAAAGGCGGCTTTGCCAACGCCTCGCTGGCCGGCCAGGATCCATCCGTGGTGCAGCCGCGGGCTGGCCAAGGCCGCTCTCCACTCCCGCCACGCCTCCTCGTGTCCGTGTAAGATCATCTCGCAGCGCCAAGAAACGGCTGCAGCGCCTCGAGCACGCGTTGATGCGTGCGTTCGGCGTCTCCCGAGCCATCAATCCGGATGAACCGCTGCGGCTCCGCGTCCGCGAGGCGGCGAAAAGCGGTAGCCACTTGCGCATGGTAGCCGGCGGCCCGGCCGCCGATTGCGTCGCTTGCGCCCCCGTCGCGCTGCGTCAGTCTATGGGTAGCTAGCTGCGCATCGATCTCCAGAAGGAACGTCAGGTGGGGCAGGATCCCGCCCGATCCGATCCGGTGCAGAGCCATCAAGTCTTCGTCCGGGATGCCCCCGCCCCCACCCTGATAGGCGCGGGACGAGTCGACGAAGCGGTCGCTAATCACCCATGCGCCACGCTTGAGAGCTGGGAGGATGGCACGCTCGACGTGATCCGCCCGCGCGGCTGCGAACAACAGCGCTTCCGAAGCAGCGTTCCAACCCTCTCCTGGCGGATCAAGCAGGAGCTGGCGGATGGCTTCTGCGCCGGGGGTGCCGCCGGGTTCGCGCGTTAGACGCACTTCCAACCCTATCGCCTGCAACGCATCGAGAAGCATGCGAGCCTGAGTGGATTTACCCGCGCCCTCGCCTCCTTCGAAGACGATAAAACGTCCTTCGATCATGTAATCAGCCCGCGCAGTCCGTTCATCAGGCGCTGCAAAGCGTTGGCTTCCCCGACAGCCTCAGCCGCCGCCAGCGGAACGTCGTGCGGGGTTTGACCAGCGATGGACACGCGAAGAGTGGCGATCTTCTGTCCTTTGGCAATCGGTGCTTCGACGGGGCCGCGATAACGAACCGCCAGCGTCACTGCGCCTGGGCTTCCGGGGGGAACACTGGCAAGAACCGCGTCGTTCGTGAAAAGCGGTACTGCCGCTTGTGCCCCATTTTGAACGCGTGCTTCGCCAATAGCGGAGTGGGCCGGCAGGATCACCCGGCTTTCGAAAGCGTCGAAACCCCAACGGATAAACTCACGCGCCGTGTTGTTGCGGATCGAGGCGCTCGGCGCTCCGGCAAGAACCATGACAAGCCGGCGCCCATTGCGTTCGGCTGAACCCAGGAAGTTATAGCCAGCTTCGCGCGTGTAGCCGGTCTTCATTCCGTCGGCGCCATCGACCACCCCGGTGATCGGATCGTGGTTGGACTGAGTGATATTGCCGTACGTCATACCCTTGTGGCCGATGAAGCGGCGGTAGAGGTCAGGAAAGCGAGTGGTCATCGCTTCGGCCAGAATCACCAGATCGCGAGCGCTGGTGTAAGTTCGCCCCTCGTCCGGCCAGCCGTTGGGGGTGCCAAAATGTGTGTCGCGCATTCCAAGTTCGGCCGCGTTGGCGTTCATGGTCTCGAGCCACTTAGCCTGGGTTCCAGAAGCCGTGAGCGCCACGACCACGGAGGCATCGTTTGCAGAAACCGTCGTCACGCCGAGCAGCAATTCACCGACGGTGACCTGGTCCCCGGCCTTCAGGAACATCGAGGAGCCTTCGCCGGACCATAGTTCCGCAACCTCCTGGCTGACCGTGACCGGCGTATCGAGAGAGAGCTTGCCCTGTTCGATCAACTTGAAGGCGGTGTAAGCGGTCATGACTTTCGTCACCGAGGCGGGAACGAAGCGGCGATCCGCATCACGCGAGAACAGCGTCTGCCCACTTGAAAGATCGACAAGCAGGGCAACCGGAATTTCCGGCGGCACCGGCGCCGGTTGCGCGGGCACTAGAACCGCGTCCGCCACCTGCGCGTCGACCGGCTTGGTCGGCGCCGCTAAGAAGGTCAGCACCACGAGACCCGACAAGGCCGTTGATATCGTCTTCAAGCCTGCTCCCACCACCGACGCGGTGGACGCCGGCAAAAATCAACCGTTAGTCAAGATTCGAGCATCGCTATAACCTGCGGCTTTGACCTTGGCGAGCGACGCCTCAGCCTCTCCACGGGTGGCGAAGGGCCCCGTCCGGACACGGAAATATCGGCCAGAGTGGCTTACCTGCCCGCCCATAGCCTCGGCGGCCCGGCCGGCCCGCTCCGCAGTAGAGAAGGATGCAGCCTGGACGAAGAAACCTGCAGTAAGGGGTTCCGAGGGACCGACGCTAACCGTGGTCGCAGATGTCGCTGGCGATGCTCGGCTCGACCCACTCGAAACCACCGCCATCGTCGCGGCCGTTTCGTCGGCAGGTTTAGCAGGAACGGCGACAGGGAGGTCGTCGGAGGTCGTGGCAAGGGCGGGACTTGCTGGGGGCCCTGGCAAGCTACGCCGGAGCACTTCTACCAGAGGCATTGGCGTGTCCATCCGCAAGGCTGCAGGATAGCCTGCACGAAGGAGTGCCCGCTGATCTTCAGGTGGATTGACTCGTCGGACCCGCACCGGCGCGCCCGCGCTCGCACCTAGCTGCGCCAATCCGCCGCGCGACAGCGCCAGAAGGTCGTGACCATCCATCGGACCTCGACGCTCGACTCGCGCGAGAATGGTGCGCCCTGTCTCCAGCGACGTCACTTCCACGTAGCTCGGGAGGGGAAGAGTGTGATGCGCGCCTGAAATGGTGTCGCCGCCCCCATCGTCGAGGGCCAGAAAACCGACTTCGTCGTAGTTGAGGACGTCTTCAGGCGTGTAGGTTCGCCCGCTCACCGTATACGGATCCCCTATCCGTACGGGGAAGTCCGCCTGCGGCCCATACATGGAAACCACGGAAGGGCGTGAGGCATGCGTTGGGCCATTGGAGGCCGCGCACGACGCAAGCATCGTCGCGGCGCCCAATACGACAACCGACTTCAGGAGGAGGGTCCGGGGCCCATCAGCGGGTGATTTCATCTGCAAGCAACCCCACACTCATCGCGTAGTAGTTCGAGCAGTTGTATTCGAGGATGACCCTATAATTCTGAGTTAAGAGGTAGCTCGGGGCAGCGGGACCATCGGGTTCGAACAGCGCCGCCATGACGTCATCCCCAATCTGCCCCTGGGGGATCACACCTTGCGCTCGCCAGTCGCGAACCGGCATCCAGCGGCTGTGCCGCACATGGACACGTGGACAGACCGGAGACACCATCTTGGTCTCCAGGGACGCGCGGTCGACACTGTTAGGTGTGTAGGCGCGGACCCCCCAGGGCTGTCCGGTGCGCCATCCCGCGTCGCGGAAGTAGTTGGCGATCGAATGAAGCGTGTCGGCCTCGCTCGTCCAGATGTCGCGGCGGCCGTCGCCGTCACCGTCGACGGCAAGCCGCAGATAGACGCTCGGCAGAAACTGCGGATTTCCGAAAGCGCCGGCCCAGCTTCCGACCAGACTGGAGCGCGGCACGCCCGAATCGGCAATCTTCAGCACATCGATCAACTCGCGCTCGAACAGGTCGCGGCGACGGCCTTCCCAAGCCAAGGTCGCCAGCGAGCGCGGCAGATCGAAGTTGCCGCGAACCGCACCGTAGCTCGTCTCATGTCCCCAGATCGCGATGAGCATCTCCGCAGGAACACCGTATTGCGCTTCCACCTGCGCCGCGAGCGGCCGCAACTGAGCGTAAACACGCCGCCCGCCGTTGATCCGAGCCGTGGTGTTGTGGTTACGCAAATAAGGGGCGAGTGGCGGGAAGCCGCTGGAGCTCCCGCCTGAGGACACATTGTCGCGGTCTAGCGCGATTACACGGTCGTTTGGCGTAAGAGAGAAAAGTATCTCACTGATTGTCCGATCGCTCACACCCTCCGCTCGGGCCTTCGCTGCGACTTGTTGCATGTATCCGCCGAACGACGAATCCTGCGCGCAGGCGGGGAGGCTGAATGACAATCCAGCGATGGCGGAGAGGGCGGCGAGCAGGCGGCGTATACGCATGCATCAACCCTTGCCACGCGAAGGGCGGCAAGGGAATCCCCTGCCGCCTCGCTTTCGATGAACCGAAGCTCGGCTAAGCCCTCCTATTTCTGAGGCCGGGTCACGACGGCGACATGATCGAGGTTCGGCCACACGCCGGGATTGCGCTCCACCATTTCACTAAATGGACCAAAGCCGCAGTTTTCCTGCCCACCGCAGTTGGTGATCGTGTGGATGTAGCGGAGCTTGCCGTCTTCGATGCGGAAGACGTGGGCGTCCGGACGCCGATTCTGGCCCATGCGTAGGAAAACCGCGATCGAGCCGACCACCGGGTCGATGATGTAGCGCCTATCCACCATGTCGACGTCGTCGGGCACGCCCATGTTGCAATCGTCGTCAGGTTGGCCTTTGCCGGTGTACACGCTGCCCTCCAGGCGCGCGCATGGGATGCCCCAAGGCACTTGCACGCTCTTGTCTTTGAACAGGTCGAGGTAGGCGTCAGCCGCTGCGCGCAGTTCTTCGCGTGAATTACGCCGATCTTCCGGAATTTCCGTCCAGTCCTCGCGCTGGGCATAATACAGCGTCTTCTCGGCGTTGAAGAGCCAATCGTCCTCATCTGTGACGATCACGTCGAAGCCGCTGATCGTGCCGTTCCGGGCCTGAATCATCGTCGCCAGCACATAAGGCTGATCAGGGTTGGTGATCACGCTCTCCACATAAACGGAGCAGGCGACCGTGTCATAGAACGAGCGGTCCCAATCTACCTTCTGCGGCGTCGCGATCACCCCGCCATATGTCATGGAGGAGAGCTCGAAGTTCTCGTTATAATTCACCCACTCACCCATGGGCTTCATGTGCATGATGGCCCGGCCATCGGCCTGCGCAGCGCGGTATTGATCGGCGATTTCCTGAAGGCGCTCGCGGGTACAGCCCGCTTGAGCGAACGCGGGCGTGCTCAGTGCCACGGCGACAGCCGCGCCGAGCGCTCCGACGACGAAACGCTTCATGTGTTGATCTCCCTCTCCATCCGCCGGTGGAGACCCAGCGATTGCACCGGAGCGTATCGCATGGCCAAAGCGGAGTCACGGGGTGACAAGCGCGCGATTCGCGGTTAGCCGGCCCCGCCGGACAGGTGGCCGAGTGGTTTAAGGCAGCGGTCTTGAAAACCGCCGTGGGTGCAAGCCCACCGTGGGTTCGAATCCCACCCTGTCCGCCACCTTCTTTCTGGCTGGCACCAGCCGGCGCTCCCGGATAAGGGCGACGCCGTGAACACGGGCCGCACCCTTCCTGCCGCCGGTATCGCGCTGGCGCTGTTGACCGGCGCCGTGCTGGCCGTCGCGGGCGCCAACTGGTTATTGGCCCTGGCCGCGACAGTGATCTGGATTGCCTCGCTATGGCTCTCTGCCCCGCCTCCTCCGGGCGCCGTTCGGCCGGTCCGCGAAGGCGTGGAACTCACCCCTGAAGGTATGAGCGAATTGATCGAGCATACGGGCCTGCCCATGCTCGTGCTCGACGGAGATCGCATCCTCGTCGCCAATGCGGCCGCACGCGAGACTTTGGGGGCGCATGTGATCGGCCAAGACGCGCGGGTCGCCTTCCGCCATCCAGAGGCCGTCGACCTTCTGTCGCGATCGGGAAGCGGCAGCGCCTGGATTCAGGGCCTCACCGGCCCGCGCAGCAGCTGGCAGATGACGCTGCAGCCATTCGACCAGCGCTATTCCCTGGTCGAGTTGATCAATCGCACCGCCGAACTCGACATCAGCCGGGCCCACACCGATTTCGTCGCCAACGCCAGCCACGAGCTTCGAACGCCGCTCGCGTCGATCATCGGCTACGCCGAGACGCTTATCGAGCAAGGCGAGAACATCGATCCGAAACAAGCGAGCCGCTTCCACAACACGGTCTTGCGCGAAGCCAAACGCTTGCAGGACCTAGTAACCGACTTGATGTCGCTATCGAAAATCGAGGCCGAGAAGCACCAGCAGCCGACCGAACTGCTCGATCTCGTTGCCCTCATCAAGCAATCGGCGCGCGACGTCGCCGGAGCGGCTCGCCTACCTAGGTTGGAATTGCCCGAGACATCCGAGAAGCTGATGATACGCGGCGACCGCGCTCAACTCGAGCAACTCATCCGCAACCTCGTCGACAACGCGCTCAAATACGGCCATTCGGATACGAACGTGGAGGTCGGTACGGGCCGTGATACCTCCGGTCACGCTATCCTGACGGTGCGCGACCATGGCGAAGGGATCGCCACACAGCATCTGCCCCACCTCACTCGCCGGTTTTATCGGGTAGATCCAAGCCGAAGCCGCGCCGCCGGCGGGACGGGCCTCGGTCTCGCGATCGTCAAGCATGTCGTCGAGCGGCATCGTGGCCGGCTCGACATCAAGAGCCGCAAAGGCGAAGGAACCCTCGTTACGATCCGACTCCCCCTGGCTCACTGAGGCGCGGGATCATCGGAACCAGTGCTGTCACAATGGTGTAACACCAGCGACATAGCGGAGCGGCCCTCCGCTAAGATGAAGGCTGTATCATGCGCTCATACCTCGCTCCGCTCGTTGCCAGCTGCGCTGTTCTGACCCCCTCCCCGGCGCTCGCTCAGGCCGACGATCTGGCGTCTCTCCGCCAGCAGCTTGCCAGCATGCAGGCGGAGATAGAGAGGCTTTCGGCACAGGTGACGGAACTCGAAAGCCGCGAGGGCGCAGCCGCCGGACCTGCGGCTCAGAGAGATCCGGCGCCGACAGCGTCATCTGCTACTGAGGAAACGACAATCACCTGGAGCGGCGCGCCGCGGATCGAAAGCGAAGGCGGCTGGTCATTCAAGCCGCGCGGGCGGATGCAACTGGACGCCGGACTGATCGATGCGCCGCCGGGCGTGGGCGGCAACAGCATCGGCTTCGCGACGGAGCTGCGTCGCGTCTATCTCGGCGTCGATGGCACCCTTCCGGGTAATTTCGGCTACAGGATCGAAGCCGATTTCGCCGACGGGGTCGAGCTTACCGACGTCTATCTGACATACGATGCGTCAGAAGAGGTCACTCTCACGCTCGGCTATCAAAAGCCGTTTTGGGGGCTTGAGGAGATGACAAGCGACTTGTTCACGTCGATGCTGGAGCGGGCCGCGTTCAACTCGGCTTTCGGTTTTGAACGGCGGGTCGGGCTCAGCGGCACCTACAGCGGCGAGAACGTCTTGGTTCAGCTTGGTGTCTTCAGCGACGATGTCGAATCGCTCGACGACAGCAACGACAGCTACAGCTTCGACGGACGCGTGGTGTTCAATCCGCGGCTAGGCGACGGACAGCTTCACATCGGCGCTTCGGCGCACCTTCGCGATCTCAATGATGCCGTTTCTACGGTGCGGTATCGCGCAAGGCCCTTCTCTCACACCACAGATGTCCGCCTGATCGACACCGGAGACATCACAGCCAGTGGCGAACGCAGTTACGGGCTTGAACTGGCCTACACCCAAGGACCCTTCCACGTTGCGGTGGAAGGGCATCAGATGACATCCCGACGGCCCGGGCTTCCGAACCCGAAGTTCCGCGGTGGTTATGCCGAGGTCGGCATGCTTCTGACACCCGGCGACGTAAGAGGCTACCGCAATGGGGCCTTCGATCGCATTCGTCCTGCGCACCCGATTACCGAGGGCGGCATAGGCGCTATACAACTCAATGCTCGGTACGATCGGCTCGATCTCACCAGTCACGACATCGCCGGCGGAAAGCAGCAGGCCGTCGGACTTTCCGCGATCTGGGTACCGACCGATTACGTTCGCTTCCTCGTGAATTACGGCCACTTGTGGATCAATGACGCCGCCGTGCTCTCCGACGCCGGTGCCGACTACGAAGTAGACACGGTGGGACTGCGCGCGCAGTTCGATTTTTGATCCGCTTCAGCGTCACTTCATTGTCATCAAACCGTAACAGACGACGCCTAGCCGCGCCGAAACGGAGGAGCATTCCATGACCACCAAGCTTCGGTTTTCACTCATTGCCGCTGTTGCCGCCGTCGCGCTAGCCGGCTGCAGCGCTGGTGGCGACGGCACCCGCAATTCGGTCCGCGCTGTTGGGTCATCGACGCTTTATCCATTCGCCAAGCTGGTCGCCGAGAACTTCGCCCGATCCAACCCGGACCTGAGTTCACCGATCATCGAATCCACTGGAAGCGGGGGCGGGATTGAGTTGTTCTGCCAAGGGGTTGGAGCGAACACCCCCGATATCGTGAACGCCTCCCGCCGTATGAAGACTAGCGAATTCGAGAAATGCCAGGCCAATGGCGTCTCCGAAGTGACAGAGATTCAAGTCGGGCTGGATGGCATCGCCTTCGCCGCCACCCGGGGCGGTATCGACATGAACCTAACGCCAGAGATCGTGTACCGAGCTTTGGCCGCGCGCCCGTTTGGGCAAGAGCAGACCACCAGGACCTGGCAGGACGTTGATCCGTCGCTGCCGGCCACACCGATCTTGGTCTACGGCCCGCCCTCTACTTCTGGAACTCGCGACGCTCTTAAGGAGCTCGTGCTAATCCCCGCGTGCGAAACAAACCCCGAGATGCTCGCGCTCAAGGAAACCGATCCGGATCGGCAGGAGCAATTGTGCACCGAGGTCCGCTCGGATGGGGCCTACGTCGACCAAGGCGAGCAGGACAACCTGATCGTTCAGAAGATCCAGGGGAATTCCAACGCCATCGGTATCTTCGGCTACTCCTACCTTGAGGAAAACCTCGACAAGGTGCAGGGGCTGCGCATGAACGGCGTCGCCCCGACCTACGAGAGCATCGCGAGCTTCCAATATCCTGGCGCGCGGCCGTTGTTCATCTATGTCAAAAACGCCCACCTGGACGCAATTCGTGGGCTGCGTGAGTTCGTTGGTGAATGGGCTCGGTCTTGGGAGCGAGACGGTCCGCTTGCTCGAATCGGTCTAGTGGCCAATCCTGAGGACGTGGCGTCCCGCATGAAGGCCGCTTCGACCCAGTTCCCAGCCTTAACTGCGTCCGATTTCGAGTAAGGCCTGCCCGCACCAATGTCGCCTGCCCTCCTGCTTCTCCTGGCCCTTGGTCTCGGTCTGGTAGGGTGGCTGGCGGCCCGGTCTCGCGCTTGGGCGTTCCGCCGCGCACAGCCCGAGCGTCGCCTCGCTGCGCTTCCGTCCTATCATGGGTGGTACGTAGCGCTGTGGATAGTGATACCGGCGGCGCTATTCGCGACGGTCTGGAACGTTGCTGCCCCCCAGCTCATCATCCAGTCGGTCCTCGCGGATCCGGCAGCTGCCGACCTGCCGCCGTTCGGGATGCAGCGCGACACGATGCTGGCTGAAGCACGTGCGGTGGCCACGGGCAAGGCAGCCGGCGTTTTCAACCCGGCAGCAGAAAACCTCATCAGCCCTTTTCGGGAGGCGATCACCCGTTTCAATCTGATCGGACTGACTGTCACGCTCCTGATCGCGTTCGTGACGGGCGCGTTCGCGTTTCTGCGTTTGAAGCCCGATTTCGCGGCCAGGACGAAAGTTGAACGGGGCGTAATGCTAGGGCTGCTGCTCGCTTCGTTGGTGGCCATCCTGACGACGCTCGGAATTTTCGCGAGCCTGGTGTTCGAGACCGTGCGGTTCTTCGGGATGATCAATCCGATCGACTTCCTGTTCGGCACTCATTGGGGTCCCGACCCGATGAGCAGCGCAGAGAACCCCGATCCTACTCGATACGGGGCGCTGCCGCTGTTTTGGGGCACGATCTACATCGGCGCAGTGATCGCCATGATCGTCGCCATTCCGCTTGGGCTCATGAGCGCAATCTACCTGACACAATATGCCTCGCCAGGATGGCGCAAATGGCTGAAGCCAACGCTCGAGATCCTGGCGGGTGTACCGACAGTGGTTTACGGATACTTCGCCGCACTCACCGTCGCGCCGTTCGTGCGCGATGTCGCTCTGTCGATCGGGATCACCAATGCATCGAGCGAGAGCGCCCTCGCTGCTGGCCTGGTGATGGGTGTAATGATCATCCCGTTCGTCTCCTCGATGGCCGACGACTCGATCGCTGCGGTGCCCCAGGCCATGCGTGATGGCAGTTTGGCCATGGGTGCGACCACTAACGAAACCATCCGGCGCGTACTCATTCCTGCCGCGCTGCCCGGCATTGTCGCCGGAGTCATGCTGGCGATCAGCCGGGCGATCGGTGAAACGATGATCGTGGTCATGGCTGCGGGCGCTGCAGCCAATCTCACGGCCAATCCGCTCGAAGCGATGACCACGGTGACGTTCCAGATCGTTGCGATGTTGACCGGCGAGGGCAGTTTCGATCACCCCGCGACGCTGAGCGCCTTTGCGCTCGGCTTCGTACTGTTCCTGGTCACGCTTGCACTCAACTTCATTGCGCTGCGTGTCGTTAAGCGGTTCCGCGAAGCCTATGAGTGACGCCACCTCCCCTACTCGCACCAGTGCGTTCGAAGCCCGGCTGAAGCAGCGCTACGCAGCAGAGCGCCGTTTCAAGGCGGCGGGCTTTGCGGCGATCGTGTTTTCGGTGGCCGTGCTCGCGATCCTGCTGGTGACGATGACGGTCAACGGTATCGGCGGCTTCCAGCGGGTGACAGTGAAAGTGCCGGTCGACTTCAGCAATGTTAGTCTGGCGGTGCCCGCTGGGATGACGCAGCGCGGTGCGATCGTTCGCTCGCTGCAGGACCAGGGCTTGCCGGACGTGATCGAATTCAGCGCACAGCAAGAACTGGGCGAGGAAGCTGCTGCCTATGTCAATCCGGACGCCTGGCGTCTTGTTGCCGAGGCAGCAGCGGATGATCCGGCGGTGCTCAGCGGCGCTCGGACCTTCGAGTTGCCAGTCAGCAACCGCATGGCCGCGGCCTATTCAGGGGACGGCCAAGCGGACCTTCAGCCACTGGCCCGAGCTCTCGCGGCAGAAGGCAAGCTGACAAAGAACTTCGATTCAGGCTTCTTGACCCGCTCCGATGCCACCGACGCGCAGCAGGTCGGAATCTGGGGTGCGCTCAAGGGCTCGATCCTGACAATGGTGGTGACACTTGCGCTCGCCTTTCCGATTGGGGTTCTGGCAGCGCTTTACCTTGAAGAATATGCACCTCGGAACCGCTGGACCGAATTAATCGAAGTATCGATCAACAACCTCGCTGCGGTGCCATCGATCATCTTTGGCTTGCTCGGTCTTGCCGTGTTCCTGGCGGTTTTCCCCCATATGCGGTCCGCACCGCTGATCGGGGGCATGACGCTGGCGCTGATGACGATGCCAGTAATCGTCATTTCGGGGCGTAACGCCATCAAGGCTGTACCCCCATCGATCCGCGACGGCGCCATGGCTCTCGGCGCCTCGCCCGTGCAGGTGGTATTCCATCACGTTCTGCCCCTCGCACTGCCCGGCATCCTGACCGGCACCATCATCGGGATGGCTCGCGCCCTGGGGGAAACGGCACCGCTGCTGATGATCGGCATGCGCGCTTTCATCGCCACGCCACCTGACGGCTTTACGGAGCCCGCCACCGTGCTTCCCGTGCAGATTTTTCTCTGGTCGGACGAGATCGACCGCGGCTTTGTGGAACGCACCAGTGCGGCTATCATCGTTCTGCTGCTGTTCCTGTTGGTGATGAACGGCCTAGCAATCTACCTTCGCAACCGCTTCGAGAAAAAATGGTGACCGAGTCTCTCTCCGATACCCAAGCCAAAATGCGGACGCGCGACGTCTCCGTGTTCTACGGCGACAAGAAGGCCGTCGACACGGTCTCGATCGATATACCCAGCGAGTACGTCACGGCCTTCATCGGCCCGTCGGGTTGCGGCAAGTCGACATTCCTGCGTGCGCTTAATCGGATGAACGATACGATCGCCTCAGCCCGCGTCGAAGGGTGCATCGAGCTCGACGGCGAAGACATCTACCGTTCGAAGATGGACGTAGTGCAATTGCGGGCGCGCGTGGGCATGGTGTTCCAGAAGCCGAACCCGTTCCCGAAATCGATCTACGAGAACATCGCTTATGGCCCGCGTATTCATGGGTTCGCCGAAAGCCGGTCGGAGCTCGACGCGATCGTCGAAAAATCGCTGCGCCGCGCCGGCTTGTGGGACGAGGTCAAGGACCGCCTGAACGATTCAGGCACCGCACTGTCCGGCGGCCAGCAACAGCGCCTGTGCATTGCCCGGGCGATTGCCGTGCAACCGGAAGTGATCCTGATGGACGAGCCGTGTTCGGCGCTTGACCCGATTGCAACTGCGCGCATCGAGGAACTGATCGATGACTTGCGCGGGCGTTATGCGATCGTGATCGTGACGCACTCGATGCAGCAGGCTGCGCGCGTGTCGCAGCGCACCGCCTTCTTTCACCTTGGCAAGATGGTCGAATACGGAGAGACCTCCGAGATTTTTACCAATCCCCGCGAAGAGCGGACCAAGGATTACATCACCGGGAGGTACGGCTGATGGCAGAACATACCGTCAAGGCCTTCGACGAAGACATCACCCGCCTGCGCGGCTTGATCGCGGAAATGGGCGGCCTCGCGGAAGTCGCGATTGAGGAATCGATGCGCGCGCTCGTCACGGGCGATACCGAACTCAGCGCCGCGGTGGTCGAGCGGGACAAGAAGCTCGATGCGCTCGAAGCCGAAGTCGACACGATGGCGGTGCGCATCATCGCGCTGAGGGCGCCGATGGCCAACGATCTCCGCGAGGTGATCGCCGCGTTGAAGATCGGCGGCGTGGTCGAGCGTATTGGCGACTATGCGAAGAACATCGCGCGGCGCGTCGGCGACATTGAAGAGCGCAAGCGGTTCGAGCCGCTGACGCTGATCCCAGCGATGGCCGAAGTCGCCGCCGGCATGGTGCACGACGTGCTGACCGCCTTCGCAGCGCGCGACCCAGTGCTGGCACGCGAGGTGATCGATCGAGACGAGAAGGTCGATGCCTTCTACGACAGCATCTTCCGCAATCTCGTCAGCCACATGGTCGAGAACCCATCGACGATCAGCAGCGCCGCGCAGCTCTTGTTCGTGGCGAGGAACATCGAGCGGATTGGCGACCATGCGACGAATGTGGCCGAGATGGTTCACTTCGCGGCGCTGGGCACCTTGCCGCCCGACAAGTGATGAGCGACGGGCTGTCACACGGGTGTAACATAAACGTGGTCTAGCCTGGCTACCGTGTCGAAACCCAAGCTGCTCCTAGTCGAAGACGATGTCGCGCTCGCCGAACTGCTCGAATACCGCTTCGAGAATGAAGGCTACGACGTTCGAGTTACGCCTGATGGCGACGAAGCGCTGACGCTTGCTGCCGAAGATGTCCCGGACTTAGTGATACTGGACTGGATGATCGAAGGCACCAGCGGGATCGAGGTCTGCCGGCGGTTGCGGCGCGACAAGGCCACTGCGCATGTCCCGATTATCATGCTGACGGCTCGCGAAGCCGAAGACGACCGCGTGCGAGGACTCGATACCGGCGCCGACGACTATCTGACCAAGCCGTTCTCGCCGCGCGAGCTCTTGGCCCGGGTCGCGGCCGTGCTCCGACGGATGCGGCCGGCCCTAGCCGGTGAGACCTTGGAAGCGGGCGACCTCGTGCTCGATCCGATAGCGCACCGCGCCGAGCGGCGAGGACAGCAGCTCCGCCTCGGGCCAACGGAGTACCGGCTGCTGCGCTTCTTCATGGAACACCCGCGGCGAGTATTTACGCGCGGCCAGCTGCTCGACGCCGTATGGGGCAACGATAGCGACATCGGGGAGCGCACGGTCGACGTGCACATTCGCAGGCTGCGTCAAGCCATCGCGCAACCTGGCGCGGCGGATCCGATCCGAACCGTGCGCTCGGCGGGATATGCGCTCGAGCCGGCCGCAGCCGGCTAGCGTTCCTCAGGCGAGCTGATTGCACGTATCAGGTAGCGGCTCGTCCTCCTGTAGTTCCCGGTCGTCGGGCGACAGCTGGCCGAAGGCTGGACGGCGAGCATGGGGCTTAAGGCTCGGGTTGGTGCTTTCGTCGAACAGCACGTTCTCGCCCTCGTCGGCAATTTCGTATTCCATCACCTGGCTCCTCACCTCTGAAACGAGCCTTGGGAGACTGCGTTCCGGAGGCGAAAAGCCAATGCGACGAACGGTTTACCGCTCCTAGATGTGCAGCGCCCGGCCGTGTGCGGCGAGGACGCTTTCATGCATCGATTCGCTGATCGTCGGGTGCGGGAAGACGGTCTGCATCAGCTCGGCTTCGGTGGTCTCGAGCACTTTGCCGATGGTGTAGCCCTGGATCATCTCGGTGACTTCCGCGCCGACCATGTGCGCGCCGAGCAGCTCGCCGGTCTTGGCGTCGAACACGGTCTTCACGAAGCCCTCGGCCTCGCCGAGCGCGATGGCCTTGCCGTTGCCGATGAACGGGAAAGTGCCGGCCCTGACCTCGTAGCCGGCTTCCTTGGCCTTGGCCTCGGTGAGGCCGACGCTGGCGATCTGCGGATGGCAATAAGTACAGCCCGGGATTGCGTTGCGGTCGAGCGGATGCGGGTGGACATCCTTGTTGCCGAGCTCCTTGGCGATCGCTTCGGCGGCAGTGACGCCCTCGTGGCTTGCCTTGTGCGCCAGCCAAGGCCCGGGCACACAGTCGCCGATAGCCCAGAGGCCCTTGGTCTTGGTGCGTCCGTAAGGATCAATCTGGATGAAGCCGCGGTCCATCTCGACCAGCTTCTCGACCCCGATGCTCTCGGTGTTGGGAACGATGCCGATCGCGACGATGACGTGGCTGTACTCGCCGCTCTGGATCTTGCCGTCCTTGCCCTTGATCTTCGCCGAGACGCCCTTGTCGGAGACCTTGAGCTCCTCCAGCGCGGCCCCGGTGCGGATCGTCATGCCTTGCTTGGTCAGCGACTTTTCGAGGAAGGCGGAGACGTCGGCATCCTCGACCGGCACAATCCGGTCGAGCATCTCAACGACGGTAACATCGGCGCCCATGTCGTTGTAGAAGCTTGCGAATTCGATACCGATCGCGCCCGAGCCGATGACCAGAAGCCTGGTCGGCATCTCCGGCGGCGTCATGGCATGGCGATAGGTCCAGACGCGCTTGCCGTCGGCCGGCGCGAACGGCAGGTCGCGGGCCCGCGCTCCGGTCGCGACGATGATGTGCTTGGCCGCGAGGGTTTCGGCCCCCTTTTCGCCCTTCACTTCGAGCTGGCCCGGCGCGGTCACCCGCCCCTCGCCCATGTGCACCGCGATCTTGTTCTTTTTCATCAGGTGCGTGACGCCCTGGTTGAGCTGCTTGGCGACACCGCGCGAACGCTTCACCACCGCTTCAAGGTCGGCCTCTATCCCCTTGGCCACTAAACCATAATCCTTGGCGTGCTTCATGTAGTGGTAGATCTCGGCCGAGCGCAGCAGCGCCTTGGTCGGGATGCAGCCCCAGTTGAGGCAGATGCCGCCGAGCAGCTCGCGCTCGACGATCGCCGTCTTGAGCCCAAGCTGCGCCGCGCGGATCGCCGCGACGTACCCGCCGGGGCCGCTTCCGAGAACGATGACGTCGTACGAATGGTCAGCCATTTGAACCCTGCCTGAGACGAGACATGGACCGGGTGTTACACAGTCCAGAAGATAAAAAATCTCGGGCGCAGACGGGTGCTTGCGACCGGCCAACCACGAGAATTCCTGCGATACGAATCATTTGCCCGGCCTCGCACAAAAGCAGCCCTGTAGGAAAGCGCTACGCTCACCGTTCGACGGCCCGCGGGCGCCCGCTCTCGTCGACGGCGACGAAGGTGAACTTGGCCTCGGTGACCTTGGTGGAATCCTCGCAGTGCCGCTCGCGGCGCCAGGCCTCGACCTCGATCACCATGCTGGTGCGGCCGACCCGTTCGATTTCCGCGTAGACGGAAACTTCGTCGCCGACTTTGACGGGCTGGTGGAACACCATCCCGTTCATCGCCACCGTGACCGCCCTTCCCTTCGCGCGGCGCGCAGCCGTGAGCCCCGCAGCGTTGTCCATCAGGCTGAGCAGCCAGCCGCCGAAAATGTCGCCATAGGCGTTCGCATCCGCCGGCATGGCGACGACTCGAATCGCGGGATCGCGCCGCTCGGTCACGAGAACGCGTCCTTGTGAAAGATTGCGGAGCGGAAGATTACTAAGATCACACCCTCCGCGGGATTATGCGCGCGCATGCGAGGTCGCTGAAGGACCCTTGCCGGCGCCCGGGTCGATCTGTCGGCAAAGAGCGATTCGGCCGGCACGAGGAGAACATTGGCAGAACACGCCCCAATAGGAAAATGTTTCCAGCTTACGCCACGAGGCCGAGCGGCTTCTCGCAGAGTTCCTTGAACACCTTCATCAGCTCGGCGCCGTCGGTGCCGTTCATCGCGCGGTGGTCGAAGCTGCCGGTGGCGCTCATCACCGTGGCGATCTGGAGCGAATCGTCGATGACGTAAGGCCGCTTCTCGCCCGAACCGATAGCCATGATCATCGCTTGCGGCGGATTGATGACCGCGTCGAACTGCTTCACGCCGTACATGCCCATGTTGGAGATGCTGGCAGTGCCGCCCTGGTACTCATGCGGCGCCAGCTTGCCCTCGCGGGCGCGCTCGGCGAGGTCCTTCATCTCCGTGGCGATGGTCGACAGCGACTTGGTGCCGGCATCGACGATGATCGGCGTAATCAGCCCGCCGGGGATCGCCACCGCGACCGAGATGTCGGCGCGGCTGAACTTGAGCAAGCTCTCGCCGGTGTACTGGACGTTACAGGCCGGAACCTGGAGCAGCGCCTGCGCCAGCGCCTTGATCATCAGGTCGTTGACCGAGAGCTTCACGCCGCGGCTTTCGAGCGCGGAATTGAGTTCGGCGCGAAGCTTGAGCAGCGCGTCGAGGCGCACGTCGACGGTGACGTAGAAGTGCGGGATCGTCTGCTTCGATTCGGTCAGGCGGCGCGCGATGGTCTTCTGCATGCCGCTAAGCTTTTCTTCCTCGTGCGGGATGCCGAAGTCCTGCGCCGGTGCGGGCGCTGCGGCGGCAGGCGTGGCAGCCTTGGCCGGAGCGGCAGCGCCGGGCTGCGCGCCTTCGACGTCCGCCTTGACGATGCGGCCGTTGGGGCCGCTACCCTGGACGGTCGAAAGGTCGATGCCCTTTTCGGAAGCGATGCGCTTGGCGAGCGGCGAGGCGATGACGCGGTCGCCCGAGGGATCTGCCTTGGCCTGACTGGGCGCCGGAGCGGGAGCGGGAGCCGACGACGGAGCCGACTGAGCCCCTGCGGAAGCAGAGGCCTCGTCCGTCTTGGCGGGCGCCGCGGCTTCGCCGCTCGAGCCTGCCGCCTTCGCACCACCGCTCGCAGGCTTCACGCTCGCAGGATCCTCGCCCTCTTCGGCAAGCGTCGCGATGACGGTGCCGACTTTCACCCCTTCGCTGCCTTCTGGAACGGCGATGTCGGCGATCACGCCTTCGTCGACCGCTTCGAATTCCATCGTCGCCTTGTCCGTTTCGATTTCAGCCATGATGTCGCCGGAGCGGACTTCATCGCCGACCTTCACGAGCCATTTGGCGAGCGTTCCCTCCTCCATCGTCGGGGACAGGGCGGGCATCTTGATGGCGATCGACATGGCGGAGTGGGGGTCCTTCCGGGCGGGATTGAACTAGGTTCGTCTAAAGCCAATTTGCCTGGGCTCGGCAAGGTTCTTGGGCAAGGTTCTTGCACGCGTGCCGCTTTGCGCGGATTATCGGGGCAACGGGGGAGAGCGTAAATGCGGGTTTACCTGGTCATCATCGACGAGAGCCAGGAAGCGCACGGCGCCCTGCGCTTCGCCGCGCGGCG
>CAYTPY010000010.1:0-41589 GCA_964439725.1 uncultured Erythrobacter sp. | reverse complement strand
ATGGCTGACAGGGTGGGTGTCAAGCGGTGGCTTACACTCAGTCGTGCTCGCGGCCTCCGGCGCCGATGTAGAGCTCGCTGCCGATCTCGCGGAACTTTTCGGACATCTGGGCCATGCCGGCTTCGGCCTCGTTGGGCGTGACGGGCCCACCCCCGGCCCCTCCCGCGAGCGGGAGGGGGGGATTGTTGTGCTGCCTTGCGGCGAACTCCCGCACCTCCTGCGTGATCTTCATACTGCAGAACTTAGGGCCGCACATCGAGCAGAAGTGGGCGGTCTTGGCGCCTTCCGCCGGCAGGGTCTGGTCGTGGTATTGCTCGGCGGTGTCGGGGTCGAGCGACAGGTTGAACTGGTCGCGCCAGCGGAACTCGAAGCGGGCCTTGGAGAGCGCGTCGTCGCGGACCTTGGCGGCGGGGTGGCCCTTGGCGAGGTCGGCGGCGTGGGCGGCGAGCTTGTAGGTGACGACGCCGACTTTCACGTCGTCGCGGTCGGGCAGGCCGAGGTGCTCCTTGGGGGTGACGTAGCAGAGCATCGCGGTGCCGAACCAGCCGATCATCGCCGCGCCGATGCCGCTGGTGATGTGGTCGTAACCGGGGGCGATGTCGGTGACGAGCGGCCCGAGGGTGTAGAACGGCGCCTCGCCGCAGGCCTCGAGCTGCTTGTCCATGTTGGCCTTGATCTTGTGCATCGGCACGTGGCCGGGGCCCTCGATCATCACCTGGACGTCCTGCGCCCAGGCGCGTTTGGTGAGCTCGCCCAAGGTGTAGAGCTCGGCGAACTGCGCCTCGTCGTTGGCATCGGCGATGGAGCCGGGGCGCAGGCCGTCGCCGAGCGAGTAGGCGATGTCGTAGGCCTTCATGATCTCGGTGATCTCGTCGAAGCGCTCGTAGAGGAACGATTCCTTATGATGCGCGAGGCACCACTTGGCCATGATCGAGCCGCCGCGGCTGACGATGCCGGTGACGCGCTTGGCGGTCATCGGGATGTAGGGCAGGCGCACGCCGGCGTGGATGGTGAAGTAGTCGACGCCTTGCTCGGCCTGCTCGATCAGGGTGTCGCGGAAGATCTCCCAGGTGAGGTCCTCGGCCACGCCGCCGACCTTCTCGAGCGCCTGGTAGATCGGGACGGTGCCGATCGGGACGGGCGAGTTGCGGATGATCCATTCGCGGGTGTCGTGGATGTTGCGGCCCGTCGAGAGGTCCATCACGGTGTCGGCGCCCCAGCGGATCGCCCAGACCATCTTGTCGACTTCGGAGGCGACGTCGCTGGCGACGGCCGAGTTGCCGATGTTGGCGTTGATCTTGACCAGGAAGTTGCGGCCGATCGCCATCGGCTCGGCTTCCGGGTGGTTGACGTTCGAGGGGATGATCGCGCGGCCGCGGGCGACTTCGTCGCGGACGAATTCAGGGGTGACGAAGTCGGGGATCTCGGCGCCCCAGTCCTGGCCGTCGCGGATGTGCTCGGCGAGGCGGGCGCGGCCGAGGTTCTCGCGGGTCGCGACGTATTCCATCTCGGGCGTGACGATGCCGCGGCGGGCGTAGTGCATCTGGCTGATGTTGCCGCCGGCACGCGCGCGCAGCGGGCGGCGCAGCGCTGTGGGGAACGGCGGGACGCCGCCCGAGCGGTCGGGGCCGAGCTGGCCGTTGTCTTCGGGCTTGACCTCGCGCGGGGCGTATTCCTCGACGTCGCCGCGGGCGAGCTGCCATTCGCGGCGCAGCGGGGGCAGGCCGGCGGCGATGTCGATCGTGGCGGCGGGATCGGTGTAGGGGCCGGAGGTGTCGTAGACCCGCACCGGCGGCTCGCCCGAGGAGGGCTCGAGGTCGATCTCGCGCATGGCGACCCGGAGCGGCCCGATGTGGATCTTGCGGCTGCCGCGGATCGGGCCGGTGGTGACGCCTATTTCGAGATGGGAATTGATGTCGGCCATGTCTCGTCTTCCTCTCCAATGGAGGGAGACGGTCTTTGCGTGGAAAGGCCGCTTCCCTCCCTACGCCGGTGTCAGCCGGATCAGGTTCAGCGGGTCATGGCTTCAGCCAAGTCTCAACCGCTCAGGCGCGGTCCCCCGGGGATGGCGCGCATCCTAGGCCCGCTGGCGGGGAAGTCAAAGGTGGGGGCGCGTCAGGCTTCGGCCGGCTCGATGCGGGCGAGCAGGGCCTCGACCTGGACCTGCTGGCCTTCGCGCGCGGCGAGTTCGGCGACGGTGCCGGCGAAAGGCGCGGTCAGCGCGTGCTCCATCTTCATTGCCTCGAGCACCAGCAGGCGCTGGCCTTTGCTGACGGCCTGACCGGGGCCGACGTCGACGGCGATCACCTTGCCGGGCATCGGCGCGAGGATGTCGCCGTCGTGGGCACCGCCGCCCGCCGCACCGGCATAGCGCGCCGGCTCGAACCGCCAGGTCGCCCCCTGGAGCGTCGCCCAGCTTGCACCCGCTTCGCGGGTGACGAGCGCAAACTGTCGGTGGTCGTACGTCAGCGGTCTCGCGAGATCGGCAACATGGACGTCGCGGCCGTCGGAGAGCCGAACCTGCGTTTGCCGAGCCGCGTTCAGCCGGAAACCTGCCGGCGCCCGGGAGCGGTCATCGACATGCCCCTCGGCGACCAGGGTCAGCAGCCAGGCCGGCGGCTCGACTTCGTAGACGAGGTCTTCCTCGTGCCGCTCGATGAAACCGGTATCGATCCGGCCCGCCAAGAAGTCGGGGTGGACCAGCGCGGTACCCACGAACGTCGCATTCGTCTTCACCGGCCAGACCTGCGCATCCCACAGCACGCGGCTGAGGCCGGCCGCCGCGTCGCAGCGGGTCCCGGCATGGCAGATCACCTTGGCGATCATCGGATCGTAGAACGGCGAAATCTCACCGCCTTGTTCGACGCCCGTTTCGATGCGCACCAGGCCTGGGCGCGTCTCTTCCAGCGTGCGGCCATACGCATCGGCAACGCGCAGCGGCCGGATCGACGAGGGGAGGTCGAACCGCTCCAGCTTTCCGGTTGAAGGAAGAAAACCTTTGACGGGGTCCTCGGCATAGATTCGCGCTTCGATCGCCCAGCCGTCGATCTTGAGCTCGTCCTGCTTCAGCGGCAGCGGCTCGCCGCTCGCGACGCGCAGCTGCCATTCGACCAGGTCGACGCCGGTGATCTCTTCGGTCACCGGGTGCTCGACCTGCAGCCGCGTGTTCATCTCCATGAAGAAGATGCGGTCGGCGCGCAGGCCTTCGCTGGCATCGGCGATGAACTCGATCGTGCCGGCACCGACGTAGTCGACCGCCTTGGCCGCGCGCACCGCGGCGGCGCAAATCGCTCCGCGAGTCGCTTCGTCCATGCCTGGGGCGGGAGCTTCCTCGATGACCTTCTGGTGGCGGCGCTGGAGCGAGCAATCGCGCTCGAACAAGTGAACCACGTTGCCGTGGCTGTCGCCGAATACCTGGACTTCGATGTGGCGCGGGCGGGTGATCCATTTTTCCAGCAGGACCTGATCGTTGCCGAAGCTGGCGCGCGCCTCGCGGCGGCAGGATTCGAGCGCAGGGACGAAATCGGCCGCGGCATCGACCTTGCGCATGCCCTTGCCGCCGCCCCCGGCCACCGCCTTGATCAGCACCGGCCAACCGATCGCCTCGGCCTCCGCCAGCAGCCGCTCGGTCGATTGATCCTCGCCCATGTAGCCCGGCGTCACCGGCACGCCGGCCTGCTGCATCAGCGCCTTGGCGGCGTCCTTGAGCCCCATCGCGCGGATGCTTTCGGGCTTGGGGCCGACCCAGATCAGCCCGGCGGCCGCGACCGCTTCAGCAAACTCCGCGTTTTCGCTGAGGAACCCGTACCCGGGGTGGACCGCCTCGGCGCCGGTGGCCTTGGCGGCTTCGATGATCGCATCGCCGCGCAAGTAGCTCTCCGCCGCCGGCGCCGGGCCGATCCGCACCGCCTCGTCCGCCTGCCGCACGTGCAGCGCCTGGCCGTCGGCATCGGAATAGACCGCGATCGTGCGAATACCCATGCCCCGCGCGGTACGGATCACCCGGCAGGCGATCTCTCCCCGATTGGCGATCAGCAGCGAACGGATCACAGATCCCCCTCGTCGGGGAGCGGGGTCATCGGGATGGGGGCGACGGGGCCGGCCATGCGGACGGCGATCAGGATCTCGCCGCGGGTGTAGCGCGGCCATTCGGCGGGGGGCTCGGGCGTGCGCAGTGCCTCGCGCAAGGCCGAAGCGGCCAGGCCGAGGCGGGCGAGGGCCGAGGGGCGGATGCGGTGGTACCAGGCGCGTTTGCCGCGGTGGCGGACTTCCCGCGCCATGGCGGCGTAGATGTTCAGCGCGGTGAGCACGGCCCAGCGATGCCGGAACGGAAGTTGAGCGGCGCCGTAGCGGGCAGCCGTCTCGTGCTCCGCGGCCAGATCGAGAATACGCGAAACGAGCGGCACCAGCTTGTCGCGGTAGATCGGCTTGAGATGCTCGCCCGGCGGGATGTCCGCGGCGGCGAGCCAATCGGCCGGGACATAGCAGTAATCCTCCGAGCCGTCGGTCCAGACCTCGCGGGCGATGTCGACGAGCTGCAGCGCAACGGCGAGATCGAAGGTGCGGTCGAGCATTCCCTCGTCCCCGGCGAGCCCCATGATCCGGGCCATCATCTCGGCCGGCGCGCCGGCGAGGTGATAGCAGTAACGCAGCAGGTCCGCCTCGCTGCGTGGGCGCCAGCCGGTGGCATCGAGCGCGAAGCCGTCGAGCACGTCGTTCGCCATCTGCTCGGTCAGGCCCGCTTCGTTGGCGACCTGCCCGAAGCCGTCGAACGCCGGGTCGGCCGTCGGCTGATCTTCGAGGGCGCGGCGGGTGAGGACCCGAAGCGCATCGACGCGGTGCATCGCTTCCGTCTCGTTCTCGCTCCTCGCGTCCGGCAAGGCGAGCTCGCGGCAACGGCGGCACCAAGCGTAAAGCAGCCAAGCCTTCTCGCGCGCGGGGCGGTCGAGGCGCTTGCCGGCAAAGTCGAGGCTGCGGCTGCCGCGCGCCACGACCTGGCGTGCACTCTCGACCAGGTCCTCGCGCTCCCGCCCGCCGCCCGTCTGCCGGGGCGGCGGGCGCAGGATGCGCGAAGGAGCCAGCAGACGCGGGCGCAGGTCACGGAAAACCCGGATCGCCACTACAGCTCCTCGGCGCGCATGCGGAAGATCGGACGATGCGGTTGGTAGGACGTCATGCGATCGAGCAACGCTTCCAGCTCGCTATCGGCCATCAGGATTTCGCGGTGCTCGGCGCGGATGAAGCCGCTTTCACCCATGCGCCGGTAGAAAGCGACCAGCCCGTCATAGAACCCGAAGGCGTTGAGCAGGCCGACCGGTTTGGCGTGATAGCCGAGCTGGGCCCAGCTCACCGCTTCCCACAATTCGTCCATCGTGCCGACGCCGCCTGGCAGCGTCAGGAAGCCGTCGGCGAGATCGGTGAACGCCTTCTTGCGCTCGTGCATCGTGGCGACGACGTGCAGCTCGGTGCAGGCGCGGTTGGCGAGCTCGGCCTGGACCAGCGCCTCGGGAATGACGCCGATCACTTCGCCGCCGTCGAGCAGAGCGCCGGCGGCGAGCGCGCCCATCAGCCCGATCTTGCCGCCGCCATAGACGACGCCGATCCCGCGCTGGGCCAAAGCCTTGCCGACGTCCATCGCCAGCTCTTCATAACGGGGATCCGCCGGCGACGCGGAGCCGCAGTAAACGGCCAGGCGGCGCAGCGGCAGCGTCATCGAGACAAGTCCTCCAGCATCATTTCCGCCACGGCCCCGGCCCCTGCCAGCACGTCGGGCAAGCCGCCCCCGGGCCGGATGGTGGCGCCGACGCGGAAGAGATTGCCGATCACCTCATCGCGCATCCGGGGCCGGAATGCGCCGCATTGCGACCAGGTCGGATCGAACCCGAAGGCACTGCCGAGATGGGCATTGAGGTCGAGCGTGTAGTCGCGCGGCGTGTAGTGGAAGCAAGTGACCATGCGGTCCCCGATATCGGGGATCAAACGCCGTTCGACTTCGGCCAAGACCCGCTGTTCGAGCAAGGGGCCGAGCTGTTCCCAGTCCACCGGCAGGCGTCCGAGATTGGCCACCGGTACCACCGCCTGGAACGTGCTCTTGCCTTCGGGCGCGAGCGAGGGATCGGTGACGGTCGGATGGTGCAGATAGATCGGAAATTCGGCCGGCAGGACGCCGTGGTCGAAGACATCCTGTAGGAACCCTTCGTAGCGCGAGCCGAACAGCACCATGTGGTGCGGAATGCCCGGCCAGCCTCCCTCGATCCCGCAGTGCACGACAAATAGCGAATGACCGTGGCGCTTGGCCGAGAGGCGCCTGCCCAACTGCGCACCCCTTGGGTCGCTACGCAGGAGATCGCGGTAGGTGTGAACGATGTCGGCATTGCTGGCGACCGCATCGAACCGCCCGCGCCAGCCGCTGCGCGTTTCCACCCCCGTCGCGCGCGTCCCCTCCAGAGCGACGGCAACGACTGGGTCGTGCATCCGCGCATCGCCGCCGAGCCGCTCGAAGTGGCGCAGCATCGCAGCCACCAGGCGGTTCGTGCCCCCACGCGGCCACCACATGCCGCCGTGCGCTTCAGGCAGTTGCAGCGAGGCACAGAGCGCGTTTGCGGTCAGCGGGTTGCCGCCGCGCAGCAAGGTGGAGAATGTAAGCGCTTCCCGCAGCTTGGGGTTGCGCAGGAAACGGGCGGCGGTCTGGCCGATCGATTGCCACGCCCGGCGCTTTGCCAGTGCCGGCACAGCGGCTAGGACCGAACTCAACCGCCGCTCCGGCCCTTCCATGAACGGGCTGGCGTCGCGCTCCATTGCCGCGAAATGAGCGATCAGCGCGTCGTAACCCGCGATGTCGGCCGGATCGAAGCGGGCGAGCTCGCGCCGCATTGCAGCTTCCTCGCTCCACAAGTCGAATTGCGCGCCGTCGGGCCAGTTGAAGCGAAGCGAGGGCGAAACAGACAGGAGCTCGACATCGGCGGCCATGTCGTGGCCGGTCAGGTCCCATAGCGCGCTGAAGGCTTCCGGCTGCAGAACCATCGTCGGCCCAGCATCGAACGTGAAGCCGTCGCGAAGCCAATAGTAAGCCCGCCCGCCCGGCTTGTCGCGCGCTTCGATCAAGGTCGTGGCGATTCCCGCGGCCTGCAGGCGGATTGCCAGCGCCAGTCCGCCGAAGCCGGCCCCGATCACACAGGCGCGCTTGCCGTCGAGCATGGGGCAAGCCTTAGGGGGCAGGTTCGGCAGCGGCAAGGCGCGGGAACGCTAGGAAGCTGCGCCCGGCTATGTTAGCTTGCGCCATAAGCTGTGGAGAGGCCCCATGCGCACCACCTTGCTTGCCGCCGGCGCGATGCTGGCAATGACGACGACATCGACCGCTCTGGCCCAGGGTGCGGCTCCCGCCGCCCCGCCTGCCACCTGCTACATCGAAGTAAAGCGCCTGATGGCCGAGCGCCCAGAAGGGATCGGGGAACTCGGCGGGGCGATCCGCCAACTCGATGAGCAATTGCGGCCGCAGGTCGAAGAGATCAAAGTGCTCAAGGCGCAGATCGCCCGGCTCGAGCGGCAGGCGGAGACCGCGGCCCGCCCCGGGCTGGAGCAGGCCTCGCTCGACTTTGGCGACACCGCGCTGGCAGAACGCGCCGACGATCCATCGGCGGAGGAAGTCATGCGCATGCGGATGGAACTCGACAGCAAGCAGGACAAGCTCAAGCATGACTATGCGGCGCGCCAGCAAGCGCTGGTCGGGCCGGTGCAGTCGCGCATCAGCCGGGGCGCGCATGCCTTTGCGGCGGCTAATGGCTGCGCCGAAATGAAGATGGCGCGGGCGGCGGACGTCGAGGCGCTGGCCGGCAACGGCGCGCGTGACATGACGAGCGCTTTCATCACCTGGTACCTGGCCAACCCGCCGGCCTGACGCTCACCGCGTTCCGCTTGCCAATCGCCGTGCCCGCGGCGAGAAAGCGGGCGTGAGGGGGAACAAGCTCTATCCGCATCGCCGCGCGTGGATCGCAACGCTGGTGCTCGTCGTGCTGGCGGTGGCGGTCCTGTTCGCGATGGACCGTCCGCCGATCTGCACCTGCGGCGAGGTCAAGCTATGGCACGGGGTGGTCGCGTCCGAGGGCAACAGCCAGCACCTGACCGATTGGTATTCGCCTTCGCACTTCATCCACGGCCTGATCATGTACTTCGTCGCCTGGCTGCTGTGGCGTAGGTGGAGGCTGTTCGGCGGTAAGCCGGCGCGCTGGGCGCTGCCGATCGCGGTAGCGGTCGAAGCGGCGTGGGAGATCGTCGAGAACACCCCGATGGTGATCGATCGCTACCGCGCGGTCACGGTCAGCTGGGGCTATAGCGGCGACTCGATCGTCAACTCCGCGGCCGACATGGGCTGGATGATCGCCGGCTTCCTGGTCGCCGCGCGTGTGCCGGTGTGGCTCAGCGTGGCGCTGACGGTCGGCTTCGAACTGCTGACCCTGTGGGTGATCCGCGACAACCTGACGCTGAACGTGGTGATGCTGTTCTGGCCGATCGAAGCGATCCGCCAGTGGCAGGGGATGGGGTGAGGGGGCGAGTCAGTCGCTCAGCGCCTCGCGCACGCGCCGCTGCAACAGCGGCAGCACCTCTGCCTCGAACCACGGGTGGCGCTGCATCCATAGGCGGCTGCGCCAGGCGGGGTGGGGCAGGGGGATGATGCCGGCTGGCGCTTCGCGATGGCGGCGAACGGCATCGGTCAGCGAGCCGCGCAGTTCGCGGGGCAGGTAGGTCTTCTGCGCGTACTGGCCGACCAGCAAGGTCAGCCGCAGGCCGAGCATTCCGGCGATCAGCCGCTCGTGCCATAGCGGCGCGCATTCCTTGCGCGGCGGCAGGTCGCCGCCTGACGCCTTGCCGGGATAGCACAAGCCCATCGGCACCAGCGCGACTTGCCGGGCATCGTAGAACGTCTCTCGGCTGAGGCCGGTCCACTCGCGCAGCCGATCGCCGCTGTCGTCGTCCCACGGCACGCCGCTGGCGTGGACTTTGCTGCCCGGCGCTTGGCCGATGATGAGGACCCGTGCGGCAGGGCTGGCCTGCACGACGGGGCGGGGACCATGCGGCAGCAGCCCGGCGCAGACACGGCAGGCCCGGGCTTCGGCAAGCAGGGTCTCGAAGGCGTCGCGGCTCACGCGCCGCCGCTTAGCCCGGATCGCGGTACAGCGCGAGAAACGCTTGTGCGGCGCGTGGTTGGCCGGCAAATGATAGCGCAAACATCATCAGGGGGGAGTGCTGCATGACCGAGGCCGCCGCGGAGCCGCTGCGCGATTCGCACGTCAAGGTCATCGCCGCGTCGTCGCTGGGCACGGTGTTCGAGTGGTACGACTTCTACCTCTACGGCCTCCTGGCAACGATCATCTCGGCGCAGTTCTTCTCCGGCGTCAACGAGACGACCGCGTTCATCCTCGCGCTCGCCGCCTTTGCCGCGGGCTTTGCGGTGCGGCCGTTCGGAGCGCTGGTGTTCGGGCGGATCGGCGACATCGTCGGGCGCAAGAACACCTTCCTGGTGACGATGGGGCTGATGGGCCTCAGCACCTTCGCGGTCGGCTTGCTGCCGACTTACGCCTCGATCGGCGTGGCGGCGCCGCTGATGCTGGTCGCGCTCAGGCTGCTGCAGGGTCTGGCGTTGGGCGGCGAGTACGGCGGCGCGGCGATCTACGTTGCCGAGAATGCGCCGGAGGGTAAGCGCGGCTTCTTTACCAGCTTTATCCAGACTACCGCGACGCTGGGGCTGTTCGCGGCGCTGCTGGTGGTGATCGGGCTGCGCACCGCGATGGGCGAGGAGGCTTTCGCGGACTGGGGTTGGCGAGTGCCGTTCCTGATTTCGGCGGTGCTGCTGGTAATCTCGCTGTGGATCCGGCTGCAGCTCAACGAGAGCCCGGTGTTCCGCAAGATGAAGGAAGAAGGCGCGACTTCGAAGGCGCCGCTGACCGAAGCCTTCGCGCAGTGGCGCAACTTGCGCTGGGTGCTGGTGGCGCTGCTCGGCGCGGTCGCCGGGCAAGCGGTCGTCTGGTACACCGGTCAGTTCTACGCGCTGTTCTATCTCGAGCGCATTCTCAAGGTCGAAGGCGGCACCGCCAATATCCTGATTGCTGCAGCGCTGATAATCGGCACGCCCGGGTTCATCCTGTTCGGCTGGCTGTCCGACAAGATCGGGCGCAAGCCGATCATCCTGGCGGGCTGCGCGCTCGCCGCAGTGCTCTATTTCCCGCTGTTCGGCGCCTTGACCAGCGCCGCCAACCCGGCCCTGGCCGAAGCGCAGGCGCAGGCGCCGGTAGTGGTCCATGCGGACCCGAGAACTTGCTCGGTACAGTTCGATCCGATTGGCAGCACGCGCTTCGACCGGACCGGATGCGACGTCGCCAAATCGACTCTGGCGCGGAACGGCATTCCCTACGACAACGCGGCCGACGGCGACGGCGAGATCACGATCGGCGACCGTACCATCGAGGTCGGAGAGCTCGCGACTTACGGCGATCGCATCACCGCCGCCGTCGCCGAGGCCGGCTATCCGCCCAAGGCCGACCCTGCCCGGATCGACACGCTGGCGGTGATCGCCATTCTGACGGTGCTCGTGCTGCTGGTGACGATGGTCTATGGGCCGATCGCGGCGCTGCTGGTGGAGCTGTTTCCGGCGCGCATCCGCTATTCGGCGATGAGCCTGCCTTATCACATCGGCAACGGCTGGTTCGGCGGGTTCCTGCCGACGATCGCCTTTGCGATGGTGGCGGCGACGGGCGATATCTACGCCGGGCTTTGGTACCCGATCGGAGTAGCGGTGCTGACGGTCATCGTCGGCCTGCTGTTCCTGCCAGAGACTTTCCGGCGGCGGGTCGGCCACGAATCCTGAGGTTGCAGGTGGCAATGCCTCTCGGGCCGACGAATGTGAAAAGGGCTGGCCGCAGGTTTATCTTCTGCCATTATCGGCCATGGGCTGGCCACTTGCGGCTGCCCTGAAGGAGCTTGACCGGTCGCGATGAGCGAATCCGATGCCGAGCCGCTGCGGGAGAGTGCTTCCGTGGTGACGCCGCGCCCCCGCGTGATGCCGGGCGCTTCCCTGAACCTACCTGCACTGGCGAGAACCCTTCTCGACAGCATGACCGAAGGCGTGAGCCTGTCGAGGCAGGAGGGGGATATCGTCTACGCCAACTCCGCTCTCGAGCGGATGTTCGGCTACGCTCCGGGGGAGCTCCTTGGGCAGCACGTCTCGGTGCAGAACGCCTATCCGCCGGACGAGAACCGCCGCATCGTCGCAAAAGTCCTGGCGGAACTGGAGCGGCGCCGCGCCTGGACCGGAGAGTGGCTGAACCGCCGCAAGGACGGCAGCACATTCGTGACCACATCGCGGATCAGCGCGGTGGAGATCGACGGCGAAACCTACTGGCTCTGCGTCCAGGAGGACATTTCCACCCGGCATCGGTTCGAGAAGGTTGAGCAACAGCACCAGAAGCGGCTTTCGATGGCGATCGAGGCCGGGCATCTGGCGGTTTGGGAGCTCGATCTGGTCAACGACGAGATTGCCGGGTCGCCGCAGCTCAACCGGGTGCTGGGCTTCCCCCCCGGTGCCAGCCCGACCGCCGCTGAGATTCGCGCACGCTACTATCCGGGGGAGCTGACGCGGCTGATCCGCCGCGCCGAGGCTGCACGCCTTCGCGGTCAGCAATTCGAAGAAGAGTTTCGCTACTTGCGCCCGGACGGTGCAATGCGTTGGCTTTGGCTCAGGGCCGAAGCCGTGTTGAACGACCGGGGCGCCCCGATACGCGCCATCGGGGTCATCATGGACGTGACCGAGCGCAAGGAAGCCGAGATCCGGCGCCGCGCCCTCGTCGAACTCGCCGATCGCTTCCGCGATCTCGACAACCCGGCCGATCTGGCTTTTGCGGCCGCCGAGACTCTGGGCCGAACCCTCGGAGTCAGCCGCGCCGGATACGGCACCGTGGATCCCGTTGCCGAGACGATTACCATCGAGCGCGACTGGAACGCGCCCGGCATCAAGAGCCTGGCCGGCGTGCTGCACTTTCGCGACTATGGCTCCTACGTGGAGGACCTGAAGTGCGGCGAAACCGTGGTCTTCGACGATGCGGAAACGGACCCGCGCACCGCGGCCACGGCCGACGCGCTGAAGGCGATCAGTGCCCAGGCGGTCGTGAATATGCCGGTGAGCGAGCAGGAAGGCTTCGTGGCGCTGCTCTATCTCAATCACGAGAAGGCGCGGAACTGGACGCCGGGCGAACTGGCGCTGATCCGCGAAGTCGCCGATCGCACCCGCGCGGCTGTCGCCCGGCGCGAGGCCGAGGGCAAGTTGCGGGAGCTCAACGCCAACCTGGAAGCGCGGGTTCAGGCGCGCACCGTGGAACTGCACGCGACTCAGGAAGCGCTGCTGCAAAGCCAGAAGATGGAGGCGATGGGTCAACTCGTCGCCGGCCTCGCGCACGACTTCAACAATCTGCTCGGCGCCGTCGTCGGGGCGTTCGAGCTGATCCGCCGGCGCGTCGACGACCCGTCGGAGGTCACGCGTTTCGCCGCGGCGGGTCTGCAGGCAGCCGAACGCGGGTCCAAGCTGACCTCACAGCTCCTCGCCTTCTCCCGCTCGCAGCGTATCCAGCTGCAGCCGGTCATCGTCTGCGACGTGATCCACGATCTGGAGGGAATGCTGGCGCGCAGCGTCGGCCCGATGGTCGCGGTCAAGTTCGATCTGAACCCCAACCCGGTTCCGGTGCTGAGCGATCCCACGCAGATCGAGATGATGGTCCTCAACCTGGCGATCAACGCCCGCGACGCGATGCCGGACGGGGGAACGCTGACGATCTCGACGCGGGTCCGCGAAGTCAGCGACGATCCGGAGCTCGCGCCCGGCGGCTACGTCCAGATCTGCGTCTCCGACACCGGCACCGGAATGGATGAAGAGACCCAGCGGCGGGCGATGGAGCCGTTCTTCACCACCAAGTCGGTCGGCAAGGGGACCGGGCTCGGCCTCGCGCAAGTCTATGGCAGCGCCCGCCAGGCCGGAGGAACGGTCCGGATCGAGAGCCAGCCCGGCGAAGGCACCTCGGTGAGCGTGCTGCTGGCGTGTACGGACGCGGCGGCCGCGGCGGGCGGATCCGGCGCTCAGGCCGAGCAGCCGGCCGCGCCCGGTGCGGCGCTGCTCCTGCTGGTCGACGACGACGCCGACTTGCGCAGCGTCGTGGCGAGCGCGCTGCGCGTCGAAGGCCATACCGTCCTCGAAGCGGCCAACGGCGAGGAAGCGCTCCGGCACATCGAGACCGCCTCGCCCGACGCGGCGCTGCTCGATTTCGCGATGCCGGGGATGAACGGCGCCCAGCTCGCCGAGCAGATCCGCAAGCGGCACCCGGACATGCCGATCGTCTTCGCCAGCGGCTATGCCGACACCGCGGCCATAGAGGCGGCGGTCGGGCCGGAAGCGCCGGTGCTGCGAAAGCCGTTCCGGCTCGAGGAACTGCTCACGGCCCTCGGCGCCAGCCTGAGCCGCGCCGCTCGGCCATGACCGCACCCGCGATCCGCACCGGGATCGGCGGCTGGGTCTATCCGGAATGGCGCGGCGGCCCGTTCTATCCGCCCGGCCTGCCGCAAAAGCGCGAGCTGGAATGGGCCTCGCGCCAACTCGGCGCGATCGAGATCAACGCGACGTACCACCGCCTGCAGAAGCCGCAGAGCTTCCGCAACTGGCGCGATCAGACGCCGGAGGGCTTCGTCTTCGCGGTCAAGGGCTCAAGCTATGTCACCAACCGCAAGGTGCTGGCCGAAGCCGGGCCCTCGCTCGACCGGTTCTTCGCGCAGGGCATCGAGGAACTCGGCGACCGCCTCGGTCCGATCCTGTGGCAACTGATGGCCACGAAGCGGTTAGACCCCGACGACGTCGCCGCCTTCTTCGCGCTCCTGCCGCAGGACCTGGGCGGCATTCCCCTGCGCCACGCGATCGAGGTCGGGCACGAGAGCTTCGCCTGCGCCGACTTCGTCACGCTGGCCCGGCAGGCCCGGGTCGCCATCGTCTGGTGCGAGCAGGCTGGCCGCACCGCCATCGCCGATCGCACCGCCGACTTCGCTTATCTGCGCTGCAAGAACCTCGAGGCCGATCAGCCCACCGGCTATGCGCCCGCAGACATCGACCGCATCGCCGGCCTTTGCGGCGCCTGGGCCGCCGGCGAAGCGCCCGAGCCGCTGCCATACGCGGGCGAGCAGGCGGATAGCGCGGGAAGGGCGGGCGAGGTCTACGCGTTCATGATCAACGGCGCCAAGCACCGCGCCCCCGCAGCGGCCCTGGCGCTGGCGGCCAAGGTGGCTGCCTAGCCGCGGGGCGCGCTACAACCGCGCCAGCGTCGCTGCGTCCCGCTCGCCCGCATAGAACCCGTCGATGGCGCGGGCAAAGCGCTCCGGTTGCGCCGCGGCGGCTTCGAACAGCGTCATCGAGCTGCGGAACTTCAGCGCGTCGACGGCACCGAGGATCGCCTCGGCGCTTCGCCGGCCAGCCCAGTCCAGCATCGCCTCGGTGCATTCGCCCAGACGCGGCCCTAGCGCGGGATGCACCAGGTAAGCGCGCGCTTCCTCGATATCCGCCAGGGCATAGAACCGGGCCGTCGCGCTGCGCCCAAGCCCCGCGATCTGCGGGAAGACGAACCACATCCAGTGGCCGCGCTTGGCGCCCGCGCGCAGTTCGGCGAGCGCTTGCGCGTAGACGCCGCCTTGCGCCGCGACGAAACGGACCAGGCCGTCCGGCTCAGTCGTCGACGTGCTCAGGCTTGCCCTTGCGCTTGGTGCTGGCGAATTCCTCGAGCTGGCTCTCGGACATGGATTCGTACATGTCCTTCGACGCGCCCTTTAGGTCGGATATCTTGCTGTCGCCGCGCTTGGCCGACAGCGCCGCGCCAGCGGCTTTCTGCTGGGCTTTGGATTTGGCCGGCATGGGCCGCTCCTTTCAGTAAGCTCAGTTTTCCACCACCGGCGGCGCGCTCGGCGGACGACTGGTGGGCTCGGCGGCTTCGATCTCGTCGAAGCCTTCGTGCACGATGCTGTCGGTGTCCTCGCCCGCGGTGAAGGCGTCGTGGCGTTCCTGCACTTCGACTTTCTGTGTCTGGCTGCTTTCAGCGTCGTCTTGGGTCGCGGCGCCGGTCATCCAGATGATCGACAGCAGCACGATGGCAGCGAAAAGACTGATCCCCAGCACCCAGCGCACGATATGCGGTGTCGACCCGGCGCGAGCCGCATCGGTTTCACTATGAACTTCGTTCTGTTCGGCGTTCATCCGCCATGCCTCCCGACAGATTGCCCCCGGTGGGGCTGCCGAGATTTACGGTCGGGCGCGGCGAATGTTCCGCGCCCGCGCAGGCCTCAGTCGCGCAGCAATTCGTTGATGCCGGTCTTGGAGCGGGTCTGCGCATCGACGGTCTTGACGATGACCGCGCAGTAGAGCGACGGGCCGGGGGTGCCGTCCGGGAGCGGCTTGCCGGGCAGGTTGCCGGGGACGACGACGGCGTAAGGCGGCACTTCGCCCTGGTGGATCTGGCCGGTGGCGCGGTCGACGATTTTGGTCGAGGCGCCGATGTAGACCCCCATCGACAGCACCGCGCCTTCACCCACGCGGACGCCTTCGGCTACTTCGGAGCGGGCGCCGATGAACGCGCCATCGCCGATGACCACAGGGCCGGCCTGCAGCGGCTCGAGCACGCCGCCGATGCCGGCACCGCCGGAGATGTGCACGTTCTTGCCGATCTGGGCGCAGGAGCCGACCGTCGCCCAGGTATCGACCATCGTCCCTTCGTCGACATAGGCGCCGATGTTGACGAAGCTCGGCATCAGCACCACGCCCTTGGCGATGTAGCTGCCGCGCCGAGCCACCGCGCCCGGAACTACGCGGAAACCGGCGTCGCGAAAGCGGTTCTCGCCCCAGCCTTCGAACTTGCTCGAGACTTTGTCGAAAGCCGGCGCACCGGCCGCGCCGCCGTCCATCACCCGGTTGTCGTTCAGCCGGAACGACAGCAGCACGGCCTGCTTCAGCCACTGGTTGACCTTCCAGCCGCCCTGGTCGTCGGGTTCCGCGACGCGTGCGCGGCCGCTGTCGAGCAGTTCCAGCGCCGCTTCCACCGGTTCGCGCACCGCGCTGCTCGCCGGCGTGACCGAGGCCCGGTCTTCCCAGGCTTGCGAGATGGCGGCTTCGAGATCGGCGGACATGTGGGCTCCTGCAGTCGAAAGGTGATGACACGGCCGCTAGCCCGCCCCCGACATAGGGGCAAGCGGCGTTAGGGACGGCTGTTCAGCGAACTTTATCTTGCGAGGCTGCAGGAACCGCGCTCTCTCGATCGGGATTGCTCCGGAAAAGGACCAGGATGCTGCGAGAACGACGCCTGACGGTGAGCCGCCTTTTCCGGTACGGCGCTTGGCTCCCGCTTCTCCTCGTGGTCGCATGCGGTGGCGGCGGAGGCGGAAGGGTAACGCCGCCTCCGGCTCCGCCGCCGGCGCCTGCGCCCACGCCTACGCCCAGTCCGACGCCCACACCCAGTCCCACGCCGACACCTGCACCGATAACCGGAATGCCGCCGCGCGCCGCGGTGCCGCCGGCCTTCAACACGGCCGAGTTTCGTCGTTCCGACGGGCCGCTCGAGCACAATGCGGCCACGGCCTGGAATCTCGGCCACACCGGGCAGGGCGTGACGATCGCGATCGTCGATACCGGCATCGATGAGGACAGCCCCGAATTCGCCGGGCGCCTCTCACCCCTTTCGCGCGACATAGTAGCGGGCCGTTCGCTCAGCGGCCCGGACGATCACGGCACCAACGTGGCGATGATTGCCGCGGCGGCGCGCGACAACACCGGCATCATGGGCATCGCTTACCAGTCGACGATCATGGCACTGCGCACCGACGCGGTCGGATCGTGCGGCGGCGACAATCCGCAAGACCCGGAAACCGATTGCAGCTTCCCGGACTCGGCGATCGCGGCCTCGATCAACTACGCATCGTCGAACGGCGCGAAGGTCATCAATATTTCGCTGGGCGGGGAGGGCGCCAGCACGGCGGTGCGCAATGCGGTCGCCACGGCCGTCTCGCGCGGCGCGCTGATCGTGGTTTCGGCGGGCAACGACGGAGAGGCCGAGCCCGATAGCTTCGCCCGCATCCTCAACCAGGCGGGGAACGGCGGCGTCATCATCGTCGGCTCGGTCGATGAGGACGGCGCGATCTCTTCGTTCAGCAATCGCGCGGGGACGCAGAACACGCACTTCATGACGGCCCGCGGCAGCCGGCTGTGCTGCGTCTATCAGAATGGGCAGATCTACGTCGACGACGAGGGCTTCATCTACCTTCTGCAAGGCACGAGCTATTCCGCGCCCCAGGTTTCCGGCGCGGCCGCGCTCCTGGCACAGGCCTTTCCGAACCTGACCGGGCGGCAGATCGCCGACATCCTGCTGCGTTCCGCCTTCGATGCCGGGGCAACCGGAACCGACGTAATCTACGGACGCGGCATTCTCGACATCGCGCGGGCGCTCCAGCCGATCGGCACCACCTCGCTGCCGGGCACCCCGGCGGCGCTGCCGCTTGGCGATGGGACCGGCACGGGCTCGCCTGCGATGGGCGATGCGCTGGCCGGGGCCGCGCTGCCGGCCATTGTCCTCGACGAATACGGCCGCGCGTTCCGGGCCGACCTGGGAACGAGCTTGCGCGGTGCGGAAGTCGTGCCGCGGCTGAACCGGGCGCTCGGAACGGGCTCGCGCAATGTCTCGTTCGGGTCCGAGCTGACCTCGGTCGCTTTCTCGATCGACGAGCGGGGAGAGCTCGGTACGCTGCGTCTTCGTCCCGACGAGGCGGAGACCGCGCGGGTTCTGGCGGCGCGGGTCACGACCCAGCTCGCGCCCGACTTGCGGCTCGGCTTCGCCTTTGCCGAAAGCGCCGACGGCCTCGTCGCGCAGCTCCAGGGGCAGGCCCAGCCTGCTTTCCTGATCGCGCCCGATGCCAGCGGCGATGCCGGCGCGCTGCGCTTCAGCGACGTGTCGTTCGCCTTGCGCAAGGAAGTGGGTCCGTGGGGACTCACCTTCAGCGCGGAGCAGGGCAAGACCGTCAGCGCCGCCGCGATACGTCACCAGGCTGAAATGCTGGGGCGGCGGCTCGAGGAAGATGTCGCCGCTTACGGCCTGTCCGTCGACCGCCGCTTGGGCCCGGCGGATGCGACGCTCGGCCTCACTTGGATGGACGAGGAACGGACGCTGCTCGGCGCCCGCTTCCACGACGCCTTCAGCCTGCAGGGTGCGCAGACGCTGTTCCTCGATGCGCAATTGGGCTGGAGCCTCGCTCCCGGCTGGCGGCTTGGCGCTGCTTTCCGGCAAGGCTGGACGTCGGCGCGCGAGAGCGGGCTTGTCGCGGGCGGATCGCAACTGACCAGCCGCGCCTGGTCGTTCGACATCGAACGCCGCGGCCTGTTCTCCGGCCGCGACAGCCTGGCGCTACGCCTGGCGCAGCCGCTCCGGGTCGAACACGGCGCGCTGCGCCTGACGCTGCCGACCGACTACAGCTATGACACCCTGCTTGCCGAATACGACGTCCATGCGCTGGCGCTGACCCCGCAGGGGCGCGAGCTTCTTGCCGAGATCGCCTGGCGCGGGCCGCTGCTCAGCGGAGAGGGCGCGGCAAGCCTGTTCTACCGCCGGGAGCCCGGTCACTACGAAGCGATGCCTGACGACAAGGGCATGGCGCTGCGCTGGGCGAAGCGCTTCTAGCGCACCAGCGCGCGGGCGAAGTCGACCAGGCCGGTTTGCCTCACGCGCCGCAGACGCTCGGCGTGAAGGATCGTCTGCACGCGGTCGAAGCAATCGTCGGCGGACTCGTTGACCACGACGTAGTCATAGGCGTCCCAATGGCTGATTTCGTCGCGGGCGCGGTCCATCCGCCCGGCGATCACCTCGTCGCTGTCGGTGCCGCGCCTGCGCAGCCGCGCTTCCAGGTCGGCGATGCTGGGGGGCAGCAGGAACACCGAGACAACATCGCTGCCGGCCCGCTGCGACAGTTGCTGCGCGCCCTGCCAATCGACGTCGAACAGGAAGTCCCTTCCCAGCGCCAGGCCTTCGTCGATCTTCGCGCGGGGCGTGCCATAGCGATTGCCGAAGACCTCCGCCCATTCCAGAAACTCGTCGTGCTCGACCATTTCGGTGAAGCGTTCGATGTCCGTGAACTCGTAGTCGCGGCCTTCGACTTCGCCCGGACGCATCGGCCGGGTGGTGACCGATACCGACATCTGGAGGTTGTCCTCCGCAGCCAGAAGCTTGCGGGCGATCGTCGTTTTTCCCGCGCCGGAAGGCGAGGAGAGGATGAGCATCAGGCCGCGGCGAGGGAGAGTGGATGAATCCGCCATGCGCGCTGTTGGCGCAGCGGCATGGATGAAATCAAGGGCTCGCGCTCAGTCGTCGGCGTTTTCTGCCTGCTTCTGGAAGCTGCGTTCGGCCCGCCGTACCGATTCCCGGCGGCCGAGGCTGCGGTCGAACACCGCCTTGGCGAACAGGCTGCCGGTGACGAGCAGAAATCCAGGGACGGAGCGCGTTGCCATGCGTGCTGCGCCCGTCGCCGCCATCGACCGCACCAAAGTGCGGCCCTTGACGATGTCGTCGGCCTTTCCATCGGAATAGCGCGTCTGCAGCAGGGCCTTCTGCAGCGCCCGGCTCGTGACCAGCGACATTCCGCGCATGGCTACGTCCATGATCATCAGGTTGGTTGCCGGATTGGTGCTGGGGCCCGGCACTTTCGCCAGGGTGCCCTTCGTCGTGTTCGCCGCCTTGCGGGTTACCGACCTCAATCTGCGGGTTCTTGCGCTCACGCTGCCGCTCCCTGCCCGCCGGCGCTGCGCCGCGGTGTTACTTCTTGCGGCCGAAGTCGACCGTGACCACGTTCGATCCGTCGTCCGCTTGGGCAACGGCCTTGCCGTCGCCTCGTTCCGCCGCACCCGGCGCGTCGTTTTCCGCATCGTCGTGCACGGTCGGTTCCATGTCGGCGGCCGCCGCCTGGAACTGCAGCCCGAAGTCGACCGCCGGATCGACGAAAGCGGTGATCGCGGCGTAAGGGATCGAGAGCTTGGCCGGGATCTGGTTGAAGCTCAGGCTCACCTGGAAGCCGTCGTCGTCGACCACGAGATCCCAGAACTTGTTCTGCATGACGATCGTCATCTCGTCGGGAAAACGTTCGCTCAGATGCTTGGGAATTTGGACCCCGGGCGCGCCGGTCTTGAACGTGATGTAGAAGTGATGGTCGCCGGGCAATCCGCCGCTGCGCTCCACCGAGCCGAGCACGCGCCCGACTACGGCGCGCAGCGCCTCTTGCACGATTTCGTCGTAAGGTATCAGGCTGTCGGGCGTTTCGTCGCTCATGCGCGGTAGGTGGCGAGGGCGCGGCGCGCGGTCAAGCGCGAATGCTTGCACACGGGGCGGCCTGGCGTATAGCGCGGCCATGCGCACTGGACGGATTGCCCGCAAGACGGCGGAGACCGACATCCTCGTCGAGGTAAATCTCGACGGGACGGGGACTTACGACATTTCGACGGGTATCGGTTTTCTCGACCACATGGTCGAGCAGTTCAGCCGTCATTCGCTGATCGACGTCACTCTGAAGGTCGATGGCGACCTCCACGTCGACCAGCACCACACCACCGAAGACAGCGCCATCGCGCTGGGCCAGGCGATCGCCGAAGCGCTGGGCGACAAGGGCGGCATCGGCCGCTACGGCACCGCCTACTCGCCGATGGACGAGACGCTGGCGCGTGTTGCGCTCGACATTTCGGGGCGTCCCTACTTCGTCTGGAAAGCCCGCTTCACGCAGGAAAAGCTGGGGGAATGGGATACCGAGCTGATCGAGCACTGGTTCCATTCGGTGTCACAGGCCGCCGGGATCACGCTGCACATCCAGCTGCTCTACGGGCAGAACAACCACCACGTCTGCGAGGCGATCTACAAGGGCTTCGCGCGGGCCATGCGCCAGGCCGTCGAGCTCGACGCGCGCAAGGGCGGAATGGTGCCCTCGACCAAGGGCCAGCTCGGTGGCTGAAGCCGTCGCGCTGATCGATTACGGCGCGGGCAACCTCCACTCGGTCCACAACGCCCTCATCGCCGCCGGCGCGGAGCGCGTCGTGCTCACGGCTGATCCGGACGTGGTACGCGGCGCTCGGCGCATCGTTCTGCCCGGTGTCGGCTCGTTCAAGGCCTGTTCGGACGGTCTCAGGGGTGTTCAGGGCCTGATTGAAGCGCTTCATTCGCGTGTTCTGGACGGCGGTGTGCCGTTCCTCGGCGTCTGCGTGGGCATGCAATTGCTCGCCACAGAGGGCCACGAACACGCCGTCACGCCCGGGCTCGACTGGATTCCCGGCGAAGTCCGCAAGATCGAACCTGCTGATTCTTCGATCAAAATTCCGCACATGGGCTGGAACGAGGTGCGTCCCACTCCTCACGACGATGGCGCCAGCCTGATCGAAGAAGGCGAGGCCTACTTCCTCCACTCCTACCATTTCCGCCCCGAAAACGGCCGCCACATAGCCGCCCTAACCGACCACGGCGCCGGCCTCGTCGCGGCTGTCGCGCGCGACAATATCCTCGGCGTGCAGTTCCATCCGGAGAAGAGCCAGGCCTATGGCCTGGCCCTGCTCGCCCGCTTCCTTGAATGGAATCCGTAGGCCGTTGCTCTGCCGCGGCAGGGGCATGGTAACACGTCGGAACTAGGCCCCGGCCCGTTCGTCTCCGCAGCAAAAGGAGACGAAGCCATGGCCGATGCCGACCCCCGCAATCTGTCCGACGCTCACACCGAGATGCCCTCGCTGAAAGGGCGCAAGGCGATCATCACCGGCGGCACCACCGGGATCGGCCGCGCCATTGCGATCCTGCTGGCCAGCGAAGGGGTAAAGGTCTTCGTCTGCGGCCGTACTCCGGAGCACCTCGACGATGCGCTCGAGCGGATCCGCGAGGTGGGCGAGGGCGACGGTATCAACATCGACCTGACAAAGCAGGAGGAAGTCGACCGCTTCGTCGAGGAGGGCGCCGAGTATCTCGGCGGCATCGACATCGCGGTGATCAATGCAGGGCTTCCTGCCGATGGGGTGGGTGACACCGAGGTCGAGAAGATCCGCTATATCGTCGACACCAATCTGACCCATATGATGACTACGACGCGCCGTGTGGTCGAGCGGATGAAGCCAGGCGGCGACATCCTGTTCATCGGTTCGATGTCAGCCGTTTCGCGCGGTCCCGAGTCCACCGTCTATGCCGCGACGAAGACAGGGGTGCAGGCCTTCGCCGAGGCGCTGCGCAAGGAGCTTGCCGAAAAGGACATCAAGGTCGGCAACATCGAGCCCGGCTTGGTTGGCACCGACATGCAACTGCCCGAGATCCCGGTCGAGAAGCAGCGGGAGATGATCGAGGAGGCGAAGATGCTGCGCGCCGAGGACATTGCCGCTGCCGCGCATTTCTTCCTGTCGCAGCCGCGCCGCACGGTGGTGTCGCTGATGCGCGTCGAGCCCCGGATCAAGGGTTGAGCCGATGGACGCGATGACGACAGCCAAGCACACGCAGACCTACCCGTTCGACGAACTCGTCTTCTGTCCCGACGACGTCGACCTGTCGCGTTCGCCGATGGCGGGGCAGATCGACGCGGAGACTTATGTTCTCGGCGCGTTCAATCCGGGCTTGGGCAAGCTGCCGAACGGCAACCTGCTGATGATGGTCCGCATTGCCGAGGCGCTGCGCGACCCGATTTTCGACGGCAAGGTCCACGCGATCCGCTGGGACTCGAAAGAAGGCTACGTCCTCGACGGATGGCCGCTCGAGCTCGCCGATACGGCCGATCCGCGCAAGTTCCGGCTGCACGGGCACGGCTGGAAGATCATGGCACTGACTTCGCTATCCTGGCTGCTGCCCGTGGAGTTGACGCCCGACGGCAAGCGCGTGGTCGATGTCCACTACGACAAGGCCATCGCTCCGCGCGGCACTTACCAGTGCTACGGGGTGGAGGACGCCCGCATCAGCTGGGTTGAAGGGCGCTGGCTGATGACGACGTGTTCGGTGAGCCCTGAGCGCCACTCGACGACGCTCTATTCCTCGGACAACCTGCTCGACTGGAAGTTCGAAGGCATCGTCCTCGACCACCAAAACAAGGACATGCTGATCTTCGAAGGCCTTGTCGACGGCAAGTACTGGGCGCAGACGCGCCCGCTCGGTTCGCAGTTCTTCGCCTATCCTCCGGGGAGCCCGTTCTTCGCTGGTCCTTCGATCAACATCGCCAGCAGCCCCGACGCGCTGCACTGGATGCCGCATATCGAACCCCACATCCGTCCACATGCCAGCCACCTGATGACCGAACGCATCGGCGGCGGCACTCCGCCCATCCTCACGGAGATCGACGGCAAGCGCGGTTGGTTGACGCTGTGGCACGCGGTCGAGCCGAGCCAACTCGTGGGTGTCTACCGCACTTACTGGTCGCTGCTCGACCCGGACGAGCCGTGGAAGGTGATCGCCACCAGCCACCCGCCGCTGCTCGAAGCCAACCCGGAACTCACCCTGCCCCTCGAAGAGCAGATGTACCTTCGCGACGTGGTGTTCACGACGGGCATCTATCAGGAAGAAGACCACTTCATCGTCGCCAGCGGCGAGGCGGACCTGGCCTGCCGGATCACGCATATTCCGAAGGAGATGTTCGTGGCCTCGGAAGACCCCGGTCCGCAGTAAGGCCGCAAGAGCGGGGTTCGACAGGCTCACCACGAATGGTACGGTGTCCTCCGTTTGCCCTGAGCCGGTCGAAGGGCGATTGCGCTGGCTCACAGGCAGCATTACCGCGGCCAGCATGATCGTATTCCCCGCTATTGACCTCAAGCAAGGTCAGGTCGTTCGCCTGGCCGAAGGTGACATGGACCGTGCCACCATCTACGGCGACGATCCTGCTGCACAGGCTGTGCAGTTTGCCGAGATGGGCGCGCAGTACCTCCATGTCGTCGATCTCGACGGCGCCTTCGCGGGCGAGAGCCGCAACCGGGAGGCGGTCGAACGGATCGTCGAAGCTTTTCCGGGTCACGTCCAACTCGGCGGCGGTATTCGAACGCCAGAAGCGGTGGCCGGATGGTTCGACCTGGGCGTGTCGCGCGTCGTAATCGGCACTGCCGCACTCAAGGACCCGCAGTTCGTACGCGACATGGCGCGCGAATGGGAGAACGGCATCGTCGTGGCCGTCGATGCCCGAGACGGGATGGTTGCGACCGAAGGCTGGGCCGAAGTTTCCGATGTCCCGGTCGAAGACATGGCGCGCCGGTTCGAGGATGCGGGCGTCGCCAGCCTGTTATTCACCGACATCGGCCGCGACGGTCTGCTCAAAGGCTGCAACATCGAGGCGACGGTCGACCTTGCCCGCCGCACCGGCATGCCGGTGATCGCCAGCGGCGGAGTGAAAGGCCTCGACGACATCCGCATGCTCGCGCTCCATGCGGACGATGGTATCGAAGGGGTGATTACCGGACGCGCGCTTTACGACGGCCGGCTCGATCTCGCCGCGGCGATCCAGATGGCGGAGCGAGCATGATCGCCATCGTCGGTATCATCGCCGGGATCCTGATCGTGATCGATCTGATGCGCAACCTGCGCTCAGGTTCGGTGAAGACCGCGTTCGGGACGTTCTCCAAGGAAGAGCGGCCGGGAGCGTACCGCGTGGTATGCGCGATCAAGGCCGCGCTGAGCTTCGTCGCGCTGACGATGGCATCGATAGCGATCGTGCAGAGGGCGGCATGACCGTTCGCATCCGCGTCATCCCGTGTCTCGACGTGGCCGACGGCCGAGTGGTCAAGGGCGTCAACTTCGTTGACCTCAAGGATGCGGGTGATCCGGTCGAGCAGGCTCGCGCTTATGACGCTGCAGGCGCCGACGAACTATGCTTCCTCGACATCTCCGCCACGCACGAAGGGCGCGGCACGTTGCTGGACGTCGTGCGGCGGACCGCTGCGGTGTGCTTCATGCCGCTGACCGTCGGCGGGGGCGTGCGTTCGGTGGACGACGCACGGGCCCTTCTGCTGGCCGGGGCCGATAAAGTCGCGGTCAACTCGGCTGCGGTGGCGCGTCCCGAGGTGATCGGGGAGATTGCCGGAAGGTTCGGCAGCCAGTGCGTGGTCGCGTCGGTCGATGCCCGGTGGAGCCACGACCATTGGGAAATTTTCACTCATGGCGGCCGCCGCGCGACCGGTATCGACGCGGTTGAGCACGCGATCCGCATGGCCGAGCTGGGCGCTGGTGAGCTACTCGTTACCTCGATGGACGGCGACGGCACGCAGCGCGGGTATGACCTCAAGCTGACGCGCGCGATTGCCGATGCGGTGACCGTGCCGGTTATTGCCAGCGGCGGCGTGGGCACGCTCCAGCACCTCGTCGAAGGAGTCACTGAAGGTCACGCCAGCGCGGTCCTTGCTGCGTCCATTTTTCATTTCGGCACCCACACCATCGCCGAAGCGCACGCTGCGCTGCGCGCGGCGGGTTTACCTGCGCGCGCCACATAGTCCCGCTGCGGGACGCCCCTTTCGCCCCCGTTGATTTGACGCGGCAGGGCGTCAACGCAGGCCCATGGTCACTCGCATCCTCGTCGCGCTCTCGGTTCTTCTGACCTCGTCACCTGCCTGGGCTGCAGAGGCCACGTCCGTTCCCGAAGGCTCGCACTTCACGCTCTTCGGCCTTGGAGTCCTGGGCGTGATCGTGGGGCGGCGTGCGGCCGTGAGCGCGCAGCGTCGGCAGCGCGCGCTGGACGCCGAAACCAAGTAACCCGTCCGGCGCTTGACGAGCGGGGTGGGCTTGCCCATTCCCGACGAATGGACACGCTTACGCGCCTCGAGTTGACGATCCGGGACAGGCTGGAGGCCTCGGCGGAGCAGAGCTATGTCGCAAGCCTGGCGGCACGGGGCCTACCGACCATGGCCCGCAAGCTCGGTGAGGAAGGCGTGGAAACCGTGATCGCGGCTCTTTCTGGAACGCGCGAGGAACTGGTCGGAGAGGCAGCCGACGTCATCTTCCACCTGATGGTCTTGCTCGGGGCGAAGGACGTTTCCTGGGCGGACGTGCTGGCAGAGCTCGATCGCCGCGAAGGAACGTCCGGCCTTGCCGAAAAAGCGTCACGGAGCGCCTGATGCCCATCGATGCGACCCAGCCTTACGATCCGGACAATATCTTCGCGAAGATCCTGCGCGGTGAGATCCCTTGCAAGAAGGTCTACGAGGACGAGTGGGCGCTTGCCTTCCACGACATCGCGCCGCAGGCTCCCGTCCATATATTGGTGATCCCGAAGGGGGCCTACGTCAGCTGGGACGACTTTTCCGCCAAAGCGGACGCGGAAGAGATCGCCGGCTTCGTCCGCGCCGTCGGCCGCGTGGCGCGGGAGCAGGAACTGGTCGAGCCGGGTTATCGGCTATTGGCCAACCTGGGGCGCCACGGCGGCCAGGAAGTGCCGCATCTCCATGTCCATCTGTTCGGCGGCAAGCCGCTGGGGCCGATGATCGCGCGCTGAGCACAGCGGGCCGCACATCGCGGGCCCCCCGCCGAAATCGACATCGGCGCGGTTGCCACGCGAGTCGCGGCGCGGCTAATGCCGTTGCAATGGACGCATCGAGCCTTCCCGCGCCGCCATCAGGTGCATTTCAGGGCCCGCTGCACCTGTTCCCGCTGCGCGTGTACTACGAAGACACCGATCTCTCCGGCATCGTCTATCATGCCAATTACTTGCGCTGGTTCGAGCGGGCGCGTTCCGACATGTTGCGCTTGCTGGACATCGACCAGCGGGCCGCTGCCGAAAGCGGGGAAGGGACTTATGCGGTTGCGGACCTTTCGATCCGCTACCTTGCTCCCGCTCGGCTCGACGATGCCGTGACCATCGCGACCAGCACGACGGAACTGGGCGCCGCCAGCGTCTGTCTGCACCAGTGCGCGCTGCGCGGGAAGGAACGCCTCGCCGAGGCCTTCGTTCGGGTGGCGTTCATCTCGCCTGAAGGACGACCGCGTCGCCAGCCTTCCGCCTGGCGCGCCGCCTTCGAAATTTTTCACTCCGCGAAAGACGTCGCATGAGCCTCATCGTTTCAGTTGCTTCCTCTACTGTTGCTGCGCCGTCGCGGCTCGACCCGCTCGAGCTCTTTCTCGATGCCGACATCGTCGTCCAATTGGTGATCGTCGGGCTAGTGCTGGCGAGCATCTGGGTCTGGACCATCATCGTCTCGTTTTCGATGAGGATGGGCAAGCTGCGCCGCCGCAGTGCCGCCTTCGAGCAGGACTTCTGGGACGCGGAGCAGCCAGAGGTGCTCGTTCAGGGCAAGCGGCGTCAGGATAACCCGTCTGCCCGCATTGCTGCCGCCGGCATCGCGGAACTGCGCACTTCGACCAAAGACGGCTTGCGCGACAAGGAAGGGGCTCTGGACCGGATTGCGCTGACCATGGCCGGGCAGGTCGCGGCGGAGGCGGACTCCCTGGCCGAGCGGCTGACGTTCCTGGCGACGACTGGGTCGGTCGCGCCGTTCGTGGGTCTGTTCGGCACCGTCTGGGGCATCATGAACAGCTTCTTCCAGATCGGCATGCAGCAGAATTCATCACTGGCGGTCGTCGCGCCGGGTATTTCCGAGGCTCTGTTCGCAACTGCCATCGGTTTGTTCGCGGCGATCCCCGCGGTCATCGCCTACAACCGCTTCAGCCACCGGGTGAACGCGTTCGAGGCGCGCATGCAGCGCTTTGCCGATCGCGTTCACGCCCAGATTGGCCGCGAATTGGAGCGTAGCTGATGGCGATGGGGCTCCACGCAAGCTCGCGCAATCGCGGGCGATCCGGGCGGCGCACGCCGATGTCGGAGATCAACGTGACGCCGTTCGTGGACGTCATGCTGGTGCTGCTGATCATCTTTATGGTCACCGCTCCCATGCTGGCGAGCGGTGTGCCGGTCGAATTGCCGGAAAGCCGCGCCAATGCACTCGACCAGCAACCCGATCAGATTACGATCTCGATCGATCGCGAAGGCTTCATCTATGTCGATGAAGGCCTCGTTGAGCGGGGCGGCTTTCCTGCTGCCGTGTCGAGCATGGGCTGCGGTGTCAGCGCCAGTGGCCCGCTTGTAACGCTGCGCGCCGACCGCGCCCTCGACTACGGACGGGTCATGGCGGTGATGGGCGAGCTCAACCGCGGTGGCTGCAACAGCATTTCCCTGGTCACTCAGGGTTCAGTCGAGGCTCCATAGCCGATAGCCATGGCTGCGATCGCCCGTCTTTCACGCGAAGAGCGGATCGGCCTCGGGGTCGCCGCGATTGCGCACGTGGCTGTGCTTGCGGCTCTCGTGTGGCAGGTCGGCGATGAACCCAGGCGGCTGCCGATTCCCGAGCGGATGGACGTGAGCCTGGCGGACGAGGTCAGTCTCGAATCGACCTCGCCCGATCCCTCAGCCGAACCGCAGGCGGCCATTGCGCCCATTCTGGCTCCGGAACCGGCGCCTGAGCCAGAGCCGCTCGCGCAACCGGAGCCTCAACCGGAACCGGTAGCGCGGCCGGAGCCCCGACCGACGCCGCGGCCGAGGGCCAGTCCGCGGCCGACCCCGACTCCGATCGCTAGCCCGCGGCCTGCCCCCACCCCGACCGCGCGGTCCTCGCCCGCTCCTCGCTCAAGCCCGGCTCCTGCACAGACCGCCAGCCCCGCGCCGCGGCCAACTTCGACGGCGCGCGCGGGGGGCAGCCGGATTGGCGCCGATTTCCTTGAAGGGGCCAGTGCCGGCGAGCGCACGCAGAGCCGAGGCAGCCCCGCCGCGTCGTTTGGCGCCGCAGAGCAAGCATCCTTGCAGCAGGCGATAAACCGGCAGTTGCGGCCACATTGGAGCGCTCCGCAGGGGGTAGACGCCGAACGCCTGGTGACGGTGCTTCGTTGGGAGCTCAACGAAGATGGCAGCCTGAGGGGCCGACCGGAGATTATCCGCCAGACCGGAATAACAGATTCCAACCGGCCGCAGGCTCCGCTGCATGCCGAACGAGCCATTCGCGCCGTGCAATTGGCTGCACCTTTCAACTTGCCCGAGGAATTCTATAGTCGCTGGCGGCGGCTGACTTGGGAATTCGACAGGAACTTGTCGCGATGATCAGATTGTTCACCTTCTTGGCATTCGTCGTTGCGGTTGCCACGCCCGCTTACGCGCAACAGCCAGCACCGCCTGTCGTCCCGATGGCCGTTCCGGCCGAGGATGAGGAGATCGGTCTGACCGGGCGCGTGACGGACGAAAGCGAGTGGCAAGATCTCGGCATCGCCATCCCCGCATTCGCCGCCGATCGCGACGGGCCGACGCCCGCCAACTCGCAGGGTACGAGCGCGCTGGGTGTCGAACTCGCACGGGTCATCTTCAACGATCTGCGCAATAACGGGCTGTTTCGGCCAGTCGGACCCGACGCATTGCCGCGGCCGACTTACCCTCAGATCACCTCGCCGGCCTGGGCCACATGGCGCGGCCGTTCGGCCGAGATGCTGGTCCACGGCTATGTCCGAGCCGGCAACGACGATCGGCTGACGGTGGGGTGCTATCTCTATGACGTGCAACTCCAGCAGGAGCTGGTCCGCGAAGGCTGGGTGGTGGCTCCCGCGGACTGGCGCCGCGCGGCCCACAAGTGCGCCGATCTCGTGTATTCGCGCCTCTCGGGCGAGAGCCCGTTCTTCGATTCCAAGATCGCCTATATCGCCGAGACCGGCCCCAAGGATAACCGGGTCAAGCGGCTGGCGATCATGGACTCCGACGGCGCCAACCACCGCTTCATCACCAACGGCCAGTCCACGGCGCTGACGCCGCGCTATTCGCCGGACTACTCGAAGATCGCCTACGTCAGCTACCTGAACGGCTTCGCGCGCATCTTCGTCTACGATATCGGTACCGGAAGCCAGACACTGATCACTCAGAGTCCGAACCCGACGTTCGCGCCGCGCTGGTCGCCTGACGGGCGCTGGATCCTCTATTCGATGGCGGCCTCGGGCAATACAGACATCTATCGCGTCTCCGCCGCCGGGGGTGGAAGTCCGCAGCGGCTGACTGATGCTCCCGGCATTGACGTGGGCGGTTCGTACTCGCCCGATGGGTCGCGGATCGTCTTCGAAAGTGACCGGTCCGGGAACCAGCAGATCTATATCATGAATGCCGATGGCTCGAACCAGCGCAGGATCAGCTTCTTCGGCGGACGGGCGGCAACCCCGGAATGGAGCCCGCGGGGCGACCTCATCGCTTTCACCCATATCGCGGGCGACTTGCGCATCGCGGTGATGAGCCCGAATGGCGGCGGCCTCAGGCACCTGACCAATTCGTGGCAGGACGAAGCGCCGACATGGTCGCCGAACGGCCGCATCGTTCAGTTCTTCCGCACCCAGCGCAATTCGGGTGAAACCTCGATATGGCAGGTGGACCTGACAGGCCGGAACGAGCGTCGTTTGCCCACTCCGGTGGGCGCTTCCGACCCATCCTGGGGACCGGTCCTGCCTTAAGCGTGTTGTAGTTTCAGTGGGTCGCGCCGCTAGAGATCATCAGTAAGGAGAGAACCATGAAGAAGATCGCCATTGCCGTGACCGTTGCCAGCGCGATTGCCTTGTCGGCTTGCGCGAAGAAGGCCCCAGAGGAACTGCCGCCGCCGCCGCAGACTTCCGCGCCAACCACCCCGAGTGGTCCTTCGCAGCCGGCCGGCCCGGTGCCGGGCACGCAGCAGCACTTCGTGCAGCAGATGCAGGGCCGCGACACGATCTACTTCGACACCGACAAGTACGACATCGACGCCGAGGACCAGACGGCGCTGCGCCAGCAAGCGCAATACCTGCAGCAGTACCCGAACGTCCGCGCCACCGTCGAAGGCCACGCCGACGAACGCGGCACGCGCGAATACAACCTGGCGCTGGGTGAGCGCCGCGCTAACGCTGCGAAGAACTATCTGGTCAGCCTGGGCGTTTCAGCCGACCGCATTACGGTGGTCAGCTACGGCAAGGAGCGCCCGGTTGCTCTCGGCTCGAACGAGCAGGCCTGGGCTCGCAACCGCCGCGCGGTTACGGTCGTGCTCAACTGATCAGTCCAGCAGCGGCAACTCTGCAATAAGAGCGGGCGCGGTGATCTCGATCGCCGCGCCCCTTTTTATGTCAAGCTCTTCCAGGCGCGCCGATCCGGGCGCAAACAGCGCAAGCGCGGAAAGCGCGAGGATCGAAAACGCCGAGGCCACTGAAAGCTGCTTTGACATCATTCAACCTATTTTGTTCGGCGCGCTCGGCTTAGGGTTGGGCGCCCACTGCGATCCAATGAAGCTGAGGACCGAAATGTTACCGAAGGCCGCCGCTGCGGTTCCAGTTCCGAGCCGGCGCGCCTATATTCGGCCGATGCTTTCCTGCGGATTAAGATCGTGAGCCGGCCGAAGCGCTCGCTTGACTGGGGGTTCCCGCGCTGGCGCGGCTATGGCAGCTCGCGCGAGGCAGCCAAGGTACGCCTGTGCGATCGCCATGGCTGCGACGAGCCGGGCAACTGCCCCGCGCCCAAGGCCCCAAACAGCCCTGACCGCTGGTACTTCTGCCAACGCCACGCGGCCGAATACAATTCCAAGTGGGACTACTTCGAAGGCCTCGACAAGGCCGAAGCCGCGGAGCGTGCGAACACGGAGCAGCGTACCAATGCCGGCTATGCGCAAGCCTCACACTATGGCTGGGGCGGCTCCGGTGACGGCAGCCGCAGCGCCGACGAGATGCGTGCGCTCGATGTCCTGGGGCTCGAAGCCGATGCGGACTTCGACGCGGTCAAGAAAGCGTGGCGTGCGAGGGCCAAGGAAGTTCACCCCGACGTGAAGCCGAACGATCAGGAAGCGGCAACGGCATTCCAAGCCTATCAGTTGGCTTATGAAGTCTTGCGCCAAGCCGAAGAGCGTCGGGAGTGGCAGGGGTAAGGTTGGGCGCGGTTCGCAAGGTCCGGGCCAGCGCAAGCCGAGCAGACTCTAGATATTGATGCCGGACTTGCCGGGTGCGATGATTCCGTTCGGGTCGAGCGCCCGCTTCAGCGTCTGGTCCACGTTGCGCTTTACCTGACCATAGAGCTGCGCTGCCTGTTCCATAAAGCCGGTGTTGACGCGGTATACCGCATAGCCGCGATTGCCGAATTCGGTGAGCAGCCTGCCGAAGCACTCGTGCGCCGCCGCTGTCTCTTCCGGATTGGTGCGATCGAATAGCACATCGACGATGTGGTGCATGTCACGCATGCCGACGACAAATTCTCCGACGTAATCGAGCCCGTACTCGTTCAATATGGTCTCGGCGAGTTCCATTTGGGCCTTCGTTTCGGACCCCTTCGCCTGTGAGACCGGCGCGAACCACATCGACCCGCCGCCGCCGCGCCAGCGATAGAGGCCGAACTCCTGAAGCGTCATGTCGCCGCGCATCAACTGCGCACGGTACTTGAACGGCTCGGTGTCTCCGGCTTCTTCTTCCGTGATCAGTTGCCCCTTGCCAGAGGCTTCGACAGCGGACTTGACGATGTTCCAGTTGACCTCAACCTGCTCGGGCGTTCCGTAAAGCGCTGCGTAGACGTTCCACGCCCCCACGCCTTCGTTCTGCTGGATTTGGGCCAGCGCCGACGCTGGCGTCACGCCGTCGCCGTCGTAATACTTCGATCGCGGAATGACCGCAGACGCTTCCCACATGAGATTCGCGATCACGAACGCGTTGGGGATGACCCCGGCAATGCGCAGAGGGCGGAGCGTTTCGACGATCAGGTCGATGTCGTCGGTCGATTCATAGCGGATCGAAAAGGGCTTGTAGGCTGGAGGTGCCGGCATCAGCCAGAGGCCCATCTTGGTCACGACGCCATAGTTGGACTGCGTGAAGATCCCGTCCAGATATGGGCCATAACCCCACTTGAAAGCCTGCCAGGTGTTGGAATTCTCAACGCCGCCCATGCCAGTGCGCAGCACGTCGCCATTGGCGAGCACGACTTCCATTCCGCACTGCATCATGAAATGCTCGCCGTAAGGCGTATAGCCGACACCCCGATCCAGTGTGTTGCCGACCGGGCCCGCGATGGTGGAGGGCGCGGGGCAGGATAGCCACAGCGGGATATCGTTCTGCTTCAGGTAGTTCCAGAGCTGCTGATAAGTCACCCCAGGTTCGACCAGGGCCGTACACAGCACCGGGTCGATCTCGATGATCCTGTTCATATGCTTGAGGTCGAGCACGATCTGTCCACGGGTGCCCGGGGCGGCCGACCCATAACCGAAGTTGCGGCCGGTGGAGATCGGCCAGACCGGCGTCCTGAACTCGTTGCAGATCCTGAGCACGCCCTGCACTTCCTCGACCGTCGTCGCGAGCACGGCGGCGCCCGGTCGATGCTGCTCGTCCGGGGTCGACAGCATGATCTTGGAATAGGGTGCGAGTTGTTCGTCGCTCGTCAGCACTTTATCGCTGCCGAGCAGGCCGCGCAGCTGCCCAAGCGCAGATTCGAACTGCGCGGAGGTCACGCCTTGGGGAAGGGCCTGGTCGGTCATGCTTGCTGCCTCTTGGTCATTGGGCGGGTGCGCCGGGTGGCGCCGGCGATTCAGCAACGAGCCTGGCCACCCCATCGAGCGTTTCGTCGTCGATCATGGCTTCAGTAAACGCGGGCATAGCCCCGATGCCGTTACGAACGAACAGCTTGACCGCTTCTGGCGGCAGGTTACGTCCGGTGATGACCGGACCGACCCCGGTCGCATGGCAGGACATACAAGTCTGCTCGAAAACCATCTCGGCAGGATCTTCAGGGATCGAGGTCTTATCGAGGTAGGTCAGCCGCGCGGTCGCGGTGCCCTCTCGCTCTGAACCGTCCGAACCGCCGCTGCACCCGGACAGGGCAAGAGCTAGTCCAAAGGCCAGGACCCCTGGTGAATGACGCGTGCACAACCGAGTCATGCCAAATTCCTCTTGTGCGGGGTCACATGGGCAAGGATGCCTAAGCCATCGGGCGCAGCCGCGCCGCGCCGAATGCTGACGCGGGCCTGCTGAGCAGCCACGTCAAGCAGTTGATCATCCACTGGGTCGAGGCGCAGGATGATCTCTCCGGACAAGCCCGACAGGCTCTCGGCCATCGACTGCAGTCGCTCGACGCGCGGCCCGTCGAGCACAAGGGCCTGCGAAGGTGAGCCCAGCAGCGGAGCACGCTCTGCCGACACCAGCATGCGCGGTCCGTTCATTGCAGCCGGCCCGAAGCTCGAGACCGATAAGGCGCCCGCTGCCGCTATGAATGTCGTCGATATCAAGAAGCGGCGGCGCGTGCAGGAAGGGATTGTCACGGCTGCTGCTCCAATCCGAGCCCGATGATCTCGGCGCTCACCTCATCACGTAAACCGTAAAGCCTGGCCTGTTCTTGCGTTCCGCCGCTCAACGGCGGCATGATCAGCAACATACCAGATCGACCCGGCGTCTGGCTATGCACGATTTTTTGCGCGTGCGGCAGGAACAAGCGATGCAGTTAACGGACGGAGGCAGGTGCTCGGTCGGCAGCCGTGCTTCCTCGCCGTTTCCACCTTTAGCGCTGGACTGTGTCGCGGACCCATTCCGCAGGGTCAGAGGGGTTCTCCAGTGTGCCCACGAACCGCGGTGAGGTGGTCTTGATGTAGTTCGGGACCACCGTGTTGCCTTCATGGCAGGCGTACTCGAACATCCCGTAATCATCGTTGCGGGTCCAAGGAAAAGCGAGCTTGAACGGTTCGGTCAGAACCACCGGATCGCGTACGGTCGCCTCGTAGAAGATCGTATTTTGACCTATCATTGTCAGCCGCTCGGTGACGGACTGCTCGGGGCTTGTCGGGATCGGTTTGTTTCCGGGGCCGACGATGTTCATCGGCGTCTCGCCGGTCAGATTGGTAGTTTCGATCACCAATGTGTCGCCCTCCCAATGTCCGCGGGACTCTCCGAGATAGTTGCGCAAGCTGTCCGGGATCGACGCGCGCCCGTCGAGCGGGATGATGCGCGTTTCGTGCACGATCTCCAGTTGCAAGACGACGTAACCGGGCGCCTGGAAAACGCGGATGCCGTTGTTGTATGGGAACGGGGTCATCGACGATGGCAAGCCGCGGCTGAGGCAGCGGTCGAGCGTGTTGAAATCGCTGATCCGGTCGAACTGGGTGACGTTCCAGCTGCTGCGCATCAGGCCGGAGAGCCGCTCGCCTTCGGCCGTGAGCGGCGGAATGCGACCGTTGGCCGGCTCCATGATCAGCGACGTTTGCTTGAGCGGGCGGCCCCACTCGAACCAGTGGCCGGAGCCGATCTCGCCGGCTTCATCCTCGCGTTCGTAGTTCGCCGCCGTGCTTTCCGCCAAGGCGAGGGCTGCGGCATACTCTTCGTCGGTGAGATACGCCTTTGTGCCAAGTTCGACCGGCCGCTCGACTGGGGTACGCCCGACTGAATCGATCGGCCAGATTCCGCGCAGGTCCGGGTCGCCCCACGCAGTACGCGGCGCGGTCCATCCGGCAGGAGGTGCCGAAGCGCCCGCCGCGACAGCGAGATCGAGCGGGCTTTTACCAGGAATCTGCCCCGTCGCCCCTGACGCGATCAACGCTGCGGCTGCGCCAAGCAGGACATATTTGAACTTCATGGTCCTCTCCCCACTACGAGGGATAAGACCAGATCGGCGGGCCCGCCGCAACCGAGCGATGGGACACGACCGCTACTGCGGCAGGCGATCCATCTCGTCGGCTGCGTCTTCAAGGTCGTCCTTGATCTGTTCGCCTTCCTCGCGCAGCGCGTCAGCCTCAGTTTCCGCTGCTTGCTCGTTGGGTCCGCCTGCCTCGACGGCCTCGGCTAAGTCCGCTTCCGCTTCGTACGACTCGTCGATCGCGGTGGCTGTCTCTTCCACCTGGTTCTCGGCCTGGCTGTCGCAGGCGGTGAGCGCAAAAGTGAGTCCAGTGGCCGTCGCGATGATGGCGAGCTTCTTCATGCAGGTTCCCTCGGGCGGATTGACTTTGCCGGTGAAACTGCGGGGATGCTGAAGAAGTTCCTGAGCCTCCTGCCACCAGTCAACGTGGTCAAACTGCCGCCAGCGCCTGTTCGAAGTCGGCGATCAGATCCTCCGGATCCTCGATGCCGATCGACACCCGTACCAAGTTGTCGGTAATGCCGAGCTGCGCCTTGCGTTCATCGGGCACCGACAAGTGTGTCATCGCTGCCGGATGGCTGGCGAGGGTTTCCGTTCCGCCGAGGCTTACAGCCAATTTCGCGACCCGTAGACCATCGAGGAAACGGAACGCTTCCGCTTCGCCGCCGCGAATGAACAGCGAGAACGTGCTGCCCGGTCCGGTGCAGTGGCGGCGGTAGATGTCGAGTTGCGAGCCTTCGCGCAGCAGCCCGAGGAAGCCTAGTCCCTCCACCTTGGGATGGTCTTTGAGGTAATCGCAAACCCGTATCGCGTTTTCGGTGGCGCGCGCCATCCGGATCTCGAGCGTCTCCAGGCTTCGGAGCAGCATCCAGGCCGTGTTGGGGTCGCATATACCCCCCATCGTGTTGCGCAGCGCACGGACGGGATCCATCCATCGCTTCGCTCCGGACACGCTGCCGGCGACGAGATCGGAGTGACCGCCAGCATATTTGGTCAACGAGTAAGCGACGATATCTGCGCCATGCTTCAGCGGACTCTGCCACAGCGGCCCAAGAAAGGTATTGTCGATGGCGATCGGGGTTGCTTGGGGGCCGAGCGCTGCGTCGCGTGCGTCGCGCACAGCTTCGATGTCCACGAGAGCGTTAGTCGGATTGCCCGGGCTCTCGAGGTAGATCATCGCGACCTTGCCGCCTCGCTCGGCTGCCAAACTCTTGGCTTCTGCCAGGACTGCATCGATCTCATCGCGCCTTGCCCCCGCCGGGAAGTCGACGTAGCCGATGCCGAACTTGCCGAGCACTTTGTCCACGAAGCCTTCGCTGGCAGCGTAGAGCGGCCCCGAGTGGACAATGACGTCACCAGCCTCGCAGTACGCCATCATCAGCGTGCAGATCGCGGTCATGCCGCTCGAGAAAACTAGCGCATCCTCGGCTCCATCCCAGACACTCAGGCGGTCTTCCAGGATCTCCTGGTTCGGGCCGTTGAAACGCGAATAGACGAGGCCTTCCGCGCCGCCAGCGCGCTTGCCGGTAATGCCTTCGAAGTGCCGCTTGCCGGCCTCCGCGCTCTCGAACACGAACGTGCTCGTCAGAAAGATCGGCGCCTTGAGCGAACCTTCTGACAGCACGGGGTCATAGCCGTAGCCCATCATCAGTGTGGATGGCTTGAGCTTCCGACCACCAATCTGGGTTACTTCGCGCTTCGGCTTGCGGCGGGGCGTGGGGCGGTCGACGGGATCGGACATGGTTACCCCTGAAACTGGCTCATCGTGGATGTAGCGGCGCGCGAAGGCGGCCGCTAGCCATCAACGCTGCACAAGCCGGTATGGCTCCAGCGTACGACGGGAAACCGCGCTGATTGCGGGCGTCGACCGGTCAAGACCGGCAGGAGGAGACATGGCTCGCCAAGGTGGGGCGGCGCAAATAGCCAAAAGAAAAGGCGCGCCTTGCGAGCGCGCCCTTCTCCTGATCGATGAAGCGGCGCCTTACTTGGGCGCCAGCACCATCAGCATCTGACGGCCCTCGAGACGCGGGTAGGCCTCGATCTTGGCGATCTCGGCGACGTCCTCCTGGACCCGGCGCAGCAAGTTCATGCCAAGCTCCTGGTGCGCCATCTCGCGGCCGCGGAAGCGCAAGGTTACCTTGACCTTGTCGCCCTCCTCGATGAACTTGACCACATTGCGCATCTTCACGTCGTAGTCGTGATCGTCGATGTTCGGACGCATCTTGATCTCTTTGATCTGCTGCGTCTTTTGCGTCTTGCGCGCCTGGTTGGCCTTCTTCTGCGCCTCGTAGCGGTGCTTGCCGACATCGAGGAACTTGCAAACGGGCGGATCGGCGTTCGGCGATACCTCGACGAGGTTCAAGCCGATCTCGTTGGCCTGCTCGATCGCTTCGCGGGTGTACATTACGCCGATGTTCTCGCCGTTCTCATCGATGACGCGAACCTTGTCGGACTGGATCATCTGGTCGAACCGGGGGCCGGACTTGACCGGGGGCGCCAGCATGCGCCGGGGTGGACGGGGTATGGGCAATCTCCTTGGTGCCGTTGGAACGTGCGCTACTTAGTGGTTTCAGGCGTCCCGCGCTAGGGGGTTAGGGGCGTATCACGCTGGCGCCCGCCATAGCGGAAAACGGGCCAGTTTACGCCCTGCGGGCAGCACCGCATCGATCGCCGTCGCGGGCTGCAAAGCGGCCACGATGGCGGGGTCGGCCGCATCCATTCCGCCGGTCAGGGCGCCGAAGGCTGGGAGGATCATCCGCCCGCAGCCGCGATCGTCATGGCTGACCACGGCGCAGGCACGGCGAATACGGCGTTGGTGTATGGTCAGGTGCAGGCGCGGGTGAAAGTGACCAGACAGTTCCGGACGGGTCTCTCCCGCTTTGGCTCGGTGGCGCAGCACGATGCCGGCGATCTCCAACTCCTCGGCTAACGCGCCCCCGCTTTTCGCTTCCATGGCCGCGTCGTGGTTGCCGGTGATCCAGATCCATTCGGTCGCGCGAGTGAGCGCGGCCAGCATTCCCGCCGCATGCGGCTCAAGCCGATCGACTCCTGCCGAGTCGTGGAAGTTGTCGCCCAGCGTGTAGACCCGCCGGGCTCCCGTTTCGCGGAGCGCCAGCGCCAGTCGTTCCAGCGTCTCGCGGCTGTCGTAAGGCGGCAGCAACTGCCCGTGGCGCGCATAGAAGCTGGCTTTTTCGAGGTGCAGATCCGCCACCAGCAGCGCTTGCTCCCGCGGCCAATAAAGCGCACGCGCGCTCGTCAGCCGGAACTCTTCCCCACAGAACTCGAAGGCGAACGAAACAGGAACCACGCGCCTCCCTTGCCGTAGGTCGGGGGCTTTGGCAAGGAACCTCTATGACAGAATGGCAACCATATACCGCCCGCTCGCAGCAATGGTTCGAGAGCCTGCGCGACCGCATCTGCGCAGAGTTCGAAGCGATTGAGCGAGAGGCGGGATCCGACGCCAGCTTCGACTATCTGGCCTGGCAGCGCGAGGAGGAAGGTAACGCCGACCCCGGTGGCGGTGTGCGCGGGCTGATGAAGGGCAAAGTGTTCGAGAAAGTCGGCGTCAACGTCTCGACGGTGGCCGGCAACTTCCCCGAGCAGTTCGCCGGCACCATCAATGGCGCCAGCCCGGAAAATCCCGGCTTCACCGCTACGGGTATCAGCCTGGTGGCGCACATGACCAATCCGCACGTTCCGGCGGTGCACATGAACACGCGCTTCCTGACCACTGGCAAAGCCTGGTTCGGCGGCGGTGCGGACCTCAACCCGCCGCTCCCCTATCAGGAAGACACCGAGCAATTCCACGCCGCCTTCCGCGCGGCCTGCATGGCGCACAATCCGACCTATTACGAGAAGTTCAAGAAGTGGGCCGATGACTACTTCTTCATTCCCCACCGCGGCATTGCGCGGGGCGAGGGCGGCATCTTCTATGACCACATGGAGTGCGCTGACGACGCGGAGTGGGAACGCCATTTTGCTTTCACCCGTGACGTCGGCGAAGCGTTCCTCGACGTGTTCCCCAAAATCGTGCGTAAGCGGATGGGCATGGAGTGGAGCCCGGAGGAAAAGGAGCAGCAACTCGAGTGGCGCGGCCGCTACGCCGAGTTCAACCTGGTCTATGATCGCGGCACGCTGTTCGGCCTGAAGACAGGCGGCAACATCGACGCTATCCTCATGAGCCTGCCGCCTGAGGCGAAGTGGAGTTGATCGGAATGCACCGTCTCGGCTTGGAACAGTCTAACGCATTGATCGAAGCGGCTTTTGCCAAAGGCGGCGAACTGGGGCTCAAGCCGCTGACCGTCACGATCCATGATCCGGGCGGGCACCTGATCGCGTGCCAGCGGCAGGACGGGGCTTCGAACATGCGGGTCAAGCTGGCGGGTGGGAAAGCCTGCGGGGCGCTGGCGCTCGGCGTGTCGAGCCGCACAATCGGTGAAATGGCGGTGGAGCGTCCCCACTTTATCGCCTCGATCGATACGATGAGCGAGGGCGGCTTGGTGCCGGCGGCGGGGGGGGTCATCGTCTGCGATGAGGGCGGCACGGTGCTCGGCGCGATCGGAGTGACCGGCGATACGAGCGACAACGACGAGGCCTGCGCTCTGGCGGCGATTGAAGCGGCGGGGCTGAAGGCGAAGAACTAACAGGAGGCTGGACCGCTCCTTCGTCAGGCTCAGCGCTTTGGCCTGAAATTCGCCAGGCGCGCGATCGCCTCGTCCAGGGTGGCGTCTTCCTTGGCAAAGCACAGCCGCAGATAGCCATGTTCGGGATTGTCGCGGTAGAAGGCGGAGACGGGGATCGCCGCTACCCCAGCCTCTCGGACCATTCCGTCGGCGATCGCTTCGTCGCCGGCAGCAAGGTGCGAAGCGGCGAGATCCACGGTCACGAACCAGGTACCCTGCGCTGGCGGCACGGAGTAACCGGCCCCGCTAAGGCCACGAACCAAACGTTCACGGGCGGCTTCATAGCGTGCGCGGTGGGCGGCGTGCCATTCGCCCGGTAGTGCTAAGCCTTCCGTCACCGCCCACTGCAAAGGGGCGGCGATGGTGAAGTTCAGGTACTGGTGCTGCTGCGCGAGCGCCTCAGCGAGCGGCCGAGCGGCGATGGCCCAACCCACTTTCCAGCCGGTCAGTGAGAAGATCTTGCCGGCCGAGCCAACCTTGATCGTCCGTTCGCGCAGGCTCGGCACAGCCAGGGCCGAGACGTGGCGGTGCTCGCCGTAGATCATCCCTTCCCAGACCTCATCGCACAGGAGGAGGAGGTCGTGCCGCTCGCACAGCTCGCCGAGTGCTTCGAGGCTGGCGCGATCGACTAGTCGGCCGGTCGGGTTGTTGGGCGTGTTTAGAACGATCATCCGCGTGCTCGGCCCGATCGCGGCTTCGACTTCATCGAGCGGCAGAGTCCAGTCGGGGGCCGATAGCGTGATTGCGCGAACGGTGCCGCCGGCACGTTCGACTAGCGGCACATAGGCATCGTAGAACGGCTCGAAGGCAATCACCTCGTCGCCCGGTTGCAGGAATGCGAAGATCGCCGCCGCCAGCGCTCCTGTCGCGCCCGCAGTGACGATGACTTCCTCGGGCGCCAGCTCCAGCCCTTGCTCGCGCGCGTAATAGTCGCAGACCGCCAGGCGCAGCTCCGGCAAGCCGCGCATCGGCGGGTACTGGTTCGACCTCTCGACCAGCGCCCGCTGCGCCGCTTCGAGCAGTTCGCGCGGCTCGGGCAGGTCCGGAAAACCCTGGCCGAGATTGATGGCACCGAGTTCGCGCGCCAGCAGCGAGGTGCGTTCGAAGATCGAGGTGGTCGGAGCAGCCATGCGATCTCCCTTGTGAAACCGCCGGCAAGCCACGGCAAGTGCCGGTTCCCGCAGCTTTCCCCTTGCTCCCGGCGATGGTGCAACGCACATCGGGACAATGCTGCGCCAGTACGAACTCGTCGAACGTGTAAAAGCCTACGATCCGGACGCCGACGAGGCGCTGCTCAACCGCGCCTATGTCT
>CAYTPY010000009.1:37969-41660 GCA_964439725.1 uncultured Erythrobacter sp. | reverse complement strand
GCGTCGATCAACTTGCGCGGACTGGGGCCGCAGCGGACGCTGGTGCTGCTGAACGGGCGGCGGCTGGCTCCCGCGGCTTCGGGCAACGTTCCGATCGTCGACGTCAACCTGATCCCGGCGGCGGCCTTAGGGCGGATCGAGATCCTCAAGGACGGCGGCGCCGCGACCTACGGCTCGGATGCGATCGCCGGAGTGGCGAATCTCATCACCCGGACCGACCAGCGGGGCTTCGTGGCCTCGGCCGACTACCGCTGGGTGGACGGCTCGAACGGAGAATGGAACGGGGCGCTTTCGTGGGGCGGCCGGCTGGGACCCGCGCGGGTGCTGCTGGCGGGAGGCTATCAGCATCGCAGCGAGTTGACCGTGCTCGACCGCGACTTCGCCTACCTGCCTTATGCGGCGAACCCGCAAGGCGGCTGGTCGGGGGGCGGATCGCCGGGCAACTTCGACTTCGATGGGACGCTGAACGGCGTGCGCTTCGATGCCGACGAGGGCTGCGCGGCGGTGGGAGGCCTCCGCTCGCTGCCGGGGTCGAGCGCGGACTTGTGTCACACGCCGTACCTTGGTTTCACCAATCTGGTCGAGCCGGAGGACCGCTGGCAGCTGTTCGCCGACGTCGAGGTCGATGTCCTGGGCCCGGCGAGCCTGCGGGTGACAGGCCTCTACGGCCGCACCGAGACAGTGATGACGACCAGCCCCAGCTACCTGCCGACGATCGCGCCGTCGGCGAACGCGGCGTTCGGTGGTGCCGGGCTGTTCGTGATTCCCCAGTACGCACCCGCTCTGGTCGATTATTGCGCACGGTTCGGAGCGGCGGCGGGCTGTGCGACCGGCGCGGACGGACGTCCCGACGCGCCGGCGCTGGCCTATCCGGTGCGGTTCCGGCCGGTGCTGCTCGGCGGCAATCCGCTGTTCGACAACGATCGCAACACCGCGGTCGTGCCGCGCAGTGCCGACATGTACCAGCTCACCGCGACGCTCGACTATGCGCTGGCGCCGGCGCTCGACCTGACGGCGGGAGTGACCTGGTCGGAGTACGACCGGTACTTCGAAGGGACCGACAACTTCGTCGACTTGCTGCAGAACGCGCTGTCCGGGTTCGGCGGAGCGGATTGCGCCTATGCGACGCCGCAATCGCGCGCCGGCCTGGGGGCGGCGGAGCTGGCGGCGCTGGCCGGGACGAACGGCTGCCGCTTCTTCAACCCGTTTTCGACCGCGATCGCCGGCAACGCCATAACCGGGGAAGCGAACCCGGTCTTCGCCGGGGCGAGCAACCCGCTCGGGCTAGACCTGGCGCCAGGGGCGGGGCTGATCAACGATGCGGCCACGGTGGGCGATTTCTACACGATCATCCAGCGGCGGGCGAACACGCGTCAGTGGGTGGGCGATCTGGTCCTCTCGGGCCGGAGCGGGATATCGCTACCCGGCGGCGAGATCGGCGTCGCGCTCGGCGCGCAGTACCGCCACGACCGCTATGCCCGCCGTTATGGCGCGACCAACAATCTCGCAGCCTATCCTTGCCCCGGTTCGGTGCTGAACCCGGATGCCGCCTGTGAGCCGGAAACCGGGCCGATCGGTTTCCTCGGCTCCAACTACGATGTCTCGGTCGGTAGCGACGTCTGGGCGTTGTTCGGCGAAGTGCAGGTGCCGGTAACCGAGCGGATGCAAGTGCAGCTCTCGGCCCGCTACGAGGACTACGGCGGGACGGTCGGATCGACCTTCGATCCGCAAGTGCGCGCCAAGCTTGAGCTGACCGAATGGTTGGCGCTGCGCGGCGGAGTGGGCACCACCTTTCGCGGGCCGCCGCCGCAGAACCTGTCGTCCGATCAGGTGATCCTGACGCTGATTGGCGGTGCCTTCCGGGCCGTGGACGTGCTGGGCAATGCGGACCTCAAGCCGGAAAGCGCGACAACTTACAGCGCCGGCCTGCTGGTCGATCGCGGCGGCTTTCAGGCGAGCGTCGACTATTGGCGTTATGACTTCCAAGGACCGATCGAAAGCGAACCGATCAGCGGTATGGTGTCGGCGCTGTTCGGGGCGAGCGGCACCGCGAACTGCGGCAACCCGGCTTATGCCGCGCTGGAAGCACGCTTCACCTTCTCGGGCGGGGTCTGTTCGGCCGCCAACGTTCAGCGGCTGGCGACTTACGCGTTCAACTCGGCCGACGTTTCTACCAGCGGGCTCGACGTTCAGGCGAGCTACGACATCGCGGCGGGAGCGGCGCGGCTGCAGGCCGGCGTATCGGGCAGCTATGTAATCGACTATGCGATCGATGACGTGATCGTCGAGGGCGTGCGGGTGCAGCCGGCGTTCGACGCTGCCGGGCGGCTCAACTTCCAAACCACCGCTTATCCGCTGCCGCGCCTAAAAGGCTATGCCTGGCTCCAAGGCGAAGCCGGCGATCACGCGCTGCGGCTGCAGGTCAACCACATCGGCGGCTACACCGACCAGCGTGGGCCCGAGGTGTTCGGTCCGAACAACGCGGCGCTGGCCGGTGCCAGCGTGACGGCGGGCAAGGAGATCGGCAGCTTCACTACGATCGACCTCACCTGGCGCTGGCACGTCGCGGCGCGCACGCGACTTTCGCTGGCGCTGTTTAACCTGCTCGATCAGGACCCGCCGTTCGCGCGGCTCGACCAAAACTTCGATCCGTTCACGGCGAGCCCGCTCGGCTTCACGGCTAAAATCGGAGTGAGCCAAGCCTTCTAACGCAGCCACGGCCACGGGTTGTTCATCCCGAGCCAGCCATGCAATGAACCGCCATGCTCTCGCAGAAGACTCGCTACGCCATCCGCGCGATGCAGCATCTTGCCGACCGGCACGGCGAGGGACCCGTGCGGCTGACGGAGATTGCCGAAAAGCAGAAGATCCCGGCGAACTTCCTGACCGTGATACTGTCCGAGTTGAGCCGGGTCGGGATCGTCGCCTCGCAGCGCGGCAAAGACGGGGGATACTGGCTGGCCGTGTCGCCGATCGACATAACCTATGGCGACCTGATCCGGTTGATGCGGGGGTCACTGGCCCTGGTGCCGTGCGCCAGCCGCTTTGCGCACGAGAAATGCCGCAACTGTGTCGAGGAAGGCGAGTGCCGTACCCGGGCCTTAATGCTGCAGGTTCGCGACAAGACGGCTGAACTGCTCGACTCGGTCCGGTTGTCCGATCGGATCGACCCGGTGCCGCCGATCGAGCAAGACGAAGATATTCTTCCTGCTTCTCAGCGTTAAATTGGGCACGGCTCGCCTCATCTTCATTGTCAACTAAATCGCTTGAGAATAGATGCTGCTGCGTCCGGCAACACGCCGGAAGCAATGGAGAGACTCACATGGCCGCCACTATCGACCGTCTGCGGACCGGCGATTCTGCCGACCTCCCCGAACATCTGCGGGTCGTCGCCGAAGCGCTCGATCGACTTCGCTACGGCGTGATCCAACTCACCGTCCATGACGGCAAGCTGATGCAAGTCGACGTTACCGAACGTCGCCGCTTCTCCTAATTTCTGTCGGGCCCCCGCCCGGCCACATCTAACTCGGACATAGCAGACCGGACCTCCGGATGCGTCTCCAGCCGGCGTGGGCGAGATCGACCTGTTCTCTCCATCGGCTGGATTTCAGCAACGTGAGGGAACCGAAAATGACAAAGAAGATCGTCCTGCTATCCGGGATTGCCGCCAGCGCTCTCCTTCCTATTCCGG
>CAYTPY010000009.1:0-37869 GCA_964439725.1 uncultured Erythrobacter sp. | reverse complement strand
CCCATTCGAGAGGGTGACCGACCTCGATGCGCCGCTCAACGCCGGTAACAATATCGGCGGAGCGTCGCTGCGCGCGGTGTGGGATCTCGGCCTCGGCACTTTGACGTCGGTCAGCGCCTGGCGTTTCTGGGACTGGAAGCCGGAAAACGACCGAGATTTCAGCGGGCTGTCTGTCGTCAGCGCATCGAACAACCCCTCGCAGCAGGACCAATACACGCAGGAGTTCCGCTACAACTACTCGAGCGACAACATCGACTTCGTGCTCGGCGCCTTCGCTTTCAACCAGCGCATCGATACCCAGGGGCTGGAGCGGCAAGGGTCCGATGCGAGCCGCTGGAACATCGCCCCGTCCAATCCGCTGTCCACCGATCCTTCGGTCCTGGACGGGCTGACGGCGCTCAACACCCAGTGGCTTAAAGCGACCAGTCTGGCCCTTTACGGCCAGCTTGCGTGGGAGGTGACCGACGGCCTGACCGTCCAGCCCGGCGCCCGGATCAACTACGACAAGAAGGAAGGCTATTACGAGCGGCGGGTGTTTGACGGGCAGGGCAATCCCGTTCCAGCCACTGGCGGTACCGCCATCCAGCAGGCTCAGCGCGCGATCTACGCGCCGCAATTGATCGAGCCGACCTTCAGCGACTGGAACTTCAGCTACGACCTGACCGTCAGCTACGAAGCCGCGCCCGACGTGCTGCTTTACGGCACTTATGCCAAGACCTTCAAAACGGGCGGTATCAACCAGAACGGGGTGCCAGCCGACGCGCAAGGCAATCCGATCCTCGAGGCAGGCTCCATCAAGCCCGAGTCCGTCCAGCATTTCGAGGCCGGGGTGAAGACGCAGTTCTGGGATCGCCGCGCGACGCTGAACCTCGCCGCCTTCCGAACGACGATCGACGACTTCCAGGCCAACGTGAGCAACGGCCAGTTCGGCGTGCTGCGCGGGTACCTGGCGAATGCCGACCGAGTGCGCACCCAGGGCGTCGAGATCGACTTTTCCGTGCGGCCGAGCGAGCGGTTCACGGCTTATGCGAACGGCGCCTACACCGATGCCAAGTACGTACGCTTCATCGACGCGCCGTGCCCGGCCGAGCTTGCCGGCGGCACCGTCGCGAGCGGCGGCCAGGTACCCGGACCGGCGGGTGTTCCCGGAGCGCTCAGCCCGCAGAACTGCGACGTTTCGGGCCAAGTACTTCCCGGCATCTCGAAGTGGTCGTTCTCCTACGGCGCCGAAGTCAATCAGCCGGCCACGCTGTTAGGTGAGGGCGGCGAGGTCTATCTCAGCGTCGATGGCAACTATCGTTCGCGGTTCTCGTCCAACCCGTCGCCGTCGATCTACACCTGGATCGACGACTATGCGCTGACCAACTTCCGTCTGGGCTTCCGCGCCGACAACGGGTTCAACATCTACGGCTGGGTCCGCAACGCGTTCGGCGTCGACTACTTCGAGCAGCTCAACTTCGGCCCGGGCAACACCGGGCTGATCGCTGGCAACCCGGGCGAACCGCGCACCTGGGGCGGCACGATCCGGTTCGAGTTCTGAGCCCGGAACATCCGCTCTCTTCCTCGTCATTCCCAGCGCAAGCGGGAACCTGGCAGGCTCTTCTCAGAAGCTGCGGGAGGGTTCCGCTTCCGGGGGATGACGAAGGGAGAGTACCTAAGCGAACAGCTTGGCCGCCGTTTCAGCGACGCGGCGGCCAAGATAGCGGGCGCCATCGAGGTCCACATCGCTCGGCTGGCGGGAGCCGTCGTTGTGAGCAATCGTGGTGGCACCGTAAGGCGCGCCGCCGCGGACCACGTCGACACCGTTCTGTGCCTTGAAGCCGTAGTCGAGCCCGACGATCGTGCAGCCGAAGTGCAGCAGGTTGGTGATGATCGAGAACAGCGTGGTTTCCTGCCCGCCATGCTGTGCGGCGGTGGACGTGAAGGCCGCACCGACTTTGCCGACCAGGGCATCGGTGAACCACAGGCCGCCGGCCTGATCGAAAAACGCTGCCATCTGGCTGGGCATGCGGCCAAACCGGGTCGGCGCGCCGACGACGATGCCGTCGTATTCGGCCAGCTTTTCCACGCCTTCGATGACCGGGTGATTTTCGTTGGCCTGGAAACCGGCGGCTTCGACGACTTCCTGCGGCGCGGTTTCCGGCACGCGGAGAATGTCGCAGTCGTGCCCGGCGCCGCGCACGCCCTCAGCGACCGCCTCGGCCATTTGCGCGATATGACCGTAGGACGAGTAGTAGAGCACGAGGATGCGGGCCATTGGGGGGATGTCCTTTCGGAGTCTCAGGGAAGCGGGAACGCTCGGATTACGAACGGGCCTGGGTCCTGATCCCGCAGAGCCGGGTCGAACAGGTAGCCGATCTTCCCTTCGGTGGCGTAGCCGACCCGGCCGACGTGGGTCACGCCGGGCGAGGAATCGAGACCGGTCTTGATCGGCGTGATCACCGCGCGGTCGCCTTCGATATCGACATAGGTCACGCGGTTGCCCGGACCTTCCGCCTGGAGGAAACGGTTGCCCGAGACGGGACGCAAGGCGTCGGGGCCGTTGACCGGCTCCGACAACGTGAGGGTCGTCAGCCCGGCATAGTCGCCGCCGCTGCGATCGACCCGCTGCACGGTGTGCTGGCGCACGTTGTTGATGTACATCGTGCCGTCATCGGCGAAGGCGATGCCGTCGACGCCGACGAGGTCCGGGCTCGCAGCGAAAAGCGCGAGTGCATCGCCGCCCGGTGCCAGCGAGAAGATCCGTCCGCCGGCGGTGTCGGTGGCGAAAGTCACGCCTTGGGCGTCCACCGCAATGTCGTTGCAGGCGGCCGGGCCATCGCCGGGGAAGTCGTAGTTGCCGCGCAGCGCGCCGGTGGCGAGGTCGAACGCCTTGACGCCGGACTTCGCGCCGGCCGGGGCAGGGCCGCCGAACGGAGGATTGTTGCAGACCCACAAGAGGCCGCGCCCGTCGTCGGCGAGGACGCCGAACAGCGAGGTAAGGCCGTTGTCCGCGTTCGGCCGGATCCACGGCGTCGCGGTCGTTGCCCCAGCGGCGGCGCGGTAGATCGTGCCGTCGACGCTGCCGACGTAGAGGTTGCCGGCGGCATCGGCGGTGATGCTTTCGGGGTGGATCCGGCTGCCTTCGATCGTGACGTCGGCCGGCGCCTGCGCGGTGCCGACGCTGGCGCAGGAGGCCAGAGCGAACGCAGCCAGCGCCGCGCCGCCGCGCCAAAATCCGCGCTTGCCGTTCATAGACTTAACTCCCTGTTTGCTGGATTGGCCGACGGTCCGCCTGGCCTTTTGCCGGTCATGATAAGCACTGGAGCCGGTCTGGAAACCCCCGGACGTTCAGTTCAGGCGCCACTGGCCCGGGGTACAGGCGTAGCGGCTCTTGAACGCGCGGGTGAAGTGCGCCGCATCCTCGAAGCCGTTGGCGAAGGCGACTTGCGCGGCGGTCATCCCGGCCCGGCGCGGATCGCGCAAGTCCGCAGCGGCCCGCTCCAGCCGGCGGTTCCACAAATGACGGGTGATCGAGCGGCCGGTCGCCTGGCGCATGAGCTGATCCAGATGCCGGCGGCTGATGTGCTGGTCCTGCGCCACGTCTTCGGCGCTGAGGCCCGCGACCGCGAGGTTGAGCTCGATGAAGTCGAGCGCGCGGCGGATGCGCCAGTGAGGCGTCTCGGGAAGCGCCGAGCACGGGCCGGCGACCCCGAGCATTTGCAGGACCGCTTCCATCATCGCGGCGCGCTGCAGCTCGGTCAGCGCGCCGGCATCGTCGAACAGGCGCAGCAGCGTGTCGGCGAGGAGCCGGGTTCCGGGCTCGGCACCGGACAGGACGCTGGCGTAAAGGCGTTCGAGCTGCGGGTGCCGGCTCAGCGTTGCCCCGCGCGGCAGCCGTAGGAACAGGATGCCGCTGCTCTCGTCGCTGGCGAGGCCGAAGCGGCTGGATTCGTCGATCAGGCAGATGTCGCCGACGGACAGCTTGCAGCGCCGCCCGGCCTGGCTGACTTCGGTCGAGCCGCGCGACTGGACCATCAGCGACAAGTGCGGCGAGAAGCTGCCGCGGCTCGGCGGGCGGTAGGCTACCTCGACTGGAGCGGATTCGATGGCGAAGAGCTCGCCTGCGCCCATCCGGTAGCGATTGATCGATCCGAGCTGCGGCACCCGCGCAGAGAGCCTGAGCGAGAGGCCGGGGAACGTGCTGCACGCCGTGCCCTGCCACATGATGGCGCGGTTCGCGCTGTCGATGTCGCGCAAGTCTATCAGGCTGCTAGCCGGATTCGCGGCACGCGTTCCAGCTGCGGCAACGGACTCTGCCATTTCAGTCAACGCTCACTCCCGGACGCGACGATATGTAACAAGGTGGTCGCAGGCAAGCCGCCCACAGAGGCAACTGCCCGGCGATCCTCGAAGGGAGAGAAATAGATGACATCCAAAAGGCGTTTCGCGGCCGGCATATGCGGGCGAACATCGCTTCTCGCGCTCGTCGCGGGCACGGCTGTGGTCGCTATGCCTGCGCTAGCCCAGGAGCAGGCGGCGACGCCGGCCTCCGCCAATGCCGGCACTGAGATCATCGTCACCGCGCAGCTACGCGAACAGAACGTGCAGGATGTCCCTTTGTCGATTAGCGCGGTGAGCGGTGAGTTGCTTGAGCAGCGCAGCCAGACGACGCTGACCGATATCACCGCGCAGATGCCGAGCCTGCTGCTGCAGCGGAACCCCGCTGGTCAGGGTAACTCCGTGCGCGTGTTCATCCGCGGTGTCGGGCAGTCTGACCAGAGCCCGTCGGTTGAACCCGGTGTCGGGACCTACATCGACGATGTCTACTACGGCACAGTACTCGCCAGCGCATTCGACCTGACTGACCTCGAGCGCATCGAAGTGCTGCGCGGTCCGCAAGGCACACTGTCGGGGATGAATACGCTGGGCGGAGCGATCAAAATCTACTCGCGCAAGCCCGAGGGACATGGCGGGTACGTCGAGGCAACGATCGGCAATCTCGGCCGCCGCGACGTGAAGGCAAGCGCCGATTTCACCGTCGTGCCGGATGCGGTGTTTGCACGGATCACCGGTGTGACCCGCAACCGCGACGGGCATGTCACCCGCTACGACTATGCCTGCCTCAACCCCAACGATCCGGACGTTCTCGACGGCGATCTGCCTCGCCTTGCTTCGGGCGGGGACTGTAAACTTGGCGAGCTAGGCAACCAGCAGATGTACGGGATGCGCGGTTCGCTGCGCATTGCGCCTGCCGGTAGTCCGCTGGAGATCAACCTCACCGGCGACTACACCAAGGATACCTCGGAAACGCAGGCTTCGGTGCTGATCGCGAGTGCGGAATCGGCCAATGCCGGAACCGCCAATCCGAGCGATCGCTCGGGAATGTCGGTGCCTTATCAGGGTGTCGCGTATGACGACCGGTTCGTGACTTACGGCCCCTATCGCCGGCCGGACGCGGTGCTCAACGATCCTTACGCGAGCTATGCGAATTTCTACGATCCGGGTGTAATGTACTCGGCCATCGCCGCGCCTCCGGGGCCGCCTTCGGAATATGTCGCGGGTGCGCCGCTCGGGCCGTTCATCGCGCCGTCCGCCGCCGGAGCCGAAGCTTGGGGGCTGGCCGCGACGATCGACTACGAGATCGGCGACAACCTCGCGCTCAAGTCGATCACCGGTTACCGCCACATGTTCAGCGAGACCGGCTCGGACAACGACCACTCTCCGGTGGTCTTCATCCAGGATGATTCGAACTACTCGCATGAGCAGTTCAGCCAGGAACTGCGACTGGCAGGGCAGTTCGTGAACGACACGGTGGATGTGGTTCTGGGCGCCTACTACTATGACGCATCCACCCAGTACGACGCGCGCATCCACACGCCGTTTTCCGGGTTCTGCCCGGCGGACACTCCGTGCTTCTCGTTTATCAATGACGACACGGCGGATCTGAGGACCTACGCCGGATTTGCGAATGTCGCCTGGGCCGTCACAGACGCGCTGACGCTCGAAGGCGGAATCCGCGTGACGAACGAGAAGAAGGAATATCTCTACAATCGGCTCAATCCGGACGGGAACGGCGACTACCTGCCGCTCAGCAACCCGGACAATCCGCTGACCGGCTTCGTCGGCACCTACAAGGAAACGATTACCGACTACCGCGCGGTCGCTTCCTACAAGATCAATCCCGACGTGATGGTCTACGCGCAGTTTTCGACCGGCTTCAAAGGCGGCGGAGTGGCGCCAAGGCCGTATGTCTATCAGCAGATCCGCCCGTTCGGAGCGGAGAAGCTGAAGGCCTACGAACTGGGCTTCAAGGCCGATGTCTTAGACCGCATTCTGCGCCTGAACGGCAGCGTGTTCCAGATGGACTACACCGGGTACCAGGGTACGCCGACAACCTGCCTGGGTCTCGATGACCAGCCCCTGCCGGTCGATGCCGGCGGTGTCCCCGGCCTGTGCGGCCAGTACCTCAATATCGGCGATGCGCGTGTGCGCGGGTTCGAGTTGGAGACCACGCTGCGGCCGGTCTATGGGCTCACCATCGACGGCTCGATGAGCCTGACGGACTTCGAGTTCACCTCGATTAACTATCCCACAACCTCGATCGTCGTCGGTGCCAACCGGCCGGGGATCGGCGAATGGAAGTGGAGCCTGGGCGCGCAGTACGAGGCGCTACTCGGCGATGATCTCGGCACGCTGACCCCGCGCGTCGACGTGTCTTATACGCCGGGATACTGCGGCAACTTTGCCTGCGATCCGAATGTCACGGTGGACAGCTATACGCTCGTCAACGCACGGCTGACCTATCGTTCGCCCGACAGCGACTGGTCGGTGGCGCTGGAAGCGACCAACCTGTTCGATAAGTTCTACTACCTGAACAAGTTGGCGACCTTCTACGTCAACGGCCAGCCCGGCCGGCCGCGCGAAGTGGCGCTGACGGTTCGCCGCAACTTCTGAGTAGTCAATCGGCCGGAGGCAGTGTTTGCGCCGCCTCCGGTCTTTCCTTTCCTCGCGCGGGCTTTACCGTGAGCGGGCAAACAGGACGGGTTCGTTGAAATGATCGAGAGGATGCGGCGGGGAGCAGCGGGATGGGCGCTGGCCGTGCCGGCGGCGCTGGCGCTGTGCATGACGGCGGCGACTGCACAGACCGTCGTCAACGGGGAGGCGCTGCGCAATGCCGATGCGCCGGCGAACGTCGGCGATTGGATGAGCTACAGCCGGACCTGGGACGAGCAGCGGTTCAGCCCGCTCGACCAGATCAACGACGGCAACGTCGGGCAACTGGGCCTCGCCTGGTACGACGATCTCGAGACGATGCGCGGCGTGCAGGCGAGCCCGATTGTCGTCGACGGCGTGCTCTACAACATCAGCATCTACAACATCGTCACGGCCTACGACGGCAAGACGGGCGAGAAGCTGTGGACCTATGACCCTGACGTCGGTGCAGAGTGGGCGCGGCTCGCCTGTTGTGGTCCGTCCGCGCGCGGGCTCGCGGCGTGGAACGGCAAGATCTACATCGGCGCGCTCGACGGACGGCTGATCGCCGTCGATGCCAAGACCGGCGAGGAAGTGTGGACTACGCGCACTTTCGAGACGGAAGGGCTGCTCAACACCTATTCGATCACCGGAGCGCCGCGCGTCTATGACGGCAAGGTCGTGATCGGCAACGGCGGCGCCGACTATGGCGTGCGGGGCTTCGTTGCCGCGTACGACGCCGAGACCGGCGAACGGCTGTGGAAGTTCTACACGGTGCCCGGCAATCCGGCAGACGGCCCCGACGGCGAAGCTTCGGATTCGGCGATGCAGATCGCGCTGCCGACGTGGCACGGCGAGTGGTGGAAGTACGGCGGCGGAGGCACCGCGTGGGACAGCTTCTCCTACGATCCCGAGCTGAACCTCGTCTACATCGGCACGGGGAACGGCTCCCCGCACATGTGGCACTTCCGCAGCGAAGGGAAGGGCGACAACCTGTTCCTGTGCTCGATCATCGCGGTCGATGCCGACAGCGGCGAGTACAAGTGGCACTACCAGATGGTCCCCGAAGAGGAGTGGGACTACACCTGCACGCAGCCGATGGTGCTGGCCGACCTGGAGATCGACGGCCGCGAACGCCAGGTCATCATGCAGGCGCCGAAGAACGGCTTCTTCTACGTGCTCGATCGCGCGACGGGTGAGCTGATCAGCGCCAAGAGCTACGTCTCCGAAAATACCTGGGCGAGCCACATCGACATGGAAACGGGGCGCCCGGTGCTGATGCCCGGCGCGCACAATACCACGACGCCGCACCTGATGAATCCGAGTTGGCTGGCGGCGCATACCTGGCATCCGATGAGCTGGAGCCCGCTGACCGGCCTGATGTACTTCAGCGCGCAAGAGCAGCCGGCGATCTATGCGCGGGCCGAGGATGGCGGCTTCAACTTCGTCCACCACCGTTCGAACAGCGGCCAGGCGTTCGGCACGATGCCGGAACTGCGCGCGAAGCTGCAGGAAGAAGCGAACGCCAAGGAGAAGGGCTATCTGCTGGCGTGGAACCCCGTCACGCAAAGCGAGGCATGGCGGGTGAATTATCGCGTGCCGGGTTCGGGCGGCGTGCTGGCGACCGCCGGCAACCTGCTGGTGCAGGGCACGATCGACAAGACATTGGCGATCTATCGCGCCACCGACGGGGCCAAGCTGTGGGAGATGAACATCGACCAGGCGCCTGTTGCCGGGCCGATCACCTACATGATCGATGGTGAGCAATATATCGCGATCAATGCCGGGTGGGGCGGCTCTCCGGTCTATAATCTCGGCCCGTTCCAGACGGCAACGGCCAAGCTGCTGGTGTTCAAGCTCGGCGCGACAGGGGTGACCCTGCCGCCGATGCCTCCACCAGCCGACTTGCCGCGCCCGCCGATGCTCCGCGCTTCGGAAGCGCAGATCAGCGAAGGCCGGGCGCTTTATGCCGAGGTGGGCTGCCACCGCTGCCATGGTGATAACGCCACCGGCGGTGTGAAGGATCTGCGCTTCATGACGGCGGAAAGCCACGCCGCCTTCAACGACATCGTTCTCAAGGGCACGCTGGCCGAGCGCGGGATGGCGAGCTTCGCCGATGTGCTGACGCCTGCGCAGGCGGAGGCAATCCACGCCTACCTGATCGCGCGCGGTAACGAAGACTACGCGGACGCGGCAGCGCAGGGCAGTTGATCAGGAATATTCATCCGGATGAATCCGGAGGGTCGATAACAACAGGGAGAAAGAGGATGCGTGCGATAACCGGATTGATGGCGGGGATCCTCGCGCTCGCCGCAGCTCCGGCGGCAGCCCAGGCACCCGGCGAAGAGAGCGCGGTGCTGATTCCCGATTGCGAGCGTGAGTGCCTGATCGGCCATCTGCGGGCGCACATGAAGGCGCTGGAAGCGCGCGACCCGTCGCTGATGTCGCTGGCGGCGGACGTTCGCTACACCGAGAACAACGTGTTCGTGCCGGTGGGCGAAGGCATCTGGGGCACGGTGACCGGGGTCGACGAAGTCGGTCTGGAGGCTGCCGATCCGAGTACCGGCAATGCAGCCTGGTTCGGTTCGGTGGTCGAGAACGGCGAGCCCGCGATCTACGCCGTGCGCATTCGGGTAACTGATGGCAAGATCGACGAGATCGAGAGCGTGATCCATCGCCGCACAGCGTTGCCGGCGCCGTTCGGCGACGTGTCTCAGATGGTGCACGATCCGGAGTTCAACGAGATCCTGCCGCCCGAGCAGCGCCGCAGCCGCGAGCGCATGCTGGCGATCGCCGACTCCTATTTCGACACCGTGGAAGTGAACGATGGCCAGGTCTTCGCGCATTTCACCGACGATTGCGCGCGGCTCGAGAACGGCATCTCGACCACGGCGCCCACCCCGGGGAGCACCGGCGGCAATGCCGCGTCGATCGCCACTGGGTGCCGCGAGCAGTTCGAGCTCGGCATCTATCGCATCAACAAGCGGGTGCGCCGCGACTTCTTCATCGTCGACGAAGAGCGCGGCGTGGCGGTGGGCCGCGGGTTCTTCGACCATGCAAACGAGTGGGACCGCTATCTGCTGACCGACGGGCGCGAGATGCGCACGGCGTTGAAGTGGCCGAACTCGATCACTTTGCTCGAGGCATTCCGCATTCGCGATGGCGCGATTTCGCGGGTCGAGGCCGTGTTCACTTACGTCCCCTATTTCATGCACAACCCGTTCTGGGGGCCGCATTCACCCCCACCCGCGCATCAGCCGCAGCCGGCGGCGTGCGACAGCGCCTGCGTGGCAGCCAACACCAATGCGGTCATGGCCGCCTATCCGGTACGGGGGCAGTGGCGCTCGCTGCCGTGGGCGGAGAAGGTCGGCTATGCCGAGAATAGCGTCGGCATCCGGGTCAACGAAGGCATCTGGCAAGGCGTGACCGCGATCGACAGCGACCCGCTGGTGGTCGCCGACGCGCAGACCGGCAAGGGCGTTTGGATCGGGCGGATCGAGGAGCATGGGCAGCCGGCCTGGGCCGCGATCACCGTCAGCAGCGCGGGTCGGCAGATCGGCGGCATCGACGCGCTGATCCGCCGCAAGGAATACGGGGAGCCCTGGGCCGAGCCGGAGAGAGCGCCCAGCTTCGCGGTCGTGCCGCAAGGGCGCCGCACGTCGCGCGCGGACATGATCGCCGCGAGCGAGATTTTTCAGGCCGCGATGACGGCAGAGGACGGTCAGGCTCCGGCTGTGCTGACCGACAACTGCCGATGGTTCGTCAACGGGCAGGATCTCGGTGGCTGCGCACCGGCGTTCGGCAGTCCCGGGCTGACGGCGATCGGCCGGTTGCGCGACGCCGAAGTTCTGGCGGTTGACGAAGAGCGCGGGCTGATCGCTTACCGGTTCTTCGAAGATCGACCGGCGATTGGCAGCGGCTATCCGCTGACCTTGCAGGTGGTGGAGCTATACCGCTTCGTCGACGGCAAGGTCGAGCAGGTCCATGCGTACAGCTCCGAGTTGCCGTACGGCATGACGCCGCACCGTTGAAGCCGCGGGGCGTTTAGCGGAAGCGCCTTCTGGCGGAGCTCGCCAGCTCGATCGCAGTGCCGGCGGCGGCGGTGCCGAGCGATAGGGCGAGCGTGATCAGCGGGTGCATCTGCGCTTCCAGGGCGAGGCTGGTCTTGCGCACGCGGTTGTTCTGGTTGGACCGGGTGCGGCCGTCGGCGCGCGGATCGAATAGGTTGTCGTGCGCTTCCGCTTGCGGCGCCGTGTCGGTGGTCTGCGCCTCTTCGCCCATGAACTGCTCCATGACCTTGTCGGTCAGCCCGGGCATCAGGTTGCCGAGCCCGGTGATCATCGCACCGACGCCGCCGACCAGAAGCTCGCGCCGGGGCGTCTCCGCGGCGAAGCAGATCGCGCGCGCGACCAGTTCCGGATCGTACATGACCGGCGGCAGCGCGGCAGGCTTGCCCATCTTGTTGCGGGCATGTTCGGGATAAGGCGTGTCGATGCTGTTGGGCTTGATCAGGGTCACCGACACGCCGGCTCCGTCACGCTCCAGTTCCATCCGCAGCGCCTCGGTAAAGCCGAGCACTGCGTGCTTCATCGCGGCATAAGTGCCTTGTAGCGGAATTGCGCGTTCGGAGAGCACCGATCCGAGGTTGATCAAGGCTCCGCCGCCGCGTTCGCGCAGCTTGCGCGCGGCGTAGAGCGAACCGGCGACCGTGCCGAAGTAGCCGACATCGAAGACCCGGCGATGCTCGGCCTCGCCGATGGTTTCGAGATTGCCGTAGAGCGCCGCTGCGGCATTGTTGACCCAAGTGTCGAAGCCGCCGAACTCACGCTCCGCCACGTCGCCGACCCTTTCGGAATAGTGGGAGTCGGCGACGTCGGCCACGCAGTATGCTGCCCGCCCGCCGGCCGCGGATATGGCATCGACGGCTTCGCGCAAGGCGTCCTCGTTTCGTGCGCAAAGCACCACTGCCGCCCCGCTTCGCGCCGCGCGCCGGGCGGTCGCCAGGCCGATGCCGGAGGAGGCGCCGGTGATCACGATCGTCTGCTGGTTCAGCGGCTTGAGAGACAGGGCCATGCGGGCGCTCCTTCGCTTCCCCAATCGCCGATACGCCGGATGGTGCCGGCTGCGGCTGAATTGTTGCGAGGAGTACCGCGTCAGTCGCCGCGTTCTTCAGCCGCTTCGATTTCGCGCGCATAGGGCTTGAGCGACAGCCGGGCGAGCCACAGGCCCAGAGGCGCGGAGATAACAGCGAGGGCGACCATCGAGTATTCGATACCGTCTTCGCCGAACACGTTGTCGTTGAGGCTGCCGACGACCAAGGGGCCGAGCCCATACCCGATGACGTTGAACACTGCGATGTAGATCGCGGTCGTCGTCCCGCGCATGCGCCCAGGAGTGATCGACTGGATCGCGGCGTTCGCCGGCCCCGCATCGAGCGAGCCGAGGAACAGCGAGAGCCCGAGGAGCGTGAAGGCGAGCCACGCCTGGTCCACCAGAGGAAACGCGATGGCCACAGGGATCAGCGGGATGGAGACAAGCCAGACCATCCGCATGTTCGCATCCTTGCGCCCGGCCGCGTACATCCGTTCCGCCATCCAACCGCCCAGAACGAGACCCAGCGGCGAGACGATCAGGGCCATGATGCCGAGGATCGGGCCCGGCTCGCCCGGCGCGTAGCCGAACTTTCGCTCGAAGAAGACCGGCGACCACACCGTCACTCCGAAGCTCAGCATCGCACTGATGCCGTTGGCGAGGAACATCGGCGCAAAGGCGCGTCTGTGCGTCCACAAGTAACCGACCGTCGCGAGGAAACTGGGTGTGCTGACGGCGGCCGCGGCGCGGCGGGGCGGCTCGGGCACAGTGGCTAGGAACAGCAGCGCCCATAGCACGCCAGGCAGACCAACGATGACGAAGGTCATCTGCCAAGGCTTCAACTCGCCGACGACGGGGAAGGTCTGCGGCCCTATTCCGGTCAGCCACACGATCAGCCAGCCGCCGACCAGCAGCGCCATGCCGCTGCCGGCGACTTGGCCGATCCCGATGACCGAGATCGGCTTGGCCAGCTTGTCGCGCGGGAACATGTCGCTGGTCATCGAATAAGTGCCTGGCGCGTTGCAGCTTTCCCCGACGCCCACCAACATGCGTGCCAGCAGCAGCTGCCCGTAATTGCGGGCGAGGCCGCAAGCGACCGTCATCAGGCTCCAGAAGGCGATGGCACCGGCGACGATCCACTTGCGCGGACCTCGATCGATGAACCGGGCCATAGGAATGCCGGCGAGGACGTAGAACAGCACGAAAGCGAAACCGATCAGCAGGCTGATCTGCGTGTCACTGAGCCCGAAATCCGCCTTGATGGGCGTGATTAGCAGCGTCATCAGCTGCCGATCGAGGTAGTTGAACATCAAGGCGATCATGAAAACGAAGATCGCCCACCAGCTCCGCGCGGGTGAGAGCGGTTTCGTACTCGCCGCCATCAAGTCCTCCCCTCTTTCGCGGCAATAGGCCGCAAAGCCGGGGCGGGCACAAGCGCTTTCAAATCAGCGACAGAGCATCGGGAGGAGTGGTGCCCAGGGACGGAATCGAACCGCCGACACTGCGATTTTCAGTCGCATGCTCTACCAACTGAGCTACCTGGGCAGGTACGCGGCCCCCCAGGATGGCGGGCTCGGCCGTTGGAGCGAGCGCCTATGGCCAAGGGGCACGCCCTTGGCAAGAGGGTTCAGTCGCTCTTGGCGATGTCTTCCGGGTCAGCGGGCGGGCCAGGCACAGCGTAGCCGTCGTTGAACCACTGCGCGAGGTCCCGATCACGGCAGCGGCTCGAACAGAACGGTGCGAATTCCTCGCGGCGCGGCTTCCGGCAGATAGGGCAGGGGCGGTTTGTCATCGCGAGACGAGTTGGGCTTGCGGCGCTTCAAGCGCAAGGGCGGGGTTGCTTTCCCAACGCACCTCGCGCCCGCTGCGGCAGGTGAGTTCCACGAGCCACTCGGATCTCAATTCGACCTGCAGCGCCGGGTGCCCGGTGAGGAGCAGCGCCCCGGCGCCCTGCAATCGCTCAGCTCGGCGCAGCAGGGCGCGGATAGCCATGGCGCTGCGCTGGAAGGCGGCGCGGTGAAGCAGTGAGGATCGCTCCAGCCGCGCGACCAATTGCACGAAGCCGAAGCCGTTCATCGCGGTGCGCTCATGCCGCCAATCGACCAGCGCCGCGCCGAGTGCCTGATCGACAGCGCGGCGATCCGCTTTCGCGGCAAGCGTCGGAAAGTCGATCCCGATCGAGCCGCCGACATCGAAGCGGCGCAAGGCTTCTGCGAGAGGCGCGACGGCAGCCAGAGCGAGTGAGCGCGGATCGTGGGTGCCGTCGACGTCAACAAGGAGCAGGGCGGGCGTAGGGCTGAACTGTAGCCCACCGCCTGCAAAGGTGACCTCGCCGGCAAAGGCTTCGGAGATCAGCTCGAACCAGTCGCTAGCGGGGAAGTCCCGCACGAGGCGTACCTCCTGACCTTCCGCTCCTAGTCGCTCAGCGAGAGTGGGCGCGGCCCGAGGCGTAGCGTCGGTGGGTCTTGCGCGCGCGAGCTTGCGGCGGCGCTGCTCGCCTATCGCGGGGCGGGTGATCTCAAGGCGAATCGGCGCACCTTCGGCCGCGGACTTCGGGAGACGATCGACGAGAGCTTCCTCGCCGCTGGCGAACCGCGCGGTGCCGCGGCTGCTCCCGGAGACGCGCGAGATGAGAACGGCGTCTTCGATGAGGCCCGCCGTGAGTTCGCCCGGCCAGGCCACTCGGGCTTCGGCGATACGGTCGCCGTCCAGTCGGACCGCGCGATCCTCGCCGATCCCCTCCTCGACGTACCACGTCAATGCAGCAACTCAGCCAACACGAAATCCGGCGGATCTGAGTAGCGCGCGTGTTTCGAACAGCGGCAGACCCACCACACCCGAGTGGCTGCCTCCGATCCACGCGATCAACCCGGCGGCGCTACCCTGAATGGCGTAGCCGCCGGCCTTCCCTCGCCATTCGCCGGCAGCGAGATAGGTGCGTATTTCTTCCTCGGAGAGGTTCTTGAATCGGACCTGAGTTTCGCTCAGCCGTTCGCGCAAAGTGCCGTCCGGAGCGAGCAGGGCGACAGCCGAGAAGACGCGGTGGCGGCGGCCGGAAACGAGCTCCAGGCAGGCGCGTGCGACGGCTTCATCTTCGGCCTTGGGCAGGATGCGTCGTCCGACCGCGACGACCGTATCTCCGGCCAGCACGTGGGCTGCCGCGTCCGCAGCGGCCATAGCTTTCTCGCGCGCCATTCGCATGGCGTATTGGCGCGGCACTTCGCCTTTGTGCGGAGTTTCGTCGATATTGCCCGGAACGACGCGTGCCGGCTCGATTCCCAGGCGCGCGAGTAGTTGGCGGCGCCGTGGACTCGCCGATGCTAGAACCAGGCTCTGGGCTTCGGGGGGGCTGCTCACGCCCGCCAGGCTTACTGGGGCCCCGGGCCACCTCGGCCGGGCATGAAGCGATAGGTAATGCGCGCCTTGGTGAGGTCGTACGGGGTCAATTCGCAAAGAACTTCGTCGCCGACCAAGACGCGGATGCGGTTCTTGCGCATCCTGCCTGCAGTGTGACCGAGCACCTCGTGACCGTTCTCGAGCTCAACCCGGAACATCGCGTTAGGCAGCAGTTCGACCACCTTGCCGCGCATCTCGAGGAGTTCTTCTTTGGCCATGCAGTACGTCGTCCCTTCGTTCGGAGTTGCGCGCCCATAGCGGCGGGCTATGAAAAATGGAAGCACCGCCTCGCAGATTAAGGCGGACATGCAGGATACATCTGCGACACTTTATTACCCTTCGCGTCTTGCTTGATTGATGCGCTGCAGCAAAGAGGCCGCGCTGGGGCTGGATGGCTTTTGTCCAAAGGGAATTAGATTTGCGCAGACTGCCGGCGACTAGCCTTTTGTCACTTGCCGTTTCGCTCAGCCTGGCGGTTTACACGCCGGCCATGGCACAGGACGCCCAGGCGCCTCAGCCTGAAGCTGGCGCGGACGAGCCGGACGAAGTGCCGCCTGGCGCCAGCCAGATCGTCGTTTCCGCCGCTAGTCTGCGCGGTACGGTGGACAGTCCCGCGCCGCCGGTGCTGGAGCTTAGCGAAGCCGATATTGCCGCCTATGGCGCGGGCTCGATCTCCGACCTGATCCAGGCACTCAGTCCGGCGACGGGCGGGGGCAGCGGGCGCGGCGGCGGCTTCCCTGTGATCCTGGTCAACGGGGTTCGCATTTCGAGCTTCCGTGAGCTTCGCTCCTACCCGCCTGAAGCCATTGAGCGGGTCGAGGTGCTGGCGCCGGAAAGCGCGCAGCAGTTTGGCTACGGGCCGGACGAGCGCGTCGTCAACATGATCCTCAAGCGCAGCTACTCGAGCCGAGAAATCGAGCTCGAGTACGGTCAGCCATGGGACGGCGGCTATTCCACTAAGGAAGCCGAAGCGACTTACCTGCAGATTGCAGGCCAGACACGGATGAACTTCAATCTCGAGTGGAACGATCAGAGCCTCCTGACAGAGGCAGAGCGGGACGTGATCCAATCGAACGTGCCGACGTTCGCGACCGACCCGGATCCGGCGCTTTATCGCAGCCTGATTAGCGACACCGCCAGCCTCGGGGCCACCGCCAACTTCACCACCCGCATCGGTAACCGCACTTCGCTCAGCGTGAACGCGGCGTTCGAGCGGAGCGACTCGTTGAACCTCCAGGGGCTCGACACCGTCCTGCTCACCGCTCCCGGTGGGGCAACGGCGCTACGCACCTTCGGTGAAGACAACCCGTTGACGGTGGATCGGCGCAGCACGACCTACTCGGCGGGCACCACGGTCGATACCCGGCTTGGCGACTGGCAGATCACGGCCACGGCGGACGGCAACCATGCCGTTTCGCGCAGCCTGATCGATCGCCGCGCCGACGTCAGCGGACTGCAGGATGCGGCCGCGGCCGGTACGCTGGCGCTGGATGCCGACCTAGGACCGGTGGCCGACGCCGGCTTCGATCGTGCCGTCAGCACGACCGACACGCTGAACTCGCTCGTCACCGCTGTCGGGCGGCCGCTGCTGCTTCCGGCCGGCGAGCTGACGCTCACGCTGGACGGCGGCTACAACTACATGCGCATCGAGAGCGAGGACACGCGCAACCCCGGCGTGACGACCTCGCTCAAGCGGGGGGACCTTTCGACGGGCCTGAACGTCAGCGTTCCGATCACCAGCCGGCGCGAGGATTTCGGCGCGGCGATCGGCGATCTCACGCTCAGCCTCCAGGCAGGCGTGAACCACTTGTCCGACTTCGGCACGCTGACCGATTGGACCGCTGGCTTGAACTGGGGAATCACCGAGACGCTGAGCTTCAACGTGAGCCACGTCATGCGCGAGGCGGCACCCTCGCTGTCGCAGCTCGGCAATCCGGAAATCGCCACTTTCAACGTGCCGGTCTTCGACCTGTCGCGCGGCGAAACCGTGCTGGCGACCGTGATCAGCGGCGGCAATCCGGACCTTCCGTCGCAAACGCAGCGCGATTGGCGCTTTGGTCTCAACTGGCAGCTTCCGGAATTCACGTCGGCTATCCAGCAGGGCCGGCTCAATATCGAACTCTTCAAAAACCATTCCGAGGACGTCGCGGCGAGCTTCCCGGTCCTGACGCCGACCATTGAAACCGCCTTCCCCGGACGAGTGATCCGCGATGGGATCGGCCGGATCGTGTCGATCGACCAGCGACCGGTGACGTTCGCCGAGCAGGATTCGACTCGGCTGCAAGTCGGCATGTTCTTTACCGGCCCGTTCGGACCGGCTCGTCCCGAGGCTGCCGCACAGCAACAGGCGAACAACCCGATGGCTCAGGTGTTTGGCCGGGGAGCTGGCGGTCCCGGCGCGCCGGGAGCTGCAGCGCAGGGTGGTCCTGGCGGGGGCGGGTTCAACCCTGAAGTGTTCCAGCAACTTCGCACCCGGTTCTGTTCGCCCGAGGGCCTGAGCCTTACCCCCGGCCCGGCCGACATCGAAGGCTTGCCGCCCTTCGTGCGCGAGCGGATCAGCAACCCGGACGGCAGTGTGAACCCGGAGCGCTGGGCCGAATTCCGCCCGCAGATGTGCCAGGGCGGCCCTGCGATGGACCCGCAGCGCTTTGCCCAGCTTCGCGAGCAGTTCTGCGGGCGCCCTGGTCAAGAGCCGCCACCGATCACCGACGAGCAACTTGCTGCGCTGCCGCCGCAAATGCTGGAGCGGCTGAGAGGCCCGGACGGCAGCATAGATCGCGAACGCCTGGCGCAAATGCGTACGCAATTCTGCAGCGGGGACTTCCAGCCCGGACAGAACGGCGCGGCAGGGCAGCCCGGCGGACCGGGCGCTGGCGGGCCCGGCGGCCCTGGCGGCGGTCCGCGCGGAGGACGCGGCGGGCCCGGTGGGTTCGGCGGACCCGGCGGCGGCAGCCAGGATGGCCGAGGTCGCTGGTTCTTCAACTTGAACTACAGCTATCAGTTCGAGAACGAAGTGCTGATCGCGCCGGGTGGCCCCTTGCTCGACCTGCTCGATGGCGGAGCGACCTCAGGCGCCCAGCCACGGCATTCGGCGCAGTTCAACGGCGGCCTGTTCTATGCCGGCTTCGGTACCAACGTGAACGCGCGCTACACCGGAAGTTCCAGGATAGCGGGTAGCGGCCTGCCTGGGAGCACTGACCTCAATTTCGACGACTTCGTCACGGTGAACCTGCGTGTCTTCGCCGACCTCAACCAGAGGGCCGGCCTGATCGAGCAGGTGCCTCTACTGCGGAACACGCGGATCACGCTGGGCATGAACAACGTGTTCGATACCCGGCAGCGGGTGACCGACGATCTCGGCCTGGTGCCGCTTCGCTATCAGCCGTTCCTGATCGATCCGGTCGGGCGGTCGTTCGAGATCGAGCTGCGCAAGCTGTTCTGACGCCGGCGTCAGGCAGCGTCGCGCTGCTTGACCGCGGCCGACATGGCCTCGCGGTAATTCCGGCTGGTCTGCTCGGTGACGGCGGCGTTGAATCGGGCCGACACCGGGAAGCTGCCGCGCGGAGAGAAGCAGGGCAGACGCAGCGCGTCGATCATCTCGCGCAGTTCGCGCAGATTGCCTGAGCGCGCCGACCCGAGCTCCGGGATCAGCTTCAGATCGAGCTGCGTGAGGCCGAACGGTAGCAGTTCGCGGTAGGCCACGCGCTCGGTCAGCCCTCCGATGGTGCGAAAGCCGAGGTGAACCGCGAGCGTCGCGAGATTGGCTTCTACAGCGGCGATCAACCGGTGCTCGCAGTGCCTCACCCGATTGGTGGCGACGACCCATTCGAAGCCGGTGTGTCCTCGGGCCACGCGCTCGGCCCGCATCGCGGTGACCATCTCCGCGAAAGCCCCCGGGGCGCGGAAGCGGCGAGTCACCGGGTTGATCCGGCCGAGAGCGTCGAGATCGGTAGGTGAGCAATTGACTGGGGTGACTACCGTATCGGCCAAGCCGATAGCACGCCGGGCAATCGGCGAGTCCTGGCCGGCCAAGTCGATCAGGACATAATCCCAGTCGCGTCCGGCCCGCTCGATTTCCTGCAGCAGGAGGGCGCCGCTTTGCTTCTCGAGCACGAGGTGGCTGGCCCGCGGTAGCGGGATGCGCAGCGCGCGCGCCGTGCCGTCGCGGGCTTCCAGGAAGTGGTGCAGGCTCTGTTGCCGTCGGTCGCAGTCGACGACCAAGACCTTCATGCCGCTGTGCGCGAGGGCGACGGCACAGTGGAAGGCGAAAGTCGATTTTCCGACGCCTCCCTTCTCGTTGGCGAAAGCGACGATGTGAGCCGGGGGCCGGCGCCGGCCTTCGAGGTCTTGCAGAACAACGGCGGGGTGTTCGTCGCGGGTCATGCGCTCATCACCACTTCCTCTCGGATTAGCCGCCGGCCCGGCAGCGCCTTGTCGCATCATCAGTCCACCCCCCTGTGGAAAAACGAATCACCCGATGTGCATTTCTTGTGGAAAGCTAGTGGATAAGCGGCGCTTAACCAAGACAACCTCGGGATTGTGCGGAGCCCGGCGCGCTGGCGGATGACGAACCGCGGCTGGTTGCCTACATCGTAGGCATGGCTCGCACCCCCGCAGGAACCCAGCCGCATCCGAAAGGCGCCGAGCGCTTCCACGAGGAACGCGCGACTTACACGGTGCGCGGCTCGCAACCGGATCTCGAAGCCGGCGTCGCCGCCATCCGCGACGTCGTACGGACGCTGAAGCCGAAGCCGGGCGTCTACCGGATGATCGATGCGCGCGGCGAGGTCCTCTATGTCGGCAAGGCGCGGGCGCTGAAGAACCGGGTGGCCAACTATTGTCAGGTCACCAATCTGCCCGCCCGGCTGCAGCGCATGGTCGCGCAGACGCGGACGATGGAAATCGTCACGACCAACAGCGAGGCAGAAGCGCTGCTGCTTGAAGCGCAGCTCATCAAGCGGTTTCGTCCTGCCTACAACGTCTTGCTGCGCGACGATAAGAGCTTTCCTTTCATCCTCCTGCGCGCCGGTCATGATTACCCGCGGATCATGAAGCACCGCGGTGCTCGCAAGGCGAAAGGCGACTACTACGGCCCGTTTGCGAGTGCCGGATCGGTCAACACCACGGTCAACGCGCTGCAGAAGCTGTTCTTGCTAAGATCCTGCACCGACAGCTTCTTCAGTCGCCGAGATCGGCCCTGCCTGCTTTACCAGATCAAGCGGTGCTCAGCCCCCTGTGTCGGGCGCATCGATCAGGCGGGCTATGCGGAACTGGTCCGCGAGGCGAAGGATTTTCTAGGCGGCAAGTCGGGCGCAGTGCAGCGAAAGATCGAAGTGCAGATGCGCGAAGCTGCCGAAGACCTAGACTTCGAGCGTGCAGCAATGCTGCGCGACCGGTTGCGGGCAGCGACCTTCATTCAAGGTACCCAGGCGATCAATGCCGAAGGGGTCGGGAATGCGGACATCTTCGCCCTGGCGGGCAAGGGCGGGCAGGTCGGTATCCAGGCCTTCTTCGTCCGCGGCGGTCAGAACTGGGGCCACCGGGCCTTCTTCCCAAGCCATACCAGCGGGGTCGAGGAGGACGAGGTGTTCGCCCGCGTGCTGGCCCAGTTCTACGAGGAAGTTCCGCCGCCCCGCACGATTCTGGTCGATCGCGAATTGCCGGAGCGCGAATTGCTGGAGGAAGCGCTTGCCGAAGCGGCGGGGCACCGCGTCGAGATCAGCGTACCACAGCGTGGCGATCGGCGCCGCTTGATGGAACAAGCCACGCGCAACGCCGCGGAAGCGCTCGACCGCCGCCTGGCCGAAAGCGGCACTCAGGCCAAGACCCTGCGCGAACTGACGGAGTTCCTGGAGCTACCCGAAGAGCCGGCCCGCATCGAAGTCTACGACAACAGCCACATTCAGGGTGCCAAGGCGGTCGGGGCAATGATCGTGGCAGGACGCGAGGGATTCCTGAAGAACCAGTACCGCAAGTTCAATATCCGCAGCGCGCAGACCAATGACGACTTTGCCATGATGCGGGAGGTCTTCACCCGCCGCTTCGCGCGCGTCCTGGAGGAAGACCCCGACCGCGACTCTGATCAGTGGCCCGGCCTGGTTCTGATCGATGGCGGCAAGGGGCAGATGAGCGCGGTGCGAGAAGCCTTGGAAGACCTCGGCATAGAGGACGTTTCGCTGGTCGCGGTCTCCAAGGGACCCGACCGCAACGCCGGGCGTGAGGTGTTCCACTTCCCGGATGGCCGCGAGAAGACGTTGCCGGCGAATTCGCCGGTTCTGTTCTATCTGCAGCGCCTGCGCGACGAGGCGCACCGCTTCGCCATCGGCGCTCACCGGCAGAAACGAAGCCGGGCGATCAGCGCCTCGCCCCTGGACGAAATCCCGGGCATCGGACCAGCGCGCAAGAGGGCGCTGCTGCTGCACTTCGGCACGGCCAGTAAAGTGCGCGCGGCCGCGCTAGAGGACCTGCGGCGCGTGCCAGGAGTGAGTGCCGCTGTGGCCCAGACGGTCTACGATTTCTATCACCCGAGCGGATGAAGCGAATGAACCAGAACGAAACCATGAGCGCCGAGGCCGAACTGCCCAATTGGCGCAAGGCCGAGCGCAAGCGGCTGCTCGATCAGCGGATGGCACTTCGAGCCGAAGAACGCGCTGCTCTCACCGAACGCATCGCGGCGCGGCTGGAGGAACTGATCGGCGAACCGTCCGGGCTGGTTGTCAGCGCTTATTGGCCGTTTCGCGGGGAGCCGGATCTCAAGCCCCTGCTTGCTAGGCTCGGCGAGCGCGGAGCTGTGACGGCGCTTCCGGTGGTTGTTCAGAAGGCTCACCCGCTGGAGTTTCGCGCTTGGCGGTCCGGCGACAAGCTGGAGCGCGGGGTGTGGAACATCCCGATTCCCGCAGCGGGCGAAGTGGTCATTCCGGATGTCGCCATCGCTCCGGTCGTGGGCTTCGATCGGCAGTGTTACCGGCTGGGTTACGGCGGTGGGTTTTTCGATCGAACGATGGCTTCGCTCGGCGGTAAGCCGCGGCTCTATGGAGTGGGCTACGCCGATCAGGAGATCGCCTCAATTCGGCCGCAGCCATACGATGTACCGATGCTGGCGATTTGCACGGAACGTGAGATCGTTACGCCGGCGTGATGGCCGCTTGGCTGGTCAGGCGGGCGGGTGGGCCTCCCGGATCATGCCTTCCTGGGCGACGCTGGCGACTAGACGTCCGTCGCGGCTGAAAATCTGGCCGCGCCCGAAGCCTCGGGCCAGACCCGACCACGGGCTTTCGGTTACGTAGAGCAGCCAGTCATCGGCCCGGAACTCGTCGTGGAACCAGATGGCATGATCGAGGCTAGCCGCTTTGACTTCGCCTTTGTGGAAGCTCAGCCCGTGGGGCTGGATCGCCGTGGCCAGGAGCTGGAAGTCGCTCGCATAAGCAAGCACAGCGCGGTGAATCGGCTGGCTGTCCGGCAACGGCGCCATCGTGCGGAACCAAACATGAGCCACCGGGTCACGCTTGCCCGGCGACTGCCAGTTGCGCGGTTCGACCGAGCGAACGTCGATCGGCCGCGCGCGTACCATCAGATTGCGTAGCAGCCCTTCGGGCATACTCTCCGCGAACCGGCTTCTGAGCACGGCGTCCGCTTCCAGCTCTTCGGGAGGAGGGACGTCCGGCATCTTGGGGAACTGATGATGCAGCCCTTCCTGCGGCGTCTGGAACGACGCAATCAGGTTGAGAATCGGTTCGCCCTGCTGGCTGGCGACCACACGGCGGTTGGAGAAGCTGCGCCCATCGAAGTCCCGCTTGACCCGGAACTCGATCGGATGCGCGTCGCTGCCACTCCGCAGGAAATAGGCGTGGAGCGAATGGGTGTGGCGATCGTCGGGCACGGTGCGCCGCGCTGCGACGAGAGCCTGGGCGATGGCTTGGCCCCCGAAGACGCGACCCGTGCCTTCCTCCAGCCGGCGACCGATGAACCGGTCTCCGCCACGCGCATCGAGGTCGAGCAACAGGATGAGCTCGGCAACGAGGCGCTCGGGGTTTGCTGTAATCACGGACGGATTCGCCATGGCCAGATCGCCTTGCGCGGCAAAGTGCCTAGCGTCAACGTATGCCGGGCATTCGCCGCAGCACTCTCCATGCGAAGGCTTTGGCGCGGTTCCGTCCGGGCCAGCGTTGCGGGGGCTTTGGATCGAAGCCCCGCTTGCGCAACCATGCGTTGAAGGCGCGTGCATCGGCCTCTGCAAAGCTCCATTCGCTGCGCCAGGTGATCGACAGCGAAATCGAGGATCGTGGCCCGTTCCGGACATGGTGCGGCGCCATGACCGGAACGTAGATCGCGTCGCCTTCGGCCAGAGTGAAGGTCTGCCCATGGCAGGCAAGCTCTTCGCGCCAAGGCAGTTCTCGCGCGCCTCCGGTATGATAGGTCTCGTGAACGCGATCGGGCGCGAACAGCGCGTCACCTGCAGGGAAGACGGTCATCGCCTTCTTGCCGCGAAGCTGCAGCAGGATGTTGTGCTCCGGATCGAAGTGGTACGGTGTCACCGCGTTCGGACTCGAGACGAAGATGAAGCCTTGCGGCCGCAGCATGCGCCCGGTCTTCGCAACGACCTCCGCGCCAAGCTCATCGAGCAGTTCCAGGAGAAGCGCGCGGTAGGGTGGTCGCTGTTCGATGTTCTTGAGCACCGCCCAACTGTTCGCGCTTTCTATACCGCGGATGGTGTCACCGATGCTCAAACCGTTGCCTTCTGGCTTCCCGTCGACGCCGATCGGCAGATCGCCGCGGTTGAACTCGATCGATGTCGGCGGGAGCGCTTCACCGAGGTCCGCCAGCGCGCCAAGTTCGAGCAGAGGGTGAACGTCGAGGTTGTGCCGCAACTTGTGGGGGCCTTCCGGGTAGGAAGCAGCAAAGGTCGCGCGAGAGAGTGCGGGAAAGATCGCCTCGCGTGCATAAGCGTCGCCTGCAGACCGGCTATGTTCGTTCATTCAATTGGCTTTCCGAAGCGAGCGCGTCTCGCGCGCGGCGAGCACTCGAAACAACAGGCGGCGCGCGCTCCCACCGATGGCGACATTGTGTCGTTCCAAGGTTCGTCGTTCGCGCCAGATGTGGTCGATCATGGGGTGATCGGCAGCGGCGCAACTATCGGTCCAGGCGATTCCAGGCCGTTCCAGCATGCGCAGATTTTCGAGTTGGAGCAGCACGCCCGGGGAGAAGCGCGCCAGGCTCTCGTCGAACGTGGTCTTGAACGAAAACGCACCAGGCGGGCAGAGGAACGTGGCCAGCATGGCGATCGGGCGGCCGTCGAGGCGCAGGGCCAACCGTTGCAGCCGGTTCCGCTGAGCCGCACCGACAAGCCCCTCGCGAAATAGCGACGCCGTGCGTGTGTCGGAGGCGAGGGCGGAACCTCGCGCCCCTTTCCACCCGGTTTGCTCAAGCTTCAAAAAATCTTCGATCCACTCGGGCAGGCCGTCGGGCGCTTCGCTGCGCTCGACGCTGAGCTCGCCCTCGTCGCTGAGGCGGCGCTGTTGCCGGCGCAGCTCCTTGCGTTTCTTACCGCCGACAGACTCCAGCAGATAGGCGTCGGGAGAGAGGGCGGAGCAAAGCATCGCCCGCCGTTCGCCTGCCACCAGAGTGGCAGGTCGCTTGCTGGCTGCGACGACCTCGTTAAACGCGTGGTGTAGAGGGCCCTCGGCGGGCAGTTGGGAGAGGTGGAGGAACGCCGATTCACGAGCGTGGCGATCGGCCCAGGCGAACAGCTCGTGCCAGAAGGTGTGTTCGTAGCCTTTCGCCACCAGCGGCGCGCCGGCGAAGGCATTCGGATGAAGCCAGTTCGTCAAGTGCGGCACGCGGTGTCCGTAATAGCGGCGCTTGCGATGGACTGGCAGGAGCCCGAGCAGTTGGCCTCCCGCCTCCAGGCAGAGCAGCTTGACTCGGTCGGCCGTAGCAAAGACGCGGAGCGCGGGCAGGAGGTACCAGCTTTCGTAAAAGGGGTTCGGTTCGGCTACCAAGCCGGCCAAGCCATCCCAGCGGGCGATATCCCTACGATTGTCGAGCGCCTGCCACTCGTGCGCGGCCAGCCGCACCGCGCCGGCCTCCGGCGCTTGCCAGGACAGGTCTCGCTCGACGGGTGCGTGGTTGCCCAAGCGGCGTTAACCTTTGACGACAACGGCGAATGCTGCCGTCCCGTACGGGTAGCTGCGCGGCGCGAAGGAAAGACTAAGCGGAAGGGTTAAAAAAGACCCACCCGGCCCGGGCCGAGTGGGTCTGACAGCTCGAAATGGCTTGCTGTTTAGCCGGCGGCGAGGGCCGCCAGCAGCAGCAACGCCACGATGTTGGTGATCTTGATCATCGGGTTAACGGCCGGGCCCGCGGTGTCCTTGTAGGGATCGCCGACCGTGTCGCCGGTCACGGCGGCCTTGTGAGCTTCGGAGCCCTTGCCGCCGTGGTTTCCGTCCTCGATGTATTTCTTGGCGTTGTCCCACGCGCCACCGCCCGAGGTCATCGACAAGGCGACGAAAAGTCCACTGACGATCACGCCAAGCAACAGCGCACCCAGCGCAGCGAAGCCGTTATGCTGCCCAGCGACGAGGGTAATCAGGAAATAGACCACAATCGGCGCCAAAACCGGCAGCAAGCTAGGGATGATCATTTCCTTGATCGCCGCCTTGGTCACCAAGTCCACTGTCCGGGCATAATTCGGGCGGCTGGTGCCGGCCATGATCCCCGGATCGTTGGCAAACTGATCTCGCACATCCTTGACCACATCGCCTGCGGCGCGGCCGACCGCCGTCATTCCCATCGAACCGAACAGGTATGGCAACAGCGCGCCCAGGAGCAGCCCGACGATCACGTATGGGTTCTCGAGGCTGAAGTCGACGTCGGTGTCCGGGAAGAACTCGGCGAGATCCGTGGTATAGGCGGCGAACAGCACCAAGGCAGCGAGGCCGGCGGAGCCGATCGCGTAGCCCTTGGTCACCGCCTTCGTGGTATTGCCGACCGCATCGAGCGCGTCGGTCCGTGCTCGCACCGTCTCGTCGAGACCGGCCATCTCCGCGATGCCGCCGGCGTTGTCGGTTACCGGACCATAAGCGTCGAGCGCGACGACCATTCCCGCCAATGCCAACATCGCAGTGGCTGCATAGGCGATACCCATCAGCCCGGCGATCTGGAACGTCACCACGATACCGGCGACGATCACCAGAGTCGGCAGTGCCGTTGCCTCCAGACTGATGGCCAACCCCTGGATCACGTTAGTGCCGTGGCCGGTCTCCGATGCCTTGGCGATCGAGCGGACAGGCCGGTAATTGGTGCCGGTGTAGTATTCGGTGATCCAGATGATCAGGCCAGTGATCGCCAGACCGACCATCGCGCACCAGAACAGCGCCCATCCAGTGAAGCTCTCGACTTGCGCAGCGGTGCCTTCGGCAGCCAGCGGCTCGCCCGAGGCAACGTTCTCGAGGTTTGTCTCGACCATGCCGCCGCCAATGACCGCGTTCATGTCGCCAAGAGCGTAGTTCATGACCAGCCAGATCGCCGGGATCGACAGCACGGTCGTGACGCCGAACCCCTTGTACATGGCGCCCATGATGTTCTGGCTGGCGCCGAGGCGAACGGCATAAGTGCCGATGATCGAAGTGACGATGCAGACGCCGCCGATCAGCAGGGGCAGAGCCATCATCGGCAGCAGCAGGTCGCCAATGCCGGTGAGGAGCAGGGCGGTCAGCACCATGGTGGCGCCAACGGTGACGACGTAAGTTTCGAACAAGTCGGCGGCCATGCCGGCGCAGTCGCCGACGTTGTCGCCCACGTTGTCGGCGATGACGGCGGGGTTGCGCGGGTCATCCTCGGGGATGCCGGCTTCGACTTTGCCGACGAGATCCGCACCGACGTCTGCAGCTTTTGTGAAGATGCCCCCACCGAGACGGGCGAAGATCGAGATCAGAGAGGCGCCGAAGGCGAGCGCGACCAGCGCGTCGACCACTTCGCGGCTGTTCGCCTCGAGGTCCATCGGTCCAATCAGAACATAGAAGAACACGGCAATCGCCAGCAAAGCCAGCCCTGCGACGAGCATGCCGGTGATGGCCCCGGCGCGAAAGGCGAGGGTTAGGCCCTGCTGAAGTCCCGTTTGGGCGGCGGCCGCGGTGCGCAGGTTCGAGCGCACCGAGATGTTCATGCCGATGAATCCGGCTACCCCCGACAGGATCGCACCGAGCACGAAGCCGACAGCCGAGATCGGGCCGAGGAACACGGCGACGATGACCGCGACGACCACGCCGACAAAGGCGATGGTGGTATATTGACGCTTGAGGTAGGCCTGCGCGCCTTCTTGGATGGCGCCGGCGATTTCCTGCATTTTTTCCGTGCCCGGCGACGCACCGAGAACTTGCCGGCTGGTGACGAAGCCGTAGACGATCGCAAGCAATCCTAGCCCGATGGCTATAAGTGTCAGGTCCATAGCGAGACCGTCCTCCCCCACAAAGGAAGCGCGGCCCGATCATCGCGCCGGGTCCGCGCGGAACTGCGATGGCTAAAGCGGGGGGGAAGGGGGCGCAAGCCCTAACCGCCCGCTTCGCTTCGGCGGGTTAGTGTTCCCAGCCGAGCCCTTCGCGGTTGGCCATGGGCTCGCCGTCGATGAACAGGGGCACAAAGCCGCGAGGCTCTACCGCACCGACGGACGTTGCCGGTACCGGCGGAACGAGCCCGGCAGGAAGCGTGAAGAGGAGTTCGTAATCATCGCCCCAGCGCAACGCATCGAGCCGCCGAGGCTCGGGGCTGGCAATCGGGACGGCCTGGCTGTCGATAGTAAGGGAGACGTGGCTCGCCTCCGCCAGCCGCCAGGCGTCGATCAGCAGTCCGTCAGAGACGTCCATCATCGCCGTGACTAGCGGTGCGAGCGCCGCTCCCTCAGCCAGCCGCGCCATCGGACGCCGGTAGGCGATGCTGTCCGCCGCGGTGCCATCGCGCAGCGCTTCGAAGCCGGCCATCGCCGCGCCTACCTCGCCAGTCAACCAGAGCAGATCGCCCGCCTGTGCACCGCTGCGCGCCGGCACGGGCCGGTGAGTAGCGCGACCCAGCGCGGTCAGCCCGAACGAGCGAGGGGGCCCGCCGTGAACTGTGTCGCCGCCAAGCAGCGGGACGCCGTAATGCTCCAACACCTCGGCTAGCCCTTCGGCGAAGCGCTCCCGTCCCTCGCCGAGCATGAAGCCGAGCAGCACGCCGAGCGGTTCAGCGCCTTTCGCGGCCAGATCGGAGAGGTTGGTCGCGACGAGCTTCCACGCAACGTCGGCCCAGTCGGCGCCGGGCAGGAAGTGCACGCCTTCCACCAGCATGTCGTGCGTTAGCACGATCGCTTCGTCGCCCACCTCGAGCACGGCGGCGTCGTCGGCGAGACCGCGCGCGGCAGGATGATGGGCGAGCGCGCGCAAGCGTTCGATGAAAGCGGCCTCGCCGCTCAACGCACCGCCTTGGCGACGGCGTCGAGCACGCCGTTGACGAACTTGGCCTCACGCTCGTCGAAGAACGCGTGTGCGACATCGACATATTCGCTGATCGCCGCGGCCGTCGGCACGTCCGCGCGGGCGAGCAGTTCGTAGGTGCCGGCGCGCAGGATCTGCAGCATGGTCTTATCGAGCCGCTTCAGGCTCCAGCCTTCGGCCAGCTTGCTCTCCACCAGCGCGTCGATCTCTTCCTCGCGCGCGGCGACGCCGCTGACGACATCGTCGAAGAAGCCCACTTCGGCTTCGGCGTACTGGATGTCCTCGATCTCGCGGCCGAGCCGGTGCTGGTGAAATTCGTCGAGCAGGCGGGCGAGATGGGTCCCTTCCATCTGCCGCTGGTACAGCGCCTGGACCGCCGCAAGACGGGCCGCGGCGCGGGAGCGCGAACGTGCAGGGCTGCTCATTTCAGCCGCAACTCCACGGATTTGGCGTGGGCGGGGAGCCCTTCGACGTCCGCGAGAGCCACGGCCGCGGGGCCAATCTTCGCCAGCGAGGCGGAATCCATCGAGATGAAACTGGTCCTTTTCATGAAGTCGAGCACCGAAAGGCCGCTGGCAAAACGCGCGCGGCGGCCGGTAGGCAGAACGTGGTTGGGCCCAGCAACATAGTCTCCGACCGCCTCGGGCGTGAGGCGGCCGAGGAACACGCTGCCGGCATGGCGAAGCTGCGCGAACAAGGCGTCGGGATTATCGACCGCCAGTTCGACGTGCTCCGCCGCGAGGCGATTGGCCAGAGCCGGGGCTTCGGCAAGATCCGAAACCACCAGCAGAACGCCGTTGGCGTCCCAGCTCTGCCGCGCGACTTTCGCAGTCGAGAGCATCGCGCATTGCACATCGACGCGGTCCTCGACCTGCTCTGCGAATGCGGCATCGTCGGTGATCAGGATCGACTGCGAGGACGGGTCGTGCTCGGCCTGGCTGAGCAGGTCGGCGGCGATCCAGTCTGGATCGTTCTTGCCATCGGCAATGACCAGGATCTCGCTGGGGCCGGCGACCATGTCGATGCCGACGACGCCGAACAACTGGCGCTTGGCCTCCGCGACGTAGTCGTTGCCGGGGCCGGTGATGACGTCGACGCGGCGGATGCGTTCGGTGCCATAGGCGAGGGCGGCGATGGCCTGAGCGCCACCGACGCGCCAGATCTCGTCGACGCCGGCGAGGTGGGCGGCGGCTAGGACGAGGGGGTTGATTTGGCCCTTGGGAGTCGGGGTGACGACGACCAGGCGTTCGACCCCGGCGACTTTGGCCGGAATGGCGTTCATCAGCAGCGAGGAGGGGTACGCCGCGCGGCCGCCGGGGACATAAAGTCCTGCCGCATCAACGGGATACCACTTCGCGCCAAGGCGCACGCCGGCCTCGTCAACGAAGTCGCGGTCCTGCGGCAGCTGGTCCTGGTGATAGGCGCGGATGCGCTCTGCGGCGAGCTCAAGCGCGTCGCGCAAGTGCGAATCAAGCGCTTGATAAGCCGCTGAACAGTGCTCTGGAGCGATGAACCAATCGTCCTGGGTGTTCAGTGCGTGCTTGTCGAACCGCTCGGTGTATTCGGCCAATGCCGCGTCGCCGCGCGCGCGGACGTGTCCGATGATGTCGGTCACCGTGCGCGAGACATCACCCCCGGTTTCCCGGCGCCCGTCGACAAGGCGTGCGAACTTGGCCTCGAAATCGGGATCGGACGTGGAGAGGCGCAGCATCAAGCGGCGTCCCGGGCCGCCAGGGCGCGGAACCGTTCGACGAGGGCCGCGACGCGTGGCTCGGTCTTCAGCGCCGCGCGGTTGACGATCAGGCGGGCCGAGATCGGCATGATCACGTCGGTTTCGACCAGGCCGTTGTCGGCCAGGGTCCGGCCGGTCGAGACCAGATCGACGATGCGCAGCGCGAGCCCCAGCGAAGGCGCGAGTTCCATCGCGCCGTTGAGCTTGACGCATTCGGCCTGGATGCCCTGGCGTTCAAACCAGCGGCTGGTGATGTTGGGATACTTGGTCGCGACCCTGAGGTGACTGGCGCGGCCCGCGCTATAGGCGCCGCCGTCCTTGGGCTCGGCCACAGAGAGACGGCAATGGCCAATGTCGAGATCGACCGGCGCGTAGAGCTCCGAATAGTCGAATTCCTCGATCACGTCGGAGCCGACGATCCCGGCCTGCGCTGCGCCGAATGCAACGAAAGTGGCGACGTCGAACGCGCGGACGCGAATGATCCGCACGTCGGGATCTTCGGCGGCGAAGCTCAGCGCGCGGTTGGCCTTGTCGTGGAACGCGGCTTCGGGCACCACGCCGGCGCGTGCCATAACTGGCAGAGCCTCGTCGAGGATGCGCCCCTTGGGCACGGCGAAAGTCAGCGGCGCGGACATGGCGCGGGCATCTAGGCACCCGGACGGGAAAGGGCAACGGCATTGGCTCAGCGGCCGCTGATGGAAATCACCGACGTGCGCGAGGCGATCGCCTGGCAGGCCGACCATGCCGAGCGCGCTTCGGCGCCGCGAACGGCGCGCGTCATTCGCGGCGAGCTGGCGATCCTGGATACCAACGCCGAGCTGGGCCGGCGGATTGCGAACTGGCCCGGGCTGAGCCTGGAGGACGCGTTGCCGCTGCGAGTGGCGGCCGGGTTCCACTGGCTCCATCTGACTGGTGCGGACCGGCGCCTGGAGCCGATCTATTCAGGCGAGCTGATCGACCAGGCCGCCATCGACCGTCTGGTGGCGGCCATCGCCATCGAGTGGGACGCCAAGCTGCTGCCCTGGCTCGACCATCCGCCGCAGACCAACGAAGCCGGCCGCTCGGCCAGCATCATGGCCGGGCTGCTGTGGCTTTCAGAGCGGCTCGGCCCGCGCTTCGAGCTCAACGAGATCGGCGCTAGCGCCGGCATCAACACGATGATGGAGCGGTATTTCTACGACCTGGGCGGAGTAACCGTTGGGCCCGAGGATTCGCCGATGCGGATCGTGCCCGAATGGCGCGGACCCCCTCCGCCGCGCGGCGAGGTTGAGATCGGTTCAATCCGCGGCTGCGATGTCGCCCCTGTCGATCTGTCGAACCCGGCCGAAGCGCTGCGCCTCAAGGCCTTCGTCTGGGCGGACGCGGCCGCGCGGATGGGGCGGCTCGATGCCGCCGCGCAGCTCGCAGCGGGGCAGCCGCCGCGCCTCGAACGCAAGGACGCCGGCGACTTCGTGCGCGAACGCCTCGCCGCGCCCCAGGACAGCCGCATCACGCGCGTGCTCTATCATTCGGTGATGTGGCAATACTTGCCGCAGACGACGCGACGCGCGATCACCGCGGCCATGGAGCAGGCCGGAGCGAAAGCCAGCCCCGACCGGCCGCTCGCCTGGATCCGCCTCGAAACCAACCGCGCGACGTTCCGGCACGAGCTGAGCCTGCGGTTCTGGCCGGGTGGCAGCGAGCCGGTGCTGCTGTCCGAAGCGCATCCGCACGGCGCCTGGGTGGAGTGGCGAGGGGCAGGGGACGGCGAACAGGACCCGTCCTGATTGCGACGCACTCCGGCCTTGGCAGCCGCCGGAACTTCCGCGCGGGCGGGAGCATTCCCAGGCACATGGCGGCGTTTCACATCGGCACTTATGCGAAGGACGGCGGGAAGGGGCTCGTGCCCGTGAAGCTGGACCGGGACGGCGTTGTAGCCGGCGAACCCTTTTCCGGGGCGGCGAATGCGTCGTTCGGCGTCCATTCGATACGCCACGAACTCACCTATCTGGTGGACGAGCAGGAGGAAGGGGCGATCACCGTTCTGCGCCGGGCCGACAGCGGCTGGCAAGGCGCCGCGCGGGTTCCGTCCAGAGGTGACGCGCCTTGTTATCTTGCCCTCGATGCCGCCGAGGCTCGGCTCGCCGTGGCGAACTACGCGAGCGGCAACGTGGCGCTGTTCGATCTCGGCCAAGACGGCATTCCGAGAGCGGCCGGCGAGTTCCAGTCGCGCGGTAGCGGCCCCAACGCGGAGCGGCAGGAAGGGCCGCACGCGCACTGCGTCCGGTTCTCTCCTGACGATGCAGCGCTCTACGTCGTCGATCTCGGTGCGGACCGGGTCTGGCGGATAGCTCTGGAGCGGAGCGGGATGGGCGAAGCGTCGGTCGCCTGGCAAGCGCCTCCCGGAATGGGCCCGCGGCACTTGCTGTTTCACCCCCGCGCGCCGCTTGCGGTACTGCTGAGCGAACTGAGCAGCGAGTTGGCGCTGCTGACCGTCGAGGAAGAGCGGCTGCGGCCGGTGGCGGTGCTGTCGACCGCTCCGGAGGGCTTCGCGGGCGAGAACCTCGGCGGGCACCTGGCGATGAATGCGCCCGGCGACCGCGTCTATGTGTCCAACCGCGGGCACAATTCGATCGCCGTGTTCGCCCTCGATGCCGATGGAGGCGAGCTGACGTTGCTGCAGCATGTCGAGAGCGGCGGCGAGCATCCCCGGCACTTCATCGCGTTCGAAGACGAGCGCCTGTTGATCGCGGCGCACGAGAAGGATGGACGGATCGAAGCTTTCGAAATCTTAGGAGACGGCACGCTCGCGCCCTTGAGGCGCGGTATCACCGTGCCGGGTGCCTGCTTTGTGTTGCCCGATCCGGCCGGTCAAACCCAGGCGCGTTGAGGACGAGCGGTCAGCCCGGCAGCGTCTTGCGCATCCGGTGGCTGTCGGCGCCGTAAGCAGCGCCGTCGTCCTGATCCACGTAGGCGAAGCCCTGCGCCGCCCAATAGCGATCGGCGCCGTTGACCGCGGTGAGCGTCACGTCCTGAAAGCCGGCGGCACGGGCGCAGCGTTCCACCAGGTCCAGCCCGCTGCGGCCAGCGCCGGTTCCGCGCGCGGCCGGCAGAAGGGCAAGATCGTGGAGGTAGTATGTCTCGCCGGGCTGGGGCAGCGATCCGATCAACTGGCCCAGCTCAGGGGAGGAGCGGCGCGTCCAGGGATGGCTGACGAGATAGCCCGCAAGCGCGCCCGCTCGTTCGAGCACGAAGCAGCCGCCCGGGTAGAGCGACAGCCTTTCCCGGTAGACTGCCGCGGGTTCCGTGAAGCGGCCGTGGACCGCATCGGAGATCGCCGTGACGGCCGCGATGTCGTCTGCATCCATCGCCTGCCAGACATTCTGGGTCACGCCCCGTTCTGCCTTTTCGTAATTGCGTGTGGAAGGGCCCTACATGGCGGCATTTTGACGCCCGAATGTAGATACATATGTTGACACAGGACGCTGGGGCAGGTATGGTGAATGTCGATACATGGAGGTTCGCAATGCGTGTTCAGGTCAAGAAATGGGGCAACAGCGCTTCGGTCCGGATACCGGCCTCCATTATGGCTGCGGCAGCCCTTCATATCGATCAGGAGGTCGATGTACGAGAAGAAGAGGGCCGCATTGTTATCGACCCGGTGATCCGTTCCTACGATCTGGACGAACTCCTAGCCAAGATGACGCCAGAAACATTCCCCGAGGCGATCGAATTTGGAGCCCCGGTCGGGAATGAGTCTTGGTAATGGCTGGTTATGTACCCGATATCGGTGACATCGTTTGGCTGGAATTCGATCCTCAGGCGGGCCACGAACAGGCGGGCCACCGTCCAGCACTTGTTCTGTCTCCAGCGAAATACAACGGCTTGCGTGGCATGATGATCTGTTGTCCAATGACAAGCAGGATCAAGGGCTATCCCTTCGAGGTTGTCGAGAGCCGTACTCCCCCGAGCGTCGTCCTTGCCGATCAGGTCAAGAGCTTGGATTGGAGAGCTCGTCGAGCGAGCAAAAAAGGCAAGATATCGAAGACCGCGCTGGTCGAAGTTCAAGCAAAACTTCGCGCCTTGCTGACGCTGTAAGGCCGGGCGCCTTCCACGCGGAGATCCGAATAGCCACTCTTTCTTTGCGACAGGGCCCCCGGCTTGAGAAGCGGAAATGGGACCTATAGGGACGGCCGATGGACTTCCTCAGCGCAAGCACCTCTTTCGCGGGCGAACTGCTCCAGCGCACGTCGAGCACGGCGCGGGTGCAGCAGATGGTGCAGCTGTCGCTGACGCCGGTGTTCCTGCTGGCGGCGATCGGCGCGGTGCTGAACGTGATGAATCAGCGCCTGACCTGGATCGTCGACCGCGTCCACGCGCTGGAGCGGATGGCGGAATCGGAGCTTCACACGCGCGACATCGAAAGCCTGCCGGTCCTGCGGCAACGGCGCAGGTATGCGCACACCGCTATCAATCTGAGCACGGGTGCCGGCTTGCTGATCTGTGCCGTCGTCGGCCTGACGTTCGTGAGCGCCTTCGTGCGCCCGGCGCTGGGCTCCATCGTGGCGATGTGCTGGATCGTGGCGATGACGCTGGTGTTCGGTTCCCTGCTTTCGTTCCTGCTGGAAACCCGCCTCGCTACCAAGTCGATTGTCGATACGCGGCGGCTGTCACGCCGGCTGTTGCGGCGCCGAGATAACGACGACGTAAACGAGCCGTCGCCTGATCAGGAATAGCCGAACGCGGCCAGCTTGTCGGACAGCAGGCCTAGCAGCTTCCGAGTTTCGTGAATGAAGGCGCCACCTTGGGCGGCGCTCACTCGCTGTCGAGCTCCGGATAATGCCGGAAGATGCCGTCCTGATTGAATTCCAGCCGGCGATCGGAGGCAAGGTAGGCTTCGATGCCGTCGATCTCCAGGACCGCCTGACGGCAGAGCTCGAGCCGCGGATAGTCGAGCGAGCGCATCAGGTTGGGGAACATGTAGTCGAGCCCTTCCATCACCTGGAAAAGCGAAGTGTCGACGTGGGTCCAGTGGTCGCCGAGCACGACGGGCCCAGCGTTGGTTTCCAGCGCGGCTTCGAAATGGCCGAGGAACTTGGGGATGCGGGTTTCGCGGAACTGGTGAGCGGCTTCGAACGCCGCATCCATCTGTTCCTGGTAGTAGAGATTGGCCGAGATCGGGTGATGGACCGCGTGAACCTCGGCGACGAAGTCCGAGATGTCGAGCTGGAGCTGGATCAGGTGGAGATCGGTTTCCAGGTCGCCGGCGCCGAAGTCGTGGCGATCGGCGAGGACCGCAAGGATGTGCGCGGTCTGGCCGATGCAGAGATCATCGTCGATGACCAGGTAAGGCGGCGCGAAAGGCTTGAAACCGCTGCGGCTGACCATGTCCTCGACGAGCGCTTCGGCGCCGCGTTCGCGGGCCATGTCCTCGTATTCAACCTCGGCGGCTTCGAGCGCGAGGCGGATGAACTCGCCGCGGCCGGGAATCTCTGGCCAATACCAGAGCTGGTAGCTCATGCGGCGCCTTCACCCGGCGCGAAAGCGCGGATGGCAAGCGCGTGCACGCGGTTGCCGGGAATGTCCCCCAGCGCGCGGTTGACCAGGCGCTGCCGTTCCAGCCGGCTCTTGCCCGCGAAAGCGCTGCTCTCGATCACCAAGGTGAAGTGGGATTCCCCGCTGCCGTCATCACCGGCGTGGCCGTGATGACGAGCGCTGTCGTTGATGACCTCCAGCCGGCTGGGCGCGAAGGCCTCTTGCAGCAGGGATTCGATCTCTTGTGCAACAAGTCCGCTCATTGGGAGTTTTCCGGGCTTTTCATAAGGCTGCTCTAACACCACTAAGGGAGGAATGCGCCCACAGAAATTCCATGGACGGTATGAGACCAATGATCGCGCCTGCACGGTGAGCGGTTGCGACGAACCGGGTGAGTTCCGTGCGCCCGGATCGCGCAGCCCGGGCTTCGACGGGCCGGGTGAGTGGCGCTGGATGTGCCTCGACCACGTGCGCGAGTTCAATTCGGGTTACGACTGGTTCGAGGGCATGAGCGCTGAAGAGATCTTCGAAGCGCAGTCGCCCATTGCCGGGTGGCGAACGGAGACCCGCGCCTTCCGCCGCGATGGCGGCGGCGGCGTTCCGCGCTGGGCCGACTTCGACGATCCGCTCGATGCGATCGGGGCGCGCGCCGCCGATCTGCGCCGCCGCGCCGGCAATCAGCAGCAGATGGTCCGCTTTACCCCGCGCGAGCGCGAGGCCTTGGGCGTGATGGGCCTGGGGCCGGAGACCGACCGGGCCGAATTGCGCAAGCGATACTCGCTGTTGGTGCGGCGCTACCATCCCGACCGAAACGGCGGCGACCGCAGCCATGAGGCGCTGTTGCAGCGGGTGGTCGAGGCTTACCAGTTGCTGCGCAAGGCGGCTGCGTTCGCCTAAATCCGTTTCACGCAAAGGCGCAAAGGCACGAAGGCGCTAAGATGATTGTTGCGCCGCTTCGCGGTGATTGTTGACTCCTCCTTGTGCAGCCTGAAGCCGCAATCGACCGCGTACCTCGCCAGGTCTTCAATCCCCAGCTCCATGTCTTCGCGTCTTTGCGTGAGAAATCTCTGCGATTCACGCTTCAGCTTGGCTGTTTCTGCATCTCCGCGATCAGCGCGTTGTCGATGGCCTTGCCGGCCTGGTAGGCTTCGCGCTGGCGGACGCGTTCGGCATAAGCCGTGAGGCTGTCGCGCGCGGGAATGGTGCCGAACACGAGGCCCCAGTCGACCGCGCTGCCGACATAGACGTCGGCCATCGTGAAGCGCGCCCCGCAGACGTAATCGTGCGAGGCGAACCAGCCCTCGAGCGCGTCGATGGTCTTGTCGTAGTTGCCGAACCCGACGGCGATTTCCTGCTTTTCGTCAGGGTTCCAGCCATAGGCCTTGTTGGTCACCGCCTGTTCGAGCGGGCCGGCGGCGAAGAACAGCCAGCGGAAGTAGTCGGCCTTCTCGTGCTCGCGCGGCAGAAGGTCGGGCGCGGACATCTCGGCGAGGTAATGGCACACCGCGGCCGCCTCGCTGACCGCGTGATCGTGCCCGCCGTGGTGATGGACGATCGTCGGCAGCTTGCCCAGCGGGTTGGCATCGAGCAGCGCCTGGGGCTTGTCGGCCCAGTCTACGAAAACTGGCTCGTAATCGGCGTTTGCCTCGTGAAGCGCCCAGCGGGCGATCTGCGCCCGCGACATCGGATTGAAGAAGAAGGTGTATTCGGCCATCG
>CAYTPY010000008.1:1335-42325 GCA_964439725.1 uncultured Erythrobacter sp. | reverse complement strand
CGGCGTTCTCGGACTATCCGATTGCCGGGCTCGGCTGCGCCGAACAGTTCCGCACAGGCCATTTCATTTTCGACGACCGGCTGCGCGACCGGCGCTTCCCGCTAGTGGACGAGGAAAAGGGCCTGGTGCTCGCCGGCGGCTTCATCGACCACACCGGCCGACGGGTGGACCTGACGTGGACCGACGGCACAAAGGCGCGGTCGGTGTTCCACTACCCGCACAGTTTCGTGCTGCTCGAACTGTTCAAGATCGTCGGCGGCAAGATTGCCGGGGTGGAAGCGGTGTTCGTCACCGTTCCTTACAACATGGTTTCGGCGTGGTGACGAACGCCGCCTTGTCATCAAACCGACGCTGAACCGAGACACGCCTGTCACATGGGTCTGCGATAGATCGCAGGCATGACAGACGATCTGATGCTTCACCACTTGCCGGTCAGCGATGAAGACGCTTCGTGGTCCGAAGGAGCCACCATGTCGGCTAGCCCGCTTGCCAGCGGCGGCTCCCTGCTCGACTGGACGCAGGAGCTCGCCCACCGCGATGTCCTCGCGGCCTTCGCCGTATCAGGGGAGGCGATGGCCTGCGCCTCCTGACGACTCTTCTTGCCGTAGGTGGCCAATGCTCCTACATCGGACAGATTACGGCCGTCCCGAGAGGGGCGGCCCTTCTATTTCTGCCGGAGAGAAACCGTGGCACAGCCCACTCCCCTGATGCCCCATGCGACTGCCTCCTGGCTGGTCGACAACACCTCGCTGAGCTTCGAGCAGATCGCGGACTTCTGCGGCCTGCACATCCTCGAGGTTCAGGCCATGGCCGACGATCTCGCCAGCTCCAAGTACACCGGGCGCGATCCGGTCCATTCGGGAGAGCTGACGCATGAGGAGATTGCCAAGGGTCAAAGCGATCCCGAGTATCGCCTCAAGATGCAGCGCGCACCGGTTGATGTCAGCCGTACTAAGGGGCCTCGTTACACGCCAGTGTCGAAGCGGCAGGACAAGCCCGACGGCATTGCCTGGATCATCCGCAATCATCCGGAGATTTCCGACGCCCAGATCGGCAAGCTGATCGGCACCACGCGCAACACGATCAACGCGATCCGCGACCGGACTCACTGGAACATCGCCAACATCCAGGCAAAGGATCCGGTTACCCTCGGCCTCTGCTCGCAGCGCGAGCTTGACGCCGCCGTCGCCAAGGCCGCCAAGCGCGCGCCGGCGCCGGAGGTTGCGGACGAAACTGAGGAAGTAGTGATCGAGAGGCGTGACGATCGCGCGGTGCTGATCGAAGAGCTGCGCGCCGAACGCGATGCGGCGGCGAAGGCGGCGGTCGAAGCGGCGCAGGAAGCCGAGGCAGAAGCCTGGCTGGTCGCGCGCCGCGCGGCGGAAGCGGGCGAAACCGGCGCCTGATCGGCCCAATCAAGGCTGCCATAGAAAAGGCCGGTACCCCCACGGGCGCCGGCCTTTTTCATGGGTGTGAGCGTGCGCCGCCTTTACCCGGCGAGCGACATCCGCTTCTGCACGTCCTCTTCGGCGTTCAGCTCCAGCACCGGCGCCGGCCGCGCGGGCTTGTCTGCCGCTCCGGCCGCATCGGGAGCGAAGCGCCCGTTGACCTTTGCGCCCTGCTCGATCGTCAGCGTCTCGTAGTGCACGTCGCCGTCGATCCGCGCGCTCTTCAGGATGACGAGTTCGCGCACCGTGATGGTGCCTTTGACAGCGCCGGAAAGCCGGGCGCTGTCCGCGACGATCGCGCCTTCGATCCGGCTGGATTCGCCCTGGACCAGCGAGGTGCACGACAGGTCGCCTTCGACCGAGCCGTCGACGTGCAAGTCTGCGGTAGCTTCGACGTTGCCCCTGACGGTGACATCGGCGCCGAGTACCGAGAAGGTCGAGCCGCTAGCCACGGGCCTGGCCGGATTTCGCGGCGCCAGGCTCGGCGAGCTCGGTTCTGGCTTCTTCGAGAACATGGGGAGCAGTCTCCAGGAACGGCCGGGGATTGACCGCGCGGCCATGGATGCGAACTTCGAAATGAAGATGAGGGCCGGTCGAGCGGCCGGTATTCCCAATCAGGCCGATGACTTCGCCGGCAGCCACGGCCTCGCCCGCCTTCGTGCGCCACGCGGACATATGGGCATAGCGGGTCATCATCCCGTTGCCATGCGTGATCTCGACCACCTTTCCGTAACCGGACTTGGTGCCTACGAAAGTAACCTTGCCGTCGGCCGCGGCATGGATCGGGGCGCCGATGCGGCCCTTGAAGTCGAGCCCGGAATGCATCGCCGCGCCGCCGTGAAACGGGTCGCTGCGATAACCGAAGCCGGAAGAGATCATACGCATGTCAGCCGGCATGACCTGGGGTACACCGCTCATCCCGCGCTCCAGCGCCTCCATGCGCGCGAGACTGAGCGCGAGGCGCTCGAAGCGCGGATCGAGCGAGCCGTCGCCGCCGGTCGAAAGCTTCTCGAACGGACCACCTTGCGCCGTGCGCGCGGAGGCCAGGATGCTTCGCGGATTGAGGCCAAGCTCGCGCAGCGCCTTCTCTGCCCGGGCCGAGCGCCGGTCCGCATAGCGCGTCAGCCGCTCGACGAAAGCGAGCTGGCGCGCCTCGATACGTGCCAGTCCGGCCGCCTCGGGCATGACCGAGCTGATCTTGTTGACCGCTTCGGCCGCTTGGCCGCTGCTGTCGGTCACCAGCTCGTCGCCGATGACGTCGTCAGGCAGCATCGCGGTGGCGGCTTCGAGAAACTCCATCCGGCGGCCGACTTCGTCCGCAACCTGATCGATGTCATCGCGATAGGCGGCGACTCGGCTTTCGGCGGTGGCGACTTCGGCTTCCCGTTCGAGCAGGGACAGGCGAGTCGTCTCGGCGCGATATTGGCTTACCGCCATCACACCCATCGACAGCCCCCAACCGCCGATCACCGCCACGACCAGGCTGGCCGCGGCAATCTGCATCCGGGTGCTTATCGTGATGAAACGGACCTGGCCCTGAGAGCGCATGAAGAACTCGCGCTCCGGAAACCAACTCCGCAGACGGTCACGCAGGCCGCCAACGGCTATCGTTTTCAAGTAAAACCCCGACTGTCCCGACCCAAGCTTTGGCGGGGGGCTACCCGCTGAACCGCGCTAGAGTCGAATCCGCACATTAACCTTCGAGCCGAATCGAACCTGAATCGCGACGAGTTGTGCGATATAACAATTTAATCGCGCGGAGCGCCGGGAACTTTGCCGCGAGTCGCTGCGATGTGACTCCTGACAAGGGCAGGCGAGACTGCTAAAGCGCGCGCATGTCTACACAGCCCCAAGCCTTCGACGCCGACGAACTCGTAGCGGGTCTCGCTCGGGCCGGGCGCGCGGCGCAACGTGTCCTGGCGCGCATGGACGATGCGGCCAAGGCGGCAGCACTACGTTCGGCGGCCGCGGCTTTGCGCACCTCCTCCGGCGAAATCCTCGCGGCCAATGCCAAGGATGTCGCGGCCGGGGAAAGCAGCGGTCTCTCCCCGGCGATGCTCGACCGCCTGAGGCTCGATGAAAGCCGGCTCGAAGGCATCGCAGCGGCGGTAGAAGCCGTCGCGGCGCTGCGCGATCCGGTTGGCGTGGTGATCGACAGCAGCCAGGCTCCTGCCGGCATGGAACTGTCACGCGTCCGCATTCCAATCGGGCTGATCGGAATCATCTATGAAAGCCGTCCCAACGTAACCGCCGATGCGGCGGCACTGTGCCTGCGCAGCGGTAATGCGGTGCTTCTCCGCGGGGGCAGCGAAGCCGTCAACTCGAACCGCGCCATTCTCGCCGCCTTTGTCGAAGGGCTGGAGCAAGCCGGGGTGCCGGCCGCTGCGGTGCAACTGATGCCGACCCAGGATCGCGCCGCCGTTGGCGCGATGCTTCGCGCCGCCGGGCTGATCGACATGATCATTCCGCGCGGCGGCAAAGGTCTGGTCGAACGGGTGCAGAACGATGCCCGGGTTCCGGTCCTCGCGCACCTGGACGGCATTTGCCACACCTACATCCATTCCGCAGCCGAACCGGCGATGGCCGCGAAGCTGGCACTCAATGCCAAGATGCGCCGCACGGGCATTTGCGGAGCGATGGAAACGCTGCTGCTTGATGTGGCTTTTCCGGGATGCATCGACGTTGTGCGAGCCCTGCTCGACAACGGCTGCGAGCTGCGCGGCGATGCACGAGCCCAGGCGCTCGACCCGCGGATCAAGCCGGCCAGCGCCAACGACTGGGACACCGAGTATCTGGATGCCGTGCTGTCGGTCGCAGTGGTTGATGGCTTGGAGGCCGCGCTCGCCCATGTCGAACGCCATTCCTCCGGCCATACCGACGCGATCGTCACCCAGGACAGTCAGGTCGCCGAGCGCTTCCTCGATGAAGTCGACAGTGCGATCGTGATGGTCAACGCTTCGACCCAGTTCGCGGATGGCGGAGAATTCGGCCTCGGCGCCGAAATCGGCATTGCGACCGGCCGGCTCCACGCGCGCGGTCCTGTCGCGCTGGAAGGCCTGACCACTTACAAGTGGCAAGTCCGCGGGCACGGCGAAGCGAGAGCCTAGGCGGCCGTTCGCGTTCGGCGCGGCGCCGCGCCCGGGAGAGTTCGACGATGCGCTACAACCGGTTCGGCCAGACCGGCCTCGTCGTTTCCGAACTGTGCCTCGGGGCCATGACTTTCGGCAATCAGCCGAGCGGGTTCTTCCAGCACGATCTCGATCAGGACGCATCGACCGCGCTGGTAAGGCAAGCGCTCGAAGCGGGCGTCAACTTCATCGACACCGCGAACCTCTACACCGCCGGGCAGAGTGAGACGTTCGTCGGCGGTGCCCTCAAGGCGCTCGGCGTGGCCAGAGACCAGATCGTCATCGCCACGAAGGGCATGGGACCGATGGGCGACGGGCCCAATGATGGCGGCAGCAGCCGTTATCATCTGCTCCATCAGATCGACGCCAGCCTGTCTCGCCTCGGGCTCGACCATGTCGATCTCTATCAAATCCACGGCTGGGACCCGAACTGCGGCATGGAAGAGACGCTACGGGCGCTCGAAGACATCGTCCGCTCGGGCCGCGCGCGCTACGTCGGGGTCTCCAACTGGGCCGCCTGGCAGATTACCAAGGCGCTTGGGCTGGCTGAACGGCGCGGCTGGGACAAGTTCGTTTCATGCCAGGCGTTCTACACCGTCGCCAATCGCGAGCTCGAGCGCGAGATCGTGCCGATGCTCGAGAGCGAGGGGCTGGCGTTGATGGTCTGGAGCCCGCTCGCGGGCGGCCTGCTATCGGGCAAGTACGCCCGGGGCGAGGGTGACAGGGCGGATGGGGAAGGGCGCCGTGCAAAGCTCGACTTTCCGCGTGTCGACAAGGCGCTCGCCTTCGATCTTGTCGAAGCGATGCGGCCGATGGCGCAAACTCGCGAGGTTGCCATCTCGGCGATCGCGATCGCCTGGCTGCTCCACCAAGCCGCGGTGTCGACCGTCATCGTTGGCGCACGCCGGCCCGGGCAGCTCGCCGACAATCTTCGCTCCAGCGATGTCGAACTCACCCCCGACGAACTGGTGCAGCTCGATGCGCTTGGTCAGCCCGACCCCGAATATCCAGGCTGGGCGATCGCCTCGCAGAACAGACGCCACGGTTTCCGGATATCCCCGCGCCGTCAGTTCAAGTGACGCTCACCGGTCTTCTCGGCGGCAGCTTCAACCCGGCGCACGGGGCGCACCGGGCCGTCACGCTTTTTGCGGTCGAGGCGCTGGGCCTCGACGAGGTCTGGTGGCTCGTCTCGCCCGGCAATCCGCTCAAGCCTCAAAAGGGCATGGCGCCACTTCCGGTCCGCGTTCGATCGGCCCTGGAGATTTCGCAAGGTGCCCCGATCCATGTCACGGCGATCGAGCGCGAACTGGGGACGGTCTATACCATCGACACGTTGCGCGCGCTCAAGAGGCGGTTCCCGCAGCGGCGGTTCGTCTGGCTGATGGGAGCGGACAATCTCGCCCAGCTCCACTTGTGGAAGGACTGGCAGGAAATCGCCGCGGAATTGCCGATTGCCGTGATTGCCCGGCCCGGATATGATAGCACTGCCCTCGCGAGCCCCGCGATGGCCAGGCTGCGGAGTTACCGGTTAACCGCCGCCGAGTTTCGCAACCGGGATGAATGGAGCGCTCCCGCGCTGATTGAACTGCGTTTTGACCCCGATCCGCGCTCGGCTACCGACATTCGCCGTGCGGACCCTGATTGGGCCCGTCGCTTCGACGGACCACCGCCCCGGGATGGAGTGACGCATTCCCTCATCCACGAATCGGAACGAGAGAGCGACGCATGACGCGCCGCGCTGCCTTCGATTTCATCCATTTCGCAACAGGAGCCTAACCCGACACGATGACGCCCGAACATATTGGGGCTGCGGCCCGTCCGGAACATTCCGGCTCTTCGACCATCGTCTCTTTGCCCGATATGCCCTCAACCGCCCCAACAGACGCCGAAGCGCTTCACCAGCTGGTTCTGCACTCGCTCGACGAGGACCAGGCGGTGGATGTCGTCTCGATCCCGCTCGAAGGGAAGTCGACTATCGCCGATCACATGGTGATCGCATCCGGCCGCTCGACCCGCCAGGTTGCAGCGATGGCCAACAAGCTGGCCGAACGCCTCAAGCGACAGGGCCTAAGCTCCCCCCGGGTCGAAGGTCTTCCCGCCGCGGATTGGGTGCTGATCGATGCCGGCGACGTGGTCGTCCACTTGTTCCGGCCCGAGGTGCGCAGCTTCTACAATCTCGAGCGGATGTGGGGTTTCGGGGACGAAGCACCCGCTGCCGCCGGGCTCGCCTGACCATTCCTTTGGAGATCGTGGGCGGCTAGAAGCTGCGCATGCTGCTCCACGTGATCGCTCGCGGGAAAATCGCTCGCTCGCCCGAAGCCGAGCTGGTCGAGCGGTATGCCAAGCGAATCCTCTGGCCGCTCAAGCTCACCGAGCTGCCGGAGAGCGGCGGCCGTATTCCCGAACCGCCGACGCCGTATCGCACCGTTTTGCTCGACGAGCGCGGGGCGCAGCTTACGTCCGAAGCTTTCGCAGAACTGCTGCGCGATTGGCGCGATAACGGAATTCGCGAAACGCGCTTCGTGATCGGCGCGGCTGATGGACACAGTGCTGAACAGCGCAAATCGGCCGACCGTCTCATCGCCTTCGGTTCAGCGACCTGGCCGCATCTGTTGGCGCGCGCGATGCTGCTCGAACAGCTGTTCCGCGCCACCAGCCTCCTCGCTGGGCATCCTTACCACCGGGCAGGGTAGCGGTTTGCGCGCCGGCTTCGCCTCGATCGCGGCCATTCTGTTGGCGCTCGGCTTGGCCGCCTTGGCTGCCCCGCCCGTAGTGCCGTTAGTAGAAGGCCCGGCGGAGGCCCGCGCAGCGCTCAGGTCGGCGCTTGTTCAGAGCCGCGCGGCTGAAGCGCGCCGCTCCCATCTCGAGCAGGCAGCAGAGAACGCGCGCGATGCGGCCGAGCGCGCCGCGCATCAAGCCGCCGCGATCGCCAGCCGAATTCAGGAGGCCGAAGCGGCCATTGCTGTCGCCGAAGCGCGCCTCGTTTTGGCGGAGCGCGAACACACTCTCCTTCGCGAAGAACTCGGGCACGAGCAGCAACCGGTCGTACAATTGACCGCCGCGCTGCAACAGTTCGCCCGGCGGCCGCTGGCGTTATCGGTGCTTCGCCCCGGCTCGGTGCAGGATGCCGTTTACCTCAGCGCCATGCTGGACAGCGCCGTGCCGCAGATCCAGGCGCGCACCGCCGGGATACGCTTGCGCCTCGTGCGTAGCCGGAACTTGCGCGAAGAAGCCGCGGCTGCGCGTGACGAGCTCCGCGCCGAGCAGTCCAGGCTGGCCAACCGCCGCGCGGAGCTTGCCGCGCTTGAAGCTCGCCAGCGTCTGGCGTCAACGGCCGCGCGGGGCGGCGCCGAGCGGGAGGCGGAGCGCGCGCTTGCCCTTGCTGAAGAGGCGCGCGACCTCGATTCTCTGGTGAGCGAGTTGGAGCGCGCCGGCGATCTTCGCGCGAGTCTGGCTGCGCTGCCGGGCCCGCTGCTACGTCCTGCACGGCCGCACGAGGCACGACCCGCAGCAGCGAACTCGCCGATCGCGGCTGAATCGGGGGTGACCTCGGCCCCGGAACCATACTTGCTTCCGGTCACCGGCAGCATCGTGCTCGGTTTCGGGGCTCCGCAACCTGCGGGCGCTAGTCGCGGCTTGACGCTTGCTCCACGGCCTGGCGCGCAAGTCGTCGCGCCGGCGGCGGGCAGGGTAGCATTTGCCGGACTCTACCGCGGCTATGGCCGGATCGTTATCATCGAACACGCTGGCGGTTGGACCAGCCTCGTGACCGGGCTTTCCCGCAGCGACGCGTCAGTGGGAGACGAACTCGTTGCCGGGGCTCCGATCGGCATCGCCGCGCAGGCACGTCCCCGGGTCACGCTTGAACTGCGGCGGAACGGCGAACCCATCAATCCCTTGCGTCTGGTCGGATAGCGTTGCCGCTTCGACCGCCTAAGCTGGCGTTAAGCCCCAGCGCGCGATAGATTGGCGCAAATCCCGAGGATCAAGATCATGAAGCTTGCCCAGAAAGTAACGGGCTCCGCTCGCGCCGCGGCTCTGCTGACGGCCGTGGCGCTGCTGCCAGCGACGACGGCGGTCTTTGCGCAAGTCGAAAGCGCGGCCTCTCCTGAGTTCGCGAAGCTCTTCGCTACCTACCAGCGGATCAAGTCGAGCTACGTCGAGCCGGTCGAGGACGAAGTGCTGATTCGCGGGGCGATCAACGGCATGCTCGCCGCGCTCGATCCGCACTCGGCCTATCTCGACGGCCCCGCCCTGCAGCGCCTCGAAACGATGATCGATGGCAACTATCAGGGCCTAGGCATTTCGGTGCAGATGGAAGACGGCGCGGTGAAGGTCGTCTCGCCGTTCAAGGGCAGTCCTGCCGATCAGGCGGGCATCAAGGCCGGCGATTACATTACGCACATCGACGGCAAGCTGATTTACGGGCTGGAACTGGACGAGGCGGTCAAGCAGATGCGCGGTGTTGCCGGCACGTCGATTCAGCTGTCGATCTTTCGTCCGGGCCGAGACGAGCCTTTCGACGTCTCGGTCACGCGCGGTCTGATCGAGCTCGAGCCGGTGACCTACGAACTCGAGGAAGGCGGCATCGGCGTCATCAGCGTCAACGAGTTCAGCCGCGACGTTGGGATCGACGTCAACAATGCGCTCGTCGCGCTCCGCCGTGACAACGGCGGCCGGCTTAACGGATTGGTGCTCGACTTGCGCCGCAACCCTGGCGGCTCTCTGGACGAGGCGGTGGCCCTCAGCGACTTGTTCCTGAGCGAAGGACAGATCGTTTCACAGCGTGGCCGCAGCCGCCGCGACACGGTCTATTACGAAGCGGAAAGCGTGTACCGCGGCGATGCCGCGGCGGGGGTGCCGATCATTGTCCTGATCGATGCCGGCTCGGCTTCGGCGAGCGAGATTGTGGCGGGCGCCTTGCAAGACCAGCGGCGCGCTTTGGTCATGGGCGAGCGCAGCTTCGGCAAGGGCAGCGTTCAGACGCTGTTGCCGCTCACCCGCGATGCCGCGCTCAAGTTGACGACCGCGCGCTACTACACGCCGTCGGGTCGCTCAGTGCAGGAAGGCGGGATCGAGCCCGACATTCGCGTGCCGCAGCTCTCCGACCCCGATGCAGCGAAGCGCGCCAAGTACATGCTGCGTGAAAGCGACTTGCGCGGCCACTTGATCAACGAGATCGATCTCGAAGACGATGCGCTCGAGCTCGACCGTAACGAGGACCCTCGGTTCCAGTTGACCGCGGAGGAATTGGAAGAGCAGGGGATAGACGACTTCCAGCTCGATTACGCGCTGCGGACCCTGCGCCGCGGCAATGGCGCCGTGCTTGTCCGCCGCTGACGTGACCCCGGCACTCAAACTGGCTCAACGCCTCGCACTCGGTATTCCCGCAGTCCTGCTCGCGGGCGCGTACATCTCGGAATATGGCTTCGGCCTGTTTCCGTGCGAGATGTGCTGGTGGCAACGCTATCCACACTTCGCCGCCATCGTGCTGGCGCTGATCTCCACGATTACGCCTTCGAAGCGCCTCTGGATCGGGCTTGCGGCCCTGGCCGTCCTTGTTTCAGGCGTCATCGGTGGCTTCCATGCGGGTGTCGAATACGGCTGGTGGAAAGGGATCACCGGCTGCACCAGCACCATCGCAGAGGTCGGCGGCGATCCGCTCGCGGCGATTATGAACGCGCCGCTGGTGCGCTGCGATGTGGCGCCTTGGACGATGGCGGGCGTCTCTCTTGCAGGCTTCAATGCGATCATCTCTGTTGCGGCCGCGGTGACGATCTGGATTTTGATTGCTAAGGATCGCCGCGCATGACCGATCGCTCTGCCATGATCCGCGTCGACCAGGCCGGCGAATACGGCGCTACCCGCATCTACGCCGGGCAGCGTGCCGTTATGGGCGACCGCGCGCCGCACTCGGCGGAAATTCGAGCAATGGCGGATCAGGAAGCTGAGCACCTCGCCGTTTTCGACGAAATGGTGGCTCGCCGCGGAGTACGACCGACCGCACTGCAGCCCCTCTGGGCCGCCGCGGGATATGCACTGGGTGCAGCGACCGCGCTTATGGGGCCCAAGGCGGCCATGGCCTGCACAGCGGCGGTCGAGGAGGAAATCGACCGCCACTACACGCATCAACTGGACGAGCTGGAGAAGAACGGCGACGATCCGGAGCTTGCGATGATTATCGAGCGGTTCCGGGCCGATGAACGCGAACACCGCGACGCAGCGCTGGCTGCAGGCGCTGAAAGTGCCCCAGCTTATCCATTGCTCAACGCCGCTATCCGGCTGGGCTGCCGCGCGGCCATTCGCCTGTCGGAACGGATTTGAACTGAAACTCCCGCCGGTCGTTCTCGCTTCATAGACGGTTCACGGGCCACCGCGCTCATATGTTGAGAGACGGCGCTTTGCCGCAAGGAATGGACATGAAACGGCTGCTACCCTTTTTGGCCACGGGCGCTCTTCTCGCTTCCTTCTCCGGCGGCGCCTCGGCGCAGGATGATGGTGGCGACCGGGTCAACACGGTGATTGTCTACGGTGATGACGAGTGTCAGCCCTCGGCAACGGACGAGTTGGTGATCTGCGTTCGGATGGATGAGGCGGAGCGTTACCGCATTCCCGAGGCCCTGCGGCAAAGCGACTCGCCCGCGAATGAATCCTGGTCGAATCGCGTGCAAAGCTTCGAAGCCGTCGGTGACTTTGGTCCTTTGTCATGTTCGCCGGTCGGGGCGGGCGGTGAACTCGGCTGCTTGGCCAAGATCATCGAGGCTGCCTACGCGGAGCGTCGTGGCGGGCCCAGCGTCCGAGCTGCGGAGCTGATCGCCCAGGCGCGTGAGGAACGCCTCTCGACGATCGATGCCGAAGCTGCGGAAACGCAGGCCCGCGTCGAAGCGCTCGAGCGGCAGTACATGGAACGCGTGCAGCGCGAGGACGCGGGCGAAGTTGCTCCGCCGTCGAGTTCCACGGGTGAGCCAGTCGTGGTCGATCCTGCCGATATTACCGACTGACGTAAGAGCGGACTTAACCCTTCGCCGTTAGAGGGAGCGCCATGTCCAGGCGCATCCTCACCGTCTTCGGCACCCGGCCCGAAGCCATTAAGCTGTTCCCGCTGGTCCAGGCTTTAGAAGCGGATCGTCGCTTAGATGGCCGCGTCTGCGTCAGTGCGCAGCATCGCGGCATGCTCGATCAGGTGCTGGAGATCGCCGGCATCGTTCCCAATCACGATCTCGACCTGATGCGGCCCGACCAGTCGCTCGACGATCTTACCGCCGCGCTTCTTTCCGGCCTAGGCCGGGTGATGGACGCGGACCGGCCCGATTGGGTGGTGGTACAAGGCGATACGGCCACCGCGATGGCGGGCGCTCTCGCCGCCTATTATCGCAAGATTCCCGTCGCCCATGTGGAGGCGGGCTTGCGGAGCGGCGACATCCACCATCCATGGCCGGAGGAAGTAAATCGCAAGATCATCGGCACGATTGCGGCGCTCCACTGCGCGCCCACCGAAACCGCTGCCGACGCGCTACGGCGGGAGAATGTCGATCCTGCTACCATCCACGTCACCGGCAATACGGTAATCGACGCGCTGCAGTGGATTACGGCCCGCATCGACAGACATCCGGATCTGGCTAGTGGGCTCACCGAATTGGAGCAGCGCTTTGCCGGCAAGCGCATCGTGGGAGTAACCAGCCACCGCCGCGAGAGCTTCGGGGAAGGGATGCAGGCCATAGCGTCGGCCATTCGGCGCCTGGCGGAGAGACCTGACGTGGCGGTTATCTTCCCGCTCCATCTCAATCCCAACGTCCGGGCGGTGATGAACGAGCGGCTTGCGGGCCTCGACAATGTCGCGCTGATCGAACCGCTCGACTATCCCCATTTCGCGCGCCTGCTCGACATCGCCACCCTGATGCTGACCGACAGCGGCGGAGTGCAGGAGGAGGCTCCGGCACTCGGCAAGCCGGTGCTGGTCATGCGTGAGACGACCGAACGGCCCGAAGGCGTCACCGCCGGCACAGCCCGGCTGGTCGGCACCGACGCGGACCGCATCGTTGCCGAAGCCGAGCGCCTGCTCGACGACGAAGCCGCCTATGCCGCGATGGCGCGGGCCCATAACCCCTTCGGCGACGGCAAGAGTGCGGGCCGGATCGCCGAGCTGCTGGCGACCGCGTAACATTACCGCTTCCTTCACCCTTTTGCGCGAAAGCCCTTGGCTCGGTTTCGGTTTCGGCGAAAGGAAGCTCAGTTGCGGGGCGAAGCTCTTCCCAAGGTCAGCGTCATCGGCCTTGGCTACATAGGCCTGCCCACCGCAGCGATCATTGCCCGCGCCGGCATGAGCGTGCGCGGCGTCGATGTCTCGCAAGAGGTGGTGGACACGATCAACCGCGGTGAAATCCACATCGAGGAAGTGGATCTCGACGGCCTCGTCCACGGCGTCGTCCAGCGCGGCCTGCTTTCCGCCTCGAGCCGGGTTGAAGCGGCCGACGTGTTCGTAATCGCAGTGCCGACGCCCTTCGCCAAAGACGGGCAACACACCCCCGACATCTCCTACGTCCTCGCGGCCGCCCGCAGCATCGCCGAAGTCCTGAAGCCAGGCGACATGATCATCCTCGAATCGACCTCGCCAGTCGGCACCACCGAAGCCGTGCGCGATCTGATCGCGGCGGAACGGCCCGATCTCAGGATGCCGGGCCTGAGCAGCAGCATACCCGACGTGTCGATCGCCTATTGCCCGGAACGCGTGCTTCCCGGCCGCATCCTCCAGGAGCTGACCGACAACGACCGCTCGATCGGCGGAATCACGCCCCGCTGCGCCCGGAAGGCGCTGGCCTTCTACAAGCGCTTTGTACGCGGTGCGTGCATCACCACCGACGCGCGCAGCGCCGAAATGACCAAGCTGGTCGAGAACGCCTACCGCGACGTCAACATCGCCTTCGCCAACGAGCTTTCGATCATCGCCGATGCTATGGGACTAAACGTGTGGGAAGTGATCCGTCTCGCCAACCGCCACCCCCGCGTGAACATCCTCAGCCCTGGTCCCGGCGTCGGCGGCCACTGCATCGCGGTCGATCCGTGGTTCATTGTCCATGGCGCGCCCGAACAGACACCGCTGATCCGTACGGCCCGAGGCGTCAACGACGGCAAGATCCATCACTCGATCGCCCGCGCGGCGGAACTGGTCGAAGTCAACACGCGGGCGAACGTGGCGTGTCTGGGCCTCGCCTTCAAAGCGAACATCGATGACTTCCGGGAAAGCCCGGCCCGTCTCGTTGCTGCCACGCTCGCTCGCCGCTTCGGCAAGCGTATTCGGATCGTTGAGCCTTACGCAGTCGAACTGCCGATAGAGTTCACCGATACCGGTGCTGAGCTGATCGATCTCGATACGGCGCTAGAGACGTGCGACGTGCTGATCGTCCTGGTGGATCATGACCTGTTCCGTTCGGTCCCGCTGGCGGAGCGGATTAATAAGGCGGTCTACGATACGCGGGGAATCTGGCCCGATCAGCCGCAACCCGGGTTCGAGCGCGAAGAGCTGCGCAAGGCCAGCTAGGCCGCGGGCCAACGCTCGAAGACAGGTATTTCCTCCAGGCTCGCCATGTAGCCAAGACGTTCAGCGCACTGGATCTGTGCCGTGGGCGTATAGTCTTCCGCTTGGTCGAGCGTTGCCGATTGGACGTCGGCAATTCCCGGCAGCACCGCTTCGTTCAAGTAGTAGAGGCCAGTACCGCACCGGCCGCAGAAGTAGCGCTCGGCCCCGCCTTCCCCGTCCCAGCGCACGGCCGCGCCTTCAGTCACGGCAAACGAGTCCTTCGGCACGGCCAGCCATGCGGTTGCCGGCGCACCCGAAGAGCGCCGGCAATCCCGGCAATGACATAATCCGTGCCGCGTCGCGTCTTCCACTTCAGCCCGGTAGCGCACCGCGCCGCACCTGCACCCGCCTGTCAGCATCGCTGAATCTCCCGTCGACTCGGCAAGAACATAACAGGAACTGGTGCGGTGGGAAGTCAAACCAGCGAGATGTCGGGCGCGTCCTCTTGCTTCATGCCGACGACGTGATAGCCAGCGTCGACATGGTGGACTTCTCCGGTCACGCCGCTGGCGAGATCGCTCAGCATGTAGAGCCCAGCGCCGCCCACATCCTCGATCGTCACGTTTCGGCGGAGGGGCGAATTCAGCTCGTTCCACTTCAGGATGTAGCGGAAATCGCCGATTCCGCTCGCGGCGAGGGTCTTGATCGGCCCCGCGCTGATCGCATTGACCCGGATGTTCTCCGGCCCGAGATCGTTGGCCAAGTACTTCACGCTCGTTTCTAGCGCCGCCTTGGCCACGCCCATCACGTTGTAATGCGGCACCACCTTCTCGGCACCGTAATAGGTCAGCGTCAGGATCGATCCGCCGCCCCCGTTCTTGTTGGCGGCCATCATCGGCCGCGCCCGGTTGGCCGCAGCGACCAGTGAGTATGCCGAGATGTTCATCGTCATGAGGAAGTTTTCGAGGCTGGTGTCGACGTACTTCCCGCGCAGCTCGCTCTTGTCCGAAAACCCGATGGCATGGACCAGAAAGTCGATCGTTTCCCAGCGCTGGCGCAGCCTCTCGAAGCCGGCGTCCATCGCGTCCATCCGCGACACGTCGCAGTCGAAGCAGAAGTCGGACCCGAGCTGCTCGGCCAAAGGCCGGACACGCCGCTCCAGCGCTTCTCCCTGGTAGGAGAACGCCAGTTCGGCACCATGTTCGCGGAGCCTCTGGGCAATGCCCCAGGCAAGCGACTTCTCATTCGCGAGACCCATGATCAGGCCTCGCTTACCCTGCATCAGAGCGGTCATGCGCTCTCCTTTGCCTCCCTGCCACGATCGGCGCGCGCGCGGTTGTCGGCCTGGCCTATTCGATCCTCCCGTTCTTCCGGAGTTTCGGCCAGAGCCGCGTTCAGCTCGGCACCGGTCACCATCCCTAGTCCCACGAGCCAGAAAAAGAAAAGCGCGATCATGAAGCCAGCCAGCGAACCGTAGGTCAGATCGTAGCTGAACACGCTCCGCAGCAGCGGCGGCAGGGCGATCGTCACACCCACCCACCAGACCGTTACCAACAGGGCACCAGGCCATTTTGGGTAGTGCCCCTTCCGGTAAGCCGCTGGGGTAAGAGTGTAGAACAGCAAGTAAAGCGATCCGAACAGGCCGAGCGCAGGCACGATTCGCGATAGCGCCAATTGCCCGATCAGGTCGTTCAGTTCGGGCAACCAAGCTTCGATCACTTCCTGCGCCGCGCCAATCAAGACCTGCGCGATCAGGCTGAGCATCAGGAGCAGGACAGCAGCGACGATGATGCCTGCCGACAACAACCGGTACTTCCAAAAAGCCTGGGTCGCGCGGGTGCCGTAAGCGCGGCGAAGGATATCCCGGATCGTCTCTACCAAACTGCCGACCGTCCAAAGCCCGAACAGTCCGCCCATCCACAGCAGCCAGCCGCTCCGCTCGGCCACCACGCTGCGTGCCACTGGCCCGATCACCTCGCCCACCGACGGCGGCAACGCGATCAGGATCGCGTTGATCGTCGCCGCCCGTTCGCTCTCCTCGCCGATCAGGCTGAACAGTGCGGCTGCGGTAATGAAAAACGGAAAGATTGCCAGCATCGCCATGTAGGCAAGATTGCCCGCATGGATGAAGCCGTCGTTATAGGTGCCGACTATGACGCGCTGCAAAATCGCGCGCGGCCGGCTACACGGCGCAGCGGCTTTGGCTACTTGGCTAGGAAGCCCCGCCCGGTTCTTCAGCGCTTCCTTGCGGCGCGCTTCGGGCGAAAGATCGGGTACCGGGGCGCCCGGACGCTCCTGGTCCTTGGATGCCGGAGCCATTGCGCCCTTTCCTAGTTGCCGCGTTTCAGGGTGGCAAATGGCTCAGACGCCAAGCCGGTTCCTCGGATTGCCGTTATCCGACCAGCCGTCCAGGCGTCGGCGCAGTTCGTCCAGATCACCGGGTAAATCGATACTCAGCGTCACCAATTGATCGCCCCGTGCGCCGCTGGCTTTCGGGAAGCCTTTGCCCTTCAGTCGCAGAACTTTGCCCGAGCTTGAGCCGGGAGCGATGGTTAGCATCACTGCGCCGTCCACGGTCGGGACTTTGACTTTGGCACCCCGCACCGCCTCGTCCAGGGTGACCGGCAGCTCCAACCTGACGTCGTCGCCCACCCGTTCGAAGAATGGGTGCGGATCAATCTCGATCGTCACCAGCGCATCCCCCGCGCCAGCCGGCCCCGGTTCCCCTTTGCCTTTCAGCCGCATCTGCTTGCCCGATTCCAGGCCGGCCGGCAGCTTCAGATCGATCGTCGAACCGTCGCCCAGTGTGATGCGCTGCGGCTTTAGCGTTGCCGCATCCACGAATGGGACCTTGAGGCGATAGGCTACATTGGCTCCGCGTTGCGGCGGTGCCTGGCGCCGTCCACCGAACCGTGTCCCGGCCGCACCGGCCCCACCGCGTCCGAACAAGCCTTCGAACAAGTCGCTAATGTCGGTTTCTGCTCCAAAGCCCTCGAAGTCGCTCGCAGAAAAGCCGCCTCCTCCGCCCGCGCGGTTGCTGCTGGCTCCCTGGCGGAAGCCTCCAAACCCGCCACCGAAGGGCATGGCCGGGTTCCCGTCAGCGTCGATCTCACCGCGGTCGAACCGTGCCCGCTTATCTTTGTCAGACAGCAGGTCATAAGCCTTGGTAACTTCCGAAAACCGCTCGGCGGCTTTCGGATTGTCTCTGTTGCGATCGGGGTGCAGCTCCTTTGCGAGCTTGCGGTAAGCCGACTTGATGTCCTTTTCGCTGGCGCCGCGCTGGACGCCAAGGGTCGCGTAGGGATCTGCCATGGCGTGTTAGCTAGGCAGAACAGTAGCGCCGCGCAAGCGGGCGGCACTTTCCTCGTCGGCGCTCACTCGGTAGGGCTGCGTAGCCGCCACGCGGTGCACGCTTGCCGAAGGAACCTCTAAGCTGGAAGACGCAGTGAACCCCGAAGAGGACGCGATCCCCGATATTGATCCGATCGGATTGTTCGACGTGTGGTTCGCCGAAGCGGCATCGAGCGAGCTTAACGACGCGAACGCAATGGCACTCGCCACGGCGACGCCCGATGGGAAGCCTTCGGTGCGCATGGTCCTTCTGAAGGGTCGGGGTCCGGCAGGCTTCGTGTTCTACACCAATGCCCAGAGCCGCAAAGGCGCGGAAATTCGCGCTAATCCGTACGCGGCGTTGCTGTTCCACTGGAAGTCGCTGGGGCGGCAGATCAGGATCGAAGGACCGCTAGAGGAAGTGAGCCCCGACATGGCCGACGCTTACTTCCTCTCGCGCCATCCGGATTCGCGGCTTGGTTCTGCGGCTTCCGACCAGTCGCGCCCGCTCGATTCACGCGAGACCTACCTCGCCCGTGTCGAGCAACTGCGCGAAGAGTATCCCGACGGAGCGGTGCCGCGTCCGCCTCATTGGACCGGGTTTCGCCTCGCGGCAGAACGTATGGAGTTCTGGCTCAACCGCGACTACCGGCTTCACGAGCGGCGCCTCTTCGTCCGTTCCCACGATGGGTGGACTAGCTCGCTTCTCTATCCATGAGCGACCGGCGCGCATTGCTGACGCGCAGCGCGGCGATGGCCTCGATCGCGATGGCGTTGTTTCTCGGCGTTCTGAAAGGTTGGGCGGTGTGGCGCACGGGCTCGACTGCCATGCTCGGCAGCCTGGCCGATACGATGCTCGACTTCGTCGCCAGCCTTGCGACGCTGATCGGGGTGTGGATCGCTGCCCATCCGCCCGACGAGGATCATCGCTTCGGCCATGGCAAAGCAGAAGCGTTGGCCGCCATGGTGCAGGTCATCCTGATCGTGCTGTCGGCTGGGGGGATCGCTTTCCGGGCGGTGCTCGACCTGGCCGAGGGAGGCCGCGTGCAAGCGGCAGAGCAAGGCATTGCCGTGTCCGCTGTCGCGATCGCGGCCACGCTCGCCCTTCTGGCTTGGCAGCGCTATGTTATCCGGAAGACTGGGTCGCTGGCGATCCGCACCGACAACATTCATTATCGCTCCGATTTGCTGCTCAACCTTTCGGTGATCGCAGCGCTGGTTTTCGATCAGTACCTCGGCTTCGCACAGGCAGATCCGCTGTTCGGTCTCGCGATAGCGGGCTGGCTTCTATGGGGTGCGTGGAGCGCCTCGCGCGAAGCCGTCGATAACTTGATGGATCGCGAATGGCCTGAAGAGAAGCGGCTGCGCTTCATCGAACAGGCCGCGCGGCATCCGGAACTATCGAACCTTCACGATCTCCGCACGCGCACCAGCGGTAGCCGCGATTTCGTCCAGTTCCACGTTGACCTTCCGCCCACGATGACGGTGGGGGACGCCCACACCATCATCGAGAAGGTGGAGGCCGACCTGATGCGGGCTTTCCCTGATATGGAACTGCTGATCCACATCGATCCGGAAGGTCATGTCGACGAACCGGGCAACAAGCTCGTGGAAAGCGACGAGTTCGCCAGGCTGGAAGAAGGCCCATGAGGGATCGTCTCTCGCTGCCTTACTGGCATGTCGACGCCTTTGCCGGCCGGACGTTCGCCGGCAACCAGGCCGCGGTCATGGTGCTCGACCATTGGCTGCCGGACCCGCTGCTCCAGGCGATCGCGGCAGAGAACATGTTCGCTGAAACTGCCTTCCTGGTGCCCGACTCCGCAGGAGCCGCCGACTGGAAGTTGCGCTGGTTTACCCCAGCTTGCGAGATCCGCCTGTGCGGCCATGCCACGCTGGCAAGCGCGCACGTGCTGCTGGAGCGGGACGGCGGCGAACGGGTGACGTTCCGCACCCGCCAAGCCGGCATTCTCGAAGTGCGCCGCTTGCCCGCCACCGCGCTCGAGCTGGCGCTACCCGTGATCGTCACTGAGCCCGGCGCGTGGCGCGACGCGGTGGCTCTGCTCGGTGCGCAGCCGCTGGAGGTCTGGCGCAGCGCCAACCGCTACGACCTGTTCCTATTCGAAAGCGAGCAGCAGGTCCGCAACCTCTCGCCCGATCTACGGGGCCTCGCACGCCTCGGCGATCATCAGTTCATCTGCACCGCGCCGGGCGTGGCGACCGACGTCATGAGCCGGGTCTTCGTCCCCGGAGCAGGAGTCGATGAAGACAGCGTCACCGGCTCTGCGCATGCGGTGCTGACGCCGTTCTGGGCCGCCCGCCTTGGCCGCAGCAGCTTTACCGCGCACCAGGCGTCCAGGCGAGGCGGCGATCTAGTCTGCCGGCTTGAGGGAGACCGAGCCTGGCTGGGGGGCCAGTGCGTCACCGTCGTCGAAGGAACGTTCTACCTGTCGACGTAGAGCGAGACTACGTCCGCCAGCGCATCGACCAGAGCCGGGCGGTCCTCTTGATCGGTCTTTCCGAGCCGCAGGACCGTGAGCTTCTCGTCTGGTGCAACCAGGATGTATTGACCCAGATGACCGACGGCGGCGAACAGGTTGTCCGCGCCGCGGTCCGGGAACAGCACTTTCCGCTCGCCGCCTGAAGGCTGGTTGAGCCAAACCATCGCCCCGTAATCAGGCGCACGTGGGTTCGGCCGGATCATGAACTCGATCCATCCACGCGGAACGATCTGCGCGCCGCGTATCGACCCTTTATGGCGCAGGAATTCGCCGAAACGCGCCCAATCGGGCGCGGTCGCCCAGATCATGCTGCCACCCATCATCGTTCCGGCGCGGTCGTATTCCGCCGTCAACGACTTGATGCCAAGCGGGACCGCCAATCGGGCGCGAAGGTATTCGGCGACCGCGGCCTGCCGCTCGGAGGCGCTGCCATCAGGTGCGAGAATCCGCGCTGCTATGTCGGCCAGGATCATGCCTGTCGGCGTCGAATAATTGAACGTACTTCCCGGCTCGCTCGCGAGCGGCTGGGCTTCGGCCCATCCCGCCATGTCGTCGCGACCGTCGAGGAACATCATCCTCACCTCGTATGAGGTATAGACCGGCTCCGCCTTCTCCTCGTGCCGAAGGCCCGAACGCATCTGCAGCAAGTGCCGCAGTGTGATCTCGCCGCGGGGGTCGCCGGCCCGCTGCCACGCCGTGATCGGCGGAGAATGGTCGAGATCGAGCCGCCCGTCGGCAACCATCATACCCATCATGACCGCCGTGACCGTCTTTGACATCGACCAGCCCAGGAACGGCGTTTCCGGACCATAGCCCGCGCCATAGCGTTCCGCGGCGACTTCGCCCGCGTGCATGACGATGACGGCACGCGTCTCGCCGATATCCTCGCGGGCGAAGAGCGCGTCGACGGCGCGAGCGAGCCGCTCGCGGTTGACACCCGGCTGCTCCGCCACTGCCTCGAGGGCGCCGGGGGGCAATGGCGGCTCTGCGGGCTCGGCCGAATCGCCGCAGGCCGCCAGCAGCAGAAGGGCTGGCAGCATTGCGGCTAGGTAGCTAGGGAAGGGCAAGCGCGGCATCGGCGCGCGTTCTTCCTCCAGGCATGAGGCTATGGCAACCGCAAAGCGAAGCAGTGCAGGCCGGCGGCGGACATGGCCAGCGGTTCTGCTCGCCGCCGCGGTGCTGGCGGGCGGTATCGCCTGGTTCTACCGCCAGCCGATAGACGGCTACACCACCACAGGAGCCGCCTACGGGGCCCGCACGGCATGCGCCTGCCGCTACGTCGCCGGGCGCAGCCTCGAAGACTGCAAAAAGGACTTCGAGCCGGGCATGGAAGTCGTCTTCCTCAGCGACGATCCCGAAACCAGGAGCGTCACCGCACGCGTACCCCTGCTGGCCAGCGCCACCGCCCAACACCGCGGAGGGTTCGGCTGCGTGCTGGAGCCCTGGGACGGTCAGGAGATGTCGGTGGCAGGTTCGGTGCGGTCGATCCAGCCGCCGCCGACCACGCGATCGCCAGCATAGAGCACCGCCGCCTGGCCTGGAGCGACGCCATACTCGGGCTCGGCGAAGCGGATGGTCGTGTCCACACCGCCGCCCAGTGGTCCGTCGAGTGCTACCGCGACCGGACGGGCCAGCGACCGGACTTTGACGGTCAGGGGAACATCGGGAAGCGGACCGATGCGGTTGGTTTCTGACAGACGCGCTGCCGAGACCGCCAGCATCTGCTTCGGTCCGACCCTCACTTCGGCCGCTTTCGCATCGATACCGACCACATAGAGCGGCTCCGGCTGCCCGCCGATTTCGAGGCCGCGGCGCTGTCCGACCGTGTACTGGATCACGCCGGCATGCTCGCCCAGCGCTTCGCCGGTGAGCGCATGGACGATCTTGCCGTGCCGCACGCCTTCCGGTCGGAGCGACCGGACGATCTTGGCATAGTTGCCATCCGGCACGAAGCAGATGTCCTGGCTGTCGGGTTTCGCAGCCACGGCAAGGCTGAAGCTCGCCGCAATCCGCCGCACGTCCTGCTTCGGCAGGCCGCCGAGCGGGAAACGCAGGAACGCCAATTGTTCCTCGGTCGTGGCATAGAGGAAGTAGGACTGATCGCGGGCAGGATCGAGCGCGCGATGCAGTTCGGGTCCAGCCGGTCCGGCAACCCGCTGCACGTAATGACCGGTCGCTAGGCAGTCGGCACCGAGTTCCTTCGCCATGTTCAGCAGATCGGTGAACTTGGGTCCCATGTTGCAGCGGACACAGGGGATCGGCGTGCGACCGGCCAGGTAGTCGTCGGCGAACTGCTCGACCACGTCCTCGCGGAAGCGACTCTCGTGATCGAAAACGTAATGGGCGATACCCAACCGGTCCGCGACGGCGCGCGCGTCGCGGATGTCGTCTCCGGCGCAGCACGCGCCCTTGCGCCCTGTTGCGGCCCCGTAATCGTACAGCTGCAGGGTAATGCCGATGACCTCGGCTCCAGTGGAAGCCGCTAGGGCCGCGACGACCGAACTGTCGACGCCGCCAGACATCGCCACGACGATGCGGCAGTCTCCAGGCGCGCGCGGAAGATCGAACAAGGCGCTGGCATCGGTTAGAGGAAAGGTATTCGCGTTCATCGCCAGCGCCTTACACGTATCGACCTGCGCAGGCCATCGGCACCCGCTAATACACGGTAAACCCGCGCTTTACCCGTTATTGACCCTTGGGCGCCTAACAGGCGGCATGTTTGAGGGAAAACCACCAAGCTCCAAGGCCGCGCAGCCCTTGGAGGAGCGCCAGGAAGCCGAGCCGCTGCGGCCGCTCAGCTGGAACGAGCTCATCACGCGGCTCGCCGCCGCGCGCGATTTCCGTGCTTCCCTGGATGGCCAGAGTACAGACGTCGATGGCAGCTTCGATTCACGTTGTGCGCGCCGGATTGCTGCTCATGACAGCAGCAAACGCGCGATTAACCTTGATGATTTAGGCAATGGCAAAGGGCCTGTCGGCATCTCCGGGCCGGCCGTGCATCGCGATGCATCCGGCGTGGCGAGGAATTAGAATGATCGAGAACCAGAAAATCCGCCCGGCGCAGGTAATCGGGCCCCTTGGCGAGCCGCTGACACTCGCTGACTTGCCCTCGCCGAGCACGAAGCGTTGGGTCGTTCGCCGCAAGGCAGAGGTCGTGGCCGCCGTGAACGGCGGTCTGCTGACCATCGACGAAGTGCTTCAGCGGTATAACTTGACGCTCGAGGAATTCGCCGGTTGGCAGCGGGCGGTGGACCGCTCGGGCATGCAGGGCTTGCGGGTCACCCGAATCCAGCATTACCGCGATCTTTACGAACGCCAGCTCAAGTACTGATCGCTCCCGTCTTACTTGTTCTTCTGTAACTTCGGTCCCGATGCGCTACATCTTCGGCCGGGGCGCTAGGGAACGCATTGGCACACGTTCCGTTACAACGGCGTGTGCACATCAAGTGCGGCGAACAGGAGGACCTGTAATGGGCTGGATTATCGCAATAATCGTTGGGGGTGTGGCCGGTTGGCTTGCAAGCATCCTCATGCGTCGTGATGCCTCGATGGGCATTTTCTGGAACATCATCGTCGGAATCGTCGGCGCGCTGATCGGAAACGCTGTGCTGGCGCCGTTGCTCGGCTTTGGCGGAAGCATCCAGACTTTCGATTTCGGCGCGTTCGTGATCGCGGTGCTCGGTGCGGTCATCCTTCTGGGCATCGTCAACCTCGTGCAGCGCGGCCGGGTGCGCTAAAAAGCAACGCCGCCGGCTGCCTTCGCGCACCCGACAATTTGATACAAAAAAGTACAGGGGCGGTCTGCGACGCGGGCCGCCCCTATTTCGTCTATTTGGCCAAGGGAAAATGTGGCATTTGGTCGGCTGTCGATCGAAGTTGATAGAGTGCCGCGTTGCCGTAAAGCGGCCACGCGTCTATGTCGCCCGCCCAGAACCGCTCGCCTTCAAGGCGCCGCGGCTCTAAACATGGTAAGCTGGCCCGCGGTACGGGGGTAGGCTCTGAGGCTGATGCGCGGATGAACTACGAAGCGAAAGTGGCTGACATGAGCGGCACCCCGCGGGTGCTCGCTGAGGATGTCGAGTTCGAGCCTGCCCGTAACCGCCGCAAGCGGATCCTTATCGGCGCGGGGATCGTTCTCGCGCTTCTCGCGGGCGGGGCCCTGCTGCTTTACGGCGGCGGGGAGGAGGCTCCTTTCCAGCCGCAGCAGGGCGGGCAGGTTCCCACGGTAACCGTGGTATCGCCCGGGCAAACGTCGGTTGAGGGTCAGATCAGCGCGACCGGTACGCTTGCAGCGCGCCGTCCGATGCCGGTCGGTGTGGTCGGCGAGGGCGGACGTGTGGTGTCGGTATTGGTGGAGCCCGGCGATTGGGTGCGTGCTGGCCAACCCCTGCTGGTCATCGACCGTTCAGTCCAGACACAACAGGCAGAGAGTTCGGCCGCACAGATCGAAGTCGCCCGCGCCGATGCCGAGCTCGCGCAGGCCAACCTCGACCGCGCGCTTCAGCTGGTCGACCGGGGCTTCATCAGCCAGGCAGACGTGGATCGCCTCACAGCGACGCGCGATGCCGCAGTGGCACGCGTGCGAGTCGCGGAAGCACAGTATCGCGAGCTGCTGGCTCGCAATGCCCGCCTTAACATCGTCGCGCCGGCTGCGGGCCTGGTGCTCGAGCGCGCTGTCGAACCGGGACAAGTGGTCAGCGCCGGTGGAACGCCCCTGTTCACGATCGCCCGCGGCGGCGAGATGGAGCTACTGGCCGACGTCAACGAAGACGACCTGGCCGTGCTCTCGGTCGGCGCAACCGCGACGGTGACGCCGGTCGGCAGCGGCAAGACTTTCACTTGCCAGATCTGGCAAATCTCGCCCGTGATCGACGATCAGGATCGCCAAGGTATCGCGCGCTGCGCAATGCCGTATGACCCGGCGTTACGGCCGGGGGGCTTTGCTTCGGCGCAGCTCTCGCGCGGGGCCGTCGTGGCGCCGCGCCTCCCGGAAAGCGCGATCATGTCCGACGAACGCGGCAGCTATGTTTTCGTGGTCGGGGACGAAAACCGCGTGGTCCGCCGCCCGGTGACCACGGGCATCGTGACGGAAGAGGGCATTGCAGTCGAGGGGCTGGCGGCCGGTGACCGCGTGGTCGTGCGCGCCGGCGGTTTCCTCAATGAAGGCGACCGCATCAACCCGGTCGCCGGCAATGGGGGCAGTCAGGCCCCCGCCCGATGAACCTCCGGAACATCTCTGCTTGGTCGACCCGGAACCCTATCGTTCCGATCGTCCTGTTCATCGGACTGACGCTGGCGGGGGTCGTCTCGTTCATGCGGATGGACGTGAACGACAACCCGGATATCGATTTTCCGGCGGTTACCGTCAACATCAGCCAACCGGGCGCTGCTCCGACCGAGATCGAGACGCAGATCACGCAGAAGGTCGAAGCGGCCGCGCGTTCGGTGAACGGCGTCGACGAGATCCAGTCGACGGCCCGCGAAGGATCGAGCAGCACGATGGTGCAGTTTGAGATCGGCCGCGATCCGGACATTGCCGTCAACGAGGTCAAAAATGCGATCGATCAGATCCGGGGCGACCTTCCCGAAGGGATTCTCGAACCGCGGGTAACCAAGGTCGAAGTCGGCGGCAGCGGGCCTATCGGCTATTTCGCGGTTGCGGCGGACGACATGACGATGGAGCAGCTTAGCTGGTTCATCGACGACACGATCGCCCGGCGCCTACTTTCGATCGAAGGCATGGCCGCAGTTAGTCGCGGCGGCGGCGTCGATCGCGAAATCCGCGTGGTGCTCGACCCGGCCAGGATGCAGGCGCTCGGAGTCACCGCCAGCCAGGTCAACCAGGCTCTGCGACAAGTGAATGTCGACGCGGCGGGCGGTGCGGCCGAGATCGCCGGCTCGCGCCAGTCGGTCCGCGTGCTCGGCAACGCCGATGATGCGCTGCAGCTATCCAATACGCGAATCAGTCTCGGCGGCGGTCGGACTATCCGTCTCGACCAGGTGGCGCATGTCTACGACGGCTTTTCCGAGCAGACCTCGATCGCCAAGCTCAACAACCGGCAAGTGGTTACGTTCGGCATCGAACGGGCCAAGGGCGCCTCGGATGTCACGGTTTACGACGCCGCGATCGAGGAGATGAAGCAGATCGAGGCGGACAACCCCGGCATCAGCTTCACTCAGCTCTACACCAGCGTCGAATATACCAAGGAGCAGTACGAAAGCTCGATCGCGGCCCTCGTCGAAGGTTCGATCCTGGCCGTTATCGTGGTGTTCCTGTTCCTGCGCGACTGGCGGGCGACCGTCATTGCCGCCACCGCGATCCCGCTGTCGGCGATACCCACGTTCTGGTTCATGGACATGTTGGGCTTCACGCTGAACCAGCTTTCGCTGCTGGCGCTCAGCCTGGTCGCTGGCGTGCTCGTGGACGATGCGATCGTGGAGATCGAGAACATCGTCAGACATATGCGAATGGGCAAGAGTGCCTACCAGGCCTCTATCGACGCCGCCGACGAGATCGGCCTTGCCGTGGTCGCAACCAGCCTGTCGATCGTTGCCGTCTTCCTCCCGGTCGGCCTGATGCCGGGCATTTCCGGGCAGTTCTTCAAGAACTTCGGCCTGACGGTCGTCGCCTCGGTGCTGATGAGCTTGGCCGTGGCGCGCATGATCACGCCGATGATCGCGGCCTATTTCCTCCAAGCGAAAGGACATGCGGCGCACGGCGAAGGCCGGATGATGGATCTCTACATGAGGCTCCTCAACTGGACGCTGAGCACCGAAAAGGTCGAGGCGTACAAGGCCCGTCTGACGCCGGTTCCGGCCCGCCCCAGCTACGGCTGGATCGAATTCGTCTTTGCTGCCGTGATGGTCGCCGCCGCTGTGGGCGCCTGGTGGCTTGTCGGCGAACTCATGGCGGAAAGCGGCCTCGCTTCGGTTGCGCAACTCGTAGCTGCTCTTGCCGCGTTCCTCGTCGCTCGAGCCATAATCGATGCCATCGCACGCGGCATGGATGACGACTTCGTCGCCTGGCGTCACTATTTGCGGGGACGGATACGCGCCCGCTGGCGCGATCACCGCTTCTGGATGTTCCTGGTCGGCGTGGGCGCGCTGGCGCTTACCGCGACCCTGCTGATGACGTTGCCGCAACAGTTTCAGCCGACGACCGACAACGACACTGCACAGCTGACGATCGAAATGGTGCCGGGGACCACGATCGAGCAGACCGAGGTAGTCGCCGGCCGCGTCACCGAGATCATAAGCGCCCAGCCCGAAGTAGGTCGCGTCCTCGAACAGATCAGCGAGGGCTCGGCGCGGCTCTTTATTGTGCTCAAGGACGATCGCGAAGTCTCGAGCTCGGAGTTCGAGCGCCGCGTCGCACCAGAGCTGCTGAAAGTTCCGGATGCGCGTGTCACTTTCCAAGGTGGCGGCGGTGGCGGAACCGGCCGCGATATCTCGGTGATGTTCACCGGCTCCGACCCGGAGTTGCTGCAGCGTACCGCTCAGACCCTCGTCGAGCAGATGCAGACCGTGCCCGGCGTCGTGGCGCCGCGCATCGCCGCCGACATGCAACGGCCTGAGCTGATCATCGTACCTCGGCTCGACCTTGCGGCGCAGCTCGGCGTGACCACCACCGCGCTGAGCCAGGCCATTCGCATCGCCACGATGGGCGAGATCGACCAGAATGCGGCCAAGTTCTCGCTGAGCGATCGCCAGGTGCCGATCCGGGTAGTGCTGCCGAAGCTGTCGCGGCAGGACATTTCGACCATCGAGAATCTTCCGGTGCCGACCTCGGCCGGTGGTTCCGTTCCTCTGAAGCGGGTGGCGGAGCTCCGCTTCGGCGCGGGCCCGACGCAGATCCAGCGCTTCAACCAGACCCGCCGCGTGTTCGTCGGCGCCGACCTCGGTCCGGGCGAGCTCAAAGGTCCGGTCCAGGAACGGATCAACAACCTGCCGATCATGCGCGACTTGCCGCAGGGCGTATCGAACGAGCCGGTCGGAGACGAGAAATGGCAGCAGGAGCTGATCCAGAACTTCATCATTGCCGTGATCAGCGGCGTTCTGCTGGTCTTCGCCGTGCTGGTCCTGCTTTACCGCCGCTTCGTGTCGCCTTTGGTCAACATGACCTCGCTGCTGCTGGCCCCACTCGGCGGGTTGCTTGCCCTCGCTCTGGTGGGTCTGCTGGTGGACGGCCGGCCGCAGCCGATTTCGATCTCGGTCTATATCGGGCTGCTGATGCTGCTCGGCATCGTCGCTAAGAACTCGATCCTGCTGATCGACTTCGCGATCGAGGAAATGGACAGCGGCGTTCCCAAGAAACCGGCGATCATCGATGCTGGCCACAAGCGCGCCCAGCCGATCCTGATGACTACGGTGGCGATGACGGCGGGCATGGTGCCGACGGCGCTGTCATTGTCGGGCGACGCGGCTTGGCGCGCGCCGATGGGTACGGTGGTGATCGGCGGCCTGCTGCTCTCGACCCTGCTCACCCTGATCATCGTTCCCGCAGGCTTCAGCCTGGCAGACGGGTTCGAAAAGCGAATCGGTCCGTGGCTGCGCACCCAGTTCCTGACCTACAAGCCCGGCGACGATCGGAATGATCCCGGTAAAGCGGCGGAGCCCCATCCAGCCGAGTAGCAAGCATCGCCCCGGCAAGGGCCGGCTAGCACCCCGGACGCCGGGGCTGCCGCAACCCCGCGGGGCGGCGCCGGCGATCGGCGATGGGCTGGCGGATCGTGCCAAGGGCATGCGCACGACTGCAACGGCGCTGCTCGTGCTGATGGCGGGCGTTTTCGTCGTCGGACTCCAGTTCGAAGATGGACACCCGGCCTGGGGCTATGTTGTGTCTTTTGCCGAGGCGGCCATGGTCGGCGGCCTTGCCGATTGGTTTGCGGTCACGGCTCTGTTCCGGCGCCCCTTGGGATTGCCCATCCCGCACACGGCGATCATACCCGAGAAGAAGGACCGGATCGCCGACACCATGGCGGGGTTCTTGCGCGACAACTTCCTTACCGCCGGAGTTGTGGCGCGGCGCATGCGCGACATGAACCTGGCTCGCGCGATGGGTGATTTCCTGTTGCGGCCTCCCGCTCAGGGCCAGGGCCGAATCGGCGAGGGCGCGGGCGGGCTGATCGCCGAGATGCTCGAAGCCTTGGACCCGGATCGCTTGGGCAATCAGGTCAAGGCCGGCTTGGTGCGCCAGGCCGAGCGCCTCGAGATCTCTCCCCTGCTCGGCGCCGCTTTGGCCGCGGCGATAGCCGAAGGACGCCACCGCCCGCTCCTCGAATCGCTGATCCGCTGGGCCGGCGTCACGCTGGAGAACAACGAAGAGCTGGTCCGCACGATGATCCAGGCCCGTGCCAACGCCCTGCTGCGCTGGACAGGCCTGGATGAACGGCTCGCCAATTCCGTCCTCGACGGCCTCTATCGCATGCTCGCCGAAGTGCTGGTGGATCCCGATCACCAGCTGCGTAAGACCGTCGAGGAAGGCCTCGAGAAGCTCGCCCACGATCTGATCCATGATCCCGAAATGCGCGCCAAAGTCGAGGCTACGAAGCGCGAGATCCTCGGCAATCCGGCGGTCGGCGATTGGTGGACCGGAGTTTGGGAGAAGATCCGCCTCGCCTTGATCGAGATGGCGCGCAATCCGGACGCTGCCTTGGGCGGGCAACTGCGCGGGGCCTTGGCCGAGGTCGGCCATGCTCTACAGACCGACACGTTTCTTCAGTGGCAAGTTAACCGCCTCGCACGCCGCACCACCGTCGCCCTAGCGACGCGATACGGGACCCAGATCGTGCAGCTGGTCTCGGAGACGGTGCGCCGTTGGGACGCGCGAACCATAACCAATCGGCTCGAGAACGCGGTCGGGCGAGACCTCCAGTTTATCCGCATAAACGGCACACTCGTTGGCGGTCTCGTCGGCCTTACGATCCACGCGGTGTCGCAGTGGCTCTGACAAACGCGCCGCGGCTTGCCACCGATCGGCTCGACCTGCGCTTACCCGTTCAGGACGACTGGGGCGCCATCCGGGAAATGGTCTCTCATCCTGCGACGACGCGCTTCCTTGGCTCCGGAGCGACCACGGCCGATCACTTCACCCGCTTCTGCCGCAGCGCGGGCAGCTGGTTGCTCTACGGATACGGAGCCTTCACGATCCGGCGGCGCAGCCATACCGATGTGATCGGTAACTGCGGCGTCTTTCACACGTGGCGCGGCTTAGGATCCGACTTCGATGACATGCCAGAGGCCGGATGGGTGCTACGGCACGATCAGGAAGGGCTAGGCTACGGTCAAGAGGCGATGCGAGCTGTGCTCGACTGGTTCGATTCGGCGCACGGCCCGCGCCGGATCGTATGCATGATCGCTCAGCGCAACGCACCGTCTCTGCGCTTGGCAGACAAGCTCGGCTTCACATTTATGCGCGAAGCCGGTCTCCTGGGCGGCGAAGCAGTCTGCCTGTTCGAGCGCCTGCCTTAGCGCCTGCCGCCCATCGGCGGCCCCAGGAACATCGGCGATCCCATCCAGTAGCTCGCCATCGGCTGTCCTTGCGCATCTTTGGCTGGCTCGAAACTGGCCTTTTCGACCGCTAGGTTGCAGATCCGGTCATTCAGCGATTGGGACAAAGACGGCGAGTAAACCGCGCAGGAAGTGGGCCGGCCGTCCGCGCCGATAATCAGGCGCACCTCGTTTGCGCCGCCCCCGAACTTGCCAAACTCGCTGAACGGGATCGTCCCTTGGGGTAGCACGCCCGTCGGGCTTGGCTTCATGACTGGCGGGACCGTCATCGTCTTGTGCTTTTCAGGATCGAGACCCCAAACCTGCAGGAGGTCATCGGCGCAAGCTTGGAGAGCGGCTACCGGCGCCTTGAGCGAGCCGGTCTCGATGCGCACCGGGCTCGTCAGCCCTTCGTTGAGCGTCAGAACTTCCACTCCGCCAGCGGCCTCCTGCTCGGCCGTGCGATCATATTTCGGCGGAGGTGCACCCGGCGCGAAACTCACAGGAGCGAAAGTGACGGGATCGAAGTTGAGGTATTGCTTCTTGTCCGGGGTTTCCGAGCGAACATAGCGTGACTTCCCCGACGACCCGCCGGGCGACATCGCATATCCAATCTGGTCGGCCCCTCGAAAGGTCCGGATCCCGTCGCCGACCAGGATAAGCCGGAACGGTGCGCCGGGCTGTGTCCGCTGCAGAGCGAGGCTAATCTCGTTTCTGCCATCGGAGAACGTCCGGATTAGCCGGCAGTAGTCATCACCGTAATCCGCGGTCCAGCCGCTCGCCGGCTTGAACGTCGTGGCATCCTGAGCCTGCACCCCCGGCGCGGCTAGCAACGCCGCGGCGGCGCATCCAAGCAGAAGCTGTCGCATGATAACCCTCTCCGATCAGTCTTTTGCTGCGAAGCTATTTCAGCATTGCGGAACGGGCAAGCCCGTGCCTAGCCGCTGCGACAATGTGCGACAGGATGCCGCCTGAGAACTAGCGCAGGCGGCGGGCACTGCCGGCCGGGATAGCCGGCGGCGCGAACACGAAGGAGGCTACGAAGTAGCTGGGCATCGGCTGTCCGGCTGCGTCCAGCGCGGGCACGAACTTGCCTCTCTCCATCAGAATCCGGCAGGCGGCTTGATTGAAACTCTCCGCCTCCGATCCGCGCTGGATGTGACAGGAGGTCGGCTTGCCTGACTGGTCGACCATCAGGCGGACGCGCGTGGTTCCGCCGAGCCCTCGGCGCCCTTGGTCGCTCGGGAAAGACTTGGCGTCGAGCCACTCATAGGGGTTTTCGGCAGGGACGGCTTTGCGGGTCATCGTCCTGTGCTGATCGACATTGATGTTCCAATGGCTCAGCAGTTCATCGATGCAGGTCTGTACGGCACCAACGGGGGCTTCCATGGGGCCGAGTTGGAGGCGTACCTCGTCTGAAAACCCCTCCGTTACAGTGAGGGAGGTTATCCGCTGCGCATATTCGCGCTCCTTTGCCCCTTGATACGGCTCCGCTCGCTGCGCCAGCAGGTCTTCTGGGGTTTGGTCGGACCGTAGAGGGGGCGGCGGGACGACGCCGGCGGCGCCGAGCTGGTAATACGCCCGACCATCGGCAAGCTCGGATCGTAACAGCGGGTACTCGAACGCCGGTCCAGCCGGATCGAAACGAAACTTCACGCGCTGCGTGCCGCGGAACGCGGTCAGCGCATCTGAAATCAATGCGACCGAGAAGGCATTGCTGGGCTCGTATCGCTCTAGCGCAAGGGTCACGACGGCGTCGCCGTCCCCGAAGCTGCGGATCAGACGACAGCTATCTTCCGCGTATTCCATTTCCCAGGCGCTGACCGGAGCGAATGCGCGAGGTGCGGCGTCCGCAACGCTCGGACGGACTAAGGTGCCCGCAACGACGCCAGCTAATGCAAGTCGCACGAGATGCATGAGCGCTTCCCCCCGGCAACGAAAGTATCGCAGGCAAGGGGCGGGTCAAGACACTAGAGTTTGCTCGTCAACTCCGGCACCAACTCGAACAGATCGCCAACCAGACCGATGTCGGCGACTTGGAAGATCGGTGCGTCCGGGTCCTTGTTGATCGCCACGATCACCTTGGAATCCTTCATGCCGGCCAGGTGCTGGATCGCCCCGGAGATGCCGACAGCGATGTAGAGTTCGGGCGCCACGATCTTACCGGTCTGGCCAACTTGGAAGTCGTTTGAGATATAGCCCGCGTCCACCGCGGCGCGGCTGGCGCCGACGGCGGCGCCCAGCTTGTCGGCCAATGGCACGATCAGCTGTTCGAACGTCGCCCCGTCCTTGAGCGCGCGCCCTCCGGAGACGATAATCCCGGCGCTGGTTAGTTCGGGCCGCTCGCTTTTCGAGGCGTCGAGCGAGACGAAGCTGGAGAGCCCTTCATCGCCGGGTCCCGAGACTTCGTCGATAGCCGCCGAACCACCTTCGGCGGCTGCTTTCTCGAAAGCGGTGCCCCGCACGGTCAGCACCAGCTTGGCGTCGCTGGTTTCAACTGTCGCAATGGCGTTCCCGGCGTAGATCGGGCGGATGAAGGTGCGGCCCTCGATTGCGATCACTTCGCTGATCTGCATCACGTCGAGGAGCGCGGCGACACGCGGGGTCAGGTTTTTGCCGGTGGTAGTCGCGGCCGCGACGAACGCGTCGTACTCCGCCATCAAACCCACCACGAGGGGCGCGACGTTCTCGGCGAGAGCATGCGCGTAAGCCGGGTCGCTGGCGAGCAGGACCTTGTCCACGCCTGCGACCTGCGCCGCCGCGTCGGCGACAGAGCGAGCCCCGTCTCCTGCGACCAGCACGTGCACCGCGCCCAGCTTCGCTGCCGCGGTCACGGCAGCCAGGGTAGGATCCTTGAGCTTGCCGTTCTCGTGCTCAGCCCAAACCAGCGTGGTCATGCGACAACTCCCAGCGTCTTGAGCTTGCCGACGAGTTCGTCGACCGAATCAACTTTCACACCGGCCTGACGCATCGGCGGTTCGGCGACGTTCAGCAGTTTCAGGCGGGGGGTGATGTCCACGCCGTAATCCGCCGCAGTTTTTACCGCGAGCGGCTTCGACTTGGCCTTCATGATGTTGGGCAGCGAGGCGTAGCGCGGCTCGTTGAGGCGCAAGTCCGTGGTCACGATAGCGGGCAGCGTCAGCCGGACCGTCTCCAGTCCCGCATCGACCTCCCGCGTCACGGTCACGCTGTCGCCCTCCACTTCGACCTTGCTGGCAAACGTGCCCTGCGGCCGGCCGATCAGCGCCGCGAGCATCTGCCCGGTCTGATTGGAGTCGTCATCGATTGCCTGCTTGCCCATCACCACCAAACCGGGCTGTTCCTCCTCGAACACAGCCTTCAGCAGCTTGGCGACGCCGAGCGGCTCGACGGCATCATCCGTTTCGATCAGGATCGCGCGGTCGGCACCCATGGCCAGGGCGGTGCGCAGCGTCTCCTGCGCTTTCGCCGGGCCGATCGACACGGCGACGATCTCGCTGGCGTGGCCCTTCTCCTTGAGCCGAATCGCTTCCTCGACCGCGATCTCGTCGAACGGGTTCATGCTCATCTTGACGTTGGCGAGATCGACCCCGCTGCCGTCAGCTTTCACCCGCGGACGGACGTTGTAGTCGATCACCCTTTTTACGGGCACGAGGATCTTCATGGCGCTCTCCGATGCTTGCGCGCTCGCAGGATCAATCTTGTGTGGGCGACTTCGCGTTACTGACGGCCGAGGTCAAGCCGCGCGTGCGCGGCCACTAACAGGCGCTGGCGGCCGATGGGCGGAACCCTTGCCCGGCCCGGAGGTCTGAGCAGCATGACCGAGGTTCGAACGCGCCTGATCGAGGCCAATGGCATCCGGTTCGAGATCGATGAATCAGGTGAGGGCGACGATGTCGCCCTGCTCCTGCACGGCTTTCCGGAAAGCCGCCGCTGCTGGCGCCGCCAGTTGCCCCTGCTCGCTGATAGCGGCTGGCGCGCCGTCGCACCCGACATGCGCGGCTATGGCGGTAGCAGCCGTCCGAAAGAACGCGGCGCCTATCACATCGATCATCTGGTTTCCGATGCCGCCGCTCTGTTCGACTCGCTCGGCGCTCGTCGCCGCTTGCTGATCGGCCACGACTGGGGCGGGATCATCGCCTGGACCTTCGCCCTGCGGCAGACCCTGCCTCTCGACGGCCTGGTGATCCTCAATGCCCCGCATCCTGCCGTTTTCGGGCGAATCATTCGCACCAGTTGGCCGCAGCGTTTGCGATCGTGGTACGCGGCCTATTTCCAGCTTCCCTTCCTGCCGGAGATCTCGCTCACCGCCGGCCGTGCGTTGATGATCGGCCGCGCCCTGCGGCAGACCGCCCAGCGCCCGGAGACGTTCCCGCCCCGCCTCCTTGCGCACTACCGCGGCAATGCGGCGCAACCGGGCGCGATGACGGCCATGCTCAACTACTACCGCGCCAACCGCCGTTTCGCGGACATGGTGAAAGGTCCCGGCGTTGCAGTGCCGACGCTGCTGATCTGGGGCGAGCAGGACACCGCCCTCGGGCCGGAACTGGTCGCACCCACGGCCGAGCACGTGCCGGACCTTACGATCCGGCGCCTGCCGGATGTCTCGCACTGGGTGCAGGAGGAAGCGCCGGAGGCGGTGAACGCCGCGCTCGCGGGCTGGATGCGCGAGCGCGGCCTTGCAGGTTAGGCGGCCTGCTTCACCTCGCCGACGATCTTGCGTGCTGCATCGCCGAGGTCCTCCGCCGCGATGATCGGCAGGCCAGAATTGGCGAGAATGTCCTTGCCTTGCTGGACGTTCGTGCCTTCCAGGCGCACCACTAGCGGCACGTCGAGATCGACTTCGCGAGCGGCCGCAACGATACCTTCGGCGATCGTGTCGCAGCGCATGATTCCGCCGAAGATGTTGACCAGGATGCCCTTCACCGCGGGATCGGACAGGATGATCTTGAACGCGGCCGTCACCTTCTCCTTCGAAGCGCCGCCGCCGACGTCGAGGAAGTTGGCCGGGAAAGCCCCGTTCAGCTTGATGATGTCCATCGTCGCCATGGCGAGGCCGGCGCCGTTGACCATGCAGCCAATATCCCCATCCAGTTTGATGTAGGCGAGGTCGTACTTGGAGGCCTCGATCTCCATCGGGTCCTCCTCGCTTTCGTCCCGCAAGGCTTCGATGTCGGAGTGGCGATAGAGCGCGTTCGAATCGAAGCTCATCTTGCTGTCGAGCACCAGCAGGCCGCCGTCGGTGGTCTCGACCAGCGGGTTGATTTCGAGCATCGAGCAGTCGGTCGCCACGAAAGCCTCGTACAGCTGCTTGGAAAGCTTCTGCGCGGCCTTGGCGGTGTCGCCCTTCAGCTTCAGCGCGAAAGCGACGGCGCGGCCGTGGTGCGGCATGAAGCCGGTCGCGGGATCGATCGTCAGCGTGGTGATCTTCTCCGGCGTCTCGTGCGCGACGTCTTCGATGCTCATCCCGCCTTCGGTGGAGACGATCATCGCGATCCGCCCGGTCGCCCGGTCGACCAGCAGCGAGAGGTAGTATTCCTTGGCGATGTCGACACCGTCGGTGACATAGAGCCGGTTGACCTGCTTGCCCGCGTCGCCGGTCTGCACCGTGACCAGCGTGTTGCCGAGCATCTCGCGCGCGTTCGCTTCGACTTCCTCGATCGATTTGGCGAGACGCACGCCGCCTTTGGCGTCGGCCGCCAGTTCCTTGAACTTGCCCTTGCCGCGGCCTCCGGCATGGATCTGCGCTTTGACCACGTAGAGCGGCCCCGGCAGCCGCTTGGCGGCCGCCACCGCTTCCTCGATAGTCAGCGCGGCGTGGCCGGCGGGAACGCCGATGCCGAACTTCGCCAGCAGATCCTTGGCCTGGTATTCGTGGATGTTCATGGTGGAGAGCGCCTTACCGGAGTCGGACGGGGAATGGAGGATGCCGGGGGGCATAAGCACAGCGCGCCGCGCTTGCAAAGCCCGCGCGAGGCTCCCAGTTGGCGCCTGATGATAGACCGCCAGCGCCTCGAGGACATCTGCAGCGAGGCCGGCGCTATCGCCTTGCGGCAATGGCCGGGCGGCGGGCACGCGCTCGAAAGCTGGATGAAGGACAACGACAGCCCGGTCTGCGCCGCGGATCTGGAAGTCGACCGCTTCCTCAAGCACGAGCTCTGCGCGCTGCTGCCTTCGGCCGGCTGGCTTTCGGAAGAGTCGGTCGATCACCCGGAGCGGCTGGCACGGGGCCTGTGCTGGCTGGTCGATCCGATCGACGGGACGCGCGACTATATCGGCGGCCGGGCCGGCTGGGCGGTGTCCGTCGCCTTGGTCAGCGCCGGAAAGCCGCTGATCGGCCTGCTGGTCGCTCCGGCACGGGACGAAGTCTGGAGCGCCACCGCGGGCCAGGGGGCCTGGCTCAACGGCCGCCGCCTGAGCGCCAGCAAGCGCACGGCCCTGCCGGGCGCGAGAGTGCCGACCGAGACCCTGCCGCCGGAAGACGAAGACCTGACCATGGTCGAGCGCCCGAACTCGATTGCGCTGCGCATTGCGATGGTCGCCGACGACCGCGCCGATCTGGTCGCCACGCTGCGGTGGGGATACGAATGGGACATCGCCGCCGCCACGCTGATTGCGCGAGAGGCGGGGGCAGCGGTGACCGACGCCTTCGGTAAGCCGCTCAGCTACAACAAGCGCGATCCGCGGGCCTTCGGCATGCTGGTCTGCGCACCTGGCATCCACAGGGCCGGAGTGGAGCGACTGGCAGAGCGCGCCGCCCGGTTCGCCGCCGCATGAACGAAAGCCGGCCTCCTTTCGGAGACCGGCCTCGTTTTGCACCGGAAGGTTGGTCAGCGCGCTGCGTTGACTTCTTCCTGGGTGACCGGAGTGATGCGGATCTCCACCCGGCGGTTCAGCGCGCGGCCCTGTTCGGTCGAGTTGTCGGCGCGCGGATACTGCTCGCCGTAGCCGATGGTGGCGATGCGGGCGCGCGAGACGCCGCGCGACATCAAGTGCGCCGCGACCGCTTCCGCACGGCGACGCGACAGGTCGAGGTTGTAGCTATCCGATCCGGTCGAGTCGGTGTGACCCATCACGTCGACCAGGCTGTTGGGATACTTCTGCAGGCTGGCGGCCACTTCGTCGAGCGCGGCGCGGAAGCTGGGGCTGATGGTCGTTGAATCGAACGCGAAGGTGACATCGGGCAGGTTCACCAGGATGCCGCTGCCGTCGGGCGTTTGCGTGACGTCGACGCCGCTGCCGGCGGTCGCTTCGTCGAGCTCCCTAATCTGCTGGTCGAGCTGGTAACCGACTACGCCGCCGGCGACGCCGCCGATCCCCGCGCCGACGATGCGGGCGGTCTTCCCGCCGATGAGGCCACCGAGCAGGTAGCCGAGGCCCGTTCCGCCCACGCCGCCGATGGCGGTCCGCGAGATGTGCCGCTCGCCGGTGTTGGGGTCGGTGACGCAAGCCGTCACCCCCAGCAGCGAGACGGCGGCAAGGCCGGCGACGAAAATGCGAGACTTGTTCATGCAAATATCCTCATCAAGACGGGCTCGCGCCCGCATAGGACCCCCTGTTAGGCGGATCGGTCAGGGCAGGAACGCGCCGCTGCCAAGCAGGGTTCCGAGCCCTCTTCGCGCGCACCTTCTAATCTGCTAGCGCGGCGGCACACATGTCACCGTTCCCATGGTTCGAATTCGCCCTTCTGCTCGCGCTGATCGTGTTGAACGGGGTGTTCGCGATGTCCGAACTGGCCATCGTTTCCGCCCGCACCGCGCAGCTTCGCATTGCGGCGGATAAAGGCAGCAGCGGCGCCAAAGCCGCCCTGCTGCTCGCCGCCGACCCTGGCAAGTTTCTCTCCACGGTGCAAATCGGCATCACGCTGGTGGGTATCGTTTCCGGCGCCATTTCGGGCGCGACCTTGGGCGCTCCGCTGGGCGAGCGGCTTGCGGGCCTCGGCATCCCGGCCGACATTGCCGGCAACCTGGGCTTCGTCCTGGCGATCGGCCTGACGACCTATCTCAGCCTGGTCGTCGGGGAACTCGTACCCAAGCAGTTCGCGCTGCGCACGGCCGTGCCGATCGCTATCGTCATGGCGCGGCCCATGGCCTTTCTGGCTCGGATTGCGGCGCCCTTCGTCTGGCTCCTCGACACATCGTCCAACTTCCTGATGCGTCTGCTCGGCATTCGTCACCGGGGCGAACCGCGCATGACCGCGGAAGAGCTGCACATGCTGTTCGCGGAAGCGACCCGGACCGGCGTGATCGAAGAGCAGGAACGGGCGATCATGTCGGGAGTGATGCGCTTGGCCGAACGCCCGGTGCGAGAGATGATGACGCCGCGCACCGAACTCGACTGGCTCGATGCCGACGCCAGCGAGGCCGAGATACGCGAGATGCTCACCGAATCGCCCCATTCGCTGCTGCCGGTCGCCGAAGGCTCGGTCGACCGCATGCTCGGGGTGGTGAAAGTGAAGGAAGTCCTCGCGGTCATACTCGCCGGCAAGGCGCTGCGTCTCGCCGACCTCGTCCACAAAACTGAGGTCGTGCCGGACCAGCTCGACGCGATGGACGCGCTGCGTGCGCTCCAGCAGTCCGGCGTGGCCATGGCGATGGTCCATGACGAGTATGGTCATCTCGAAGGCGTGGTCACCCCGGCGGATCTCCTGGCCGCGATTGCCGGCAACTTTGCGAGCCACCAGGACGCAGGCGACGAGCCGATGCTGGTCGAACGCGACGACGGATCGCTGCTGGTGGCCGGCGCCATCTCGGCCGACGCACTTGCCGAGCGGCTCGGGCTGGATTTCCCGGAAGACCGCGAATTCGCGACGGCCGCAGGCTACGTTCTGTCGGTGCTCAAGAACCTGCCGCACGAAGGCGAAAGCTTCGTCGATCAGGATTGGCGCTTCGAGGTCGTCGACATGGACGGCCGCAAGATAGACAAGCTCTTGGTCAGCCGGGCGGTTTAGTTAGTCCGGCGCGGTGCTGGATTGTTGATCACGCGAAGGCGTTAAGGCGCAAAGGGCCCAAGCGCGACGAAGTCGGTCGTTCCATATCTCGGGCCGAGACGAAGAGGGCGAATCCCGACTGTCGTCAGGCGCGATCTGCTTCGCTTCTTCGCGCCTTTGCGTGAGATTTATTTTCCCCGGGCGATCAGCCAGGAATAACGGCCCGCGCGTCCTGCCCGTCGCCTTCGGGCGCGGCGATGATGGTGCGGGTGGTGGCACCCTTGTCCACGGTAAAGGTCCCGGGATCGCCCACGGCCGAGCGGATGCCCGGATCGGCTTCGCCTGCCCGCTGCAATGCGCTGGTCTCGACCGCGCTGCGGGGCGAGGGGCCGCCGAACAGCGCATCGAGCGCGTCCTGGGCAGCCGTCCCTTCCGCCGGGCGCGGAGCGCCGGGCTGCGGGGGCACGAGTTCGAAATCGGGGGGGATCACCAGCGGCGCCTGACGCTGCACGGCGAATTCGTCCGGCCGCTCGCGGCTGAGCACGCCGCTGCTGCCGCAGGCGGCGAGCACGCTCGCCCCGAGGCCGACAAAGGCGAGCTTGAAGGTGAGCTTAGAGGCCTTAGGCATTCGTCGATGTCTCCGCGGTCTGGTCCGCCACATTATCGCCCTGCGCGGTGGGCGGTTTCTCGCGCATGAACAGCGCGCGGGCAAGGATTATCACGACGCCGATGGTAATCGCGGCGTCCGCAACGTTGAACACCAGGAAGGGACGCCAGGTGCCGATGTGGAAGTCGGCATAGTCGATGACATAGCCGTAGAGATAGCGGTCGCGGATGTTGCCGATCGCCCCGCCCAGGATCAGCGCCAGGCCGGCAATATCCCACATCGCTCGCTCGCGCAGCATCCACACGAACACCACGGCGGCGATCAAGCCTGTCACCCCTACCAACGCCCAGCGCATTTCCGGCGATGTCGCCTCGAACATGCCGAGCGAAACGCCGAAGTTCTGCGTCCAGCGCAGATCGAAGAACGGCAACAGGTCGATCACTCCGACCTCGCGCAAGTTCCACGGACCGAGCGCGAGCGCCTTGATCCACTGGTCGAGCACGAAGATCGCCGCGGCAAGGCCGAGGCCGATCGCGCGGTTGCGCCAAACGGGGGTCACAGCGCCGCTCCCAGCTTCGCCACGGCATCCTCGCAGCGCCCGCACAGCGCGCCGTCCTCCGGCACTTCGGGCAGCAGGCGCCAGCAGCGGCCGCATTTGTCGTCGTCGGTGCGTTTTACCGAAAGCGTATCGCCGCGCGTCACCGCGCCGCTGATGAACAGTTCGGCGAGGTCGGCATCGCTGAAGCCGGCGGGTATGCGGTCGGCGGGCACGGTGACTTCGGCCTCGAGGCTCGAACGCACGATCTTCTCGCGCCGCAGCGGCTCGATCGCTTCGGTCACTTGCTCGCGCAGCGCGCGAAGTTGCTCCCATTCCCTCGTCAATTCGTCATCCCCGCGGAAGCGGGGACCTAGTCGGCTCTCTTCGCCAAGTGCGACTGGGTTCGCGCTTCCGCGGGAATGACGAAGATGGGAGAGGTCCGGCCACTCAAGCAGGTGCACGCTGCCGCCTTCCGCATAGCGGCTCTGCCACACTTCCTCGGCGGTGAAGACCATCACCGGCGCGGCATAG
>CAYTPY010000008.1:0-1235 GCA_964439725.1 uncultured Erythrobacter sp. | reverse complement strand
ATAGCGGCTCTGCCACACTTCCTCGGCGGTGAAGACCATCACCGGCGCGGCATAGCGGATCAGCGCGTGGAACAGCGTGTCGAGCACGGTGCGATAGGCCCGCCGCTTCGGGTCGCCCGGCGCGTCGCAGTAGAGGCTGTCCTTGCGGATATCGAAGTAAAAGGCGGACAGGTCTTCGTTGCAGAAGTCGATCAGCGCGCGGGTGTAGGTGTTGAAGTCGAAGTCATCGACCGCTTGCCTCAGCGCCTGGTCGAGCTCGCCCAGCAGCGCCAGCACATAGCGTTCGAGCTCGGGGAGCTGGGCGACCTCGGTGACCCGCTCCGCCTCGTCGAATCCGTCGAGCGCACCGAGCATATAGCGGAAGGTGTTGCGCAGCTTGCGGTACTGGTCGGCCACGCCCTTCAGGATCTCGTCGCCGATGCGGTGATCCTCGGTATAGTCCACCGACAGCGCCCAGAGCCGGATGATGTCGGCGCCGTAGGTCTCCATCACCTTGTTCGGATCGACCGTATTGCCAAGGCTCTTCGACATCTTGCGGCCGTCGCTGGCCATCGTGAAGCCGTGGGTCAGGACCGCCTTATACGGCGCCCGCCCGCGCGTGCCGCAGGATTCGAGCAGGCTCGACTGGAACCAGCCCCGATGCTGGTCACTGCCTTCGAGGTAGAGATCGGCGGGCGGGCCCTTGTAGCCCGGCGGCCGCGTCAGGTCCGGCCAGCGCCCGCTTTCGAGAACGAAGGCATGGGTCGAGCCCGAATCGAACCACACGTCGAGAATGTCGGTGACGCGCTCATAGTCTTCGGCACGGTATTGATCGCCGAGCAGCGCCTGCGCATTGGCATCGGACCACGCATCGACGCCGCCTGTTCGAACGGCAGCGACGATGCGTCCGTTCACCAGCGGATCGACCAGGTATTCCCCGGTCTGGCGGTTCACGAACAGCGTGATCGGCACGCCCCAGGCGCGCTGGCGGCTCAGCACCCAGTCGGGCCGGTCGGCGACCATCGAGCCGATGCGATTGCGTCCCTTCTCGGGCACGAAGCGCGTCACCTCGATCGCTTCGAGCGCGGCCTGCCGCAGCGTTGGCGCGTCGCAAAGGTCTTCCTCGGCCGGGTCGAGCGCGCCGCCTTCGCCTTCCCAGCGCTTCTCGTACACGTCCTTGGGCGAGATGTGCGTCAGCACTTTGTCCATCGGCACGAACCACTGCGGCGTGCAGCGAAAGATCACTTTGGCTTTCG
>CAYTPY010000007.1:21367-43243 GCA_964439725.1 uncultured Erythrobacter sp. | reverse complement strand
TTCCTCCTGGTCCATCGTGACCGGGATCAGCGTCTGATCGCGCTTCATCACGTCGACCAATGCGATGTGCCGCGGCGTGCGCAGGATCCATGAAAGCTGGCAGGTGCCGACCGGCTTGTGCGTATGATCGACGACGAAGACCTCCCAGAACTCGGTCGGCAGCTCCTCGTGCTCGCGCATGTAGTCGATCAGGTCGCCAACCGTCAGGTGCTCGGGCACGGCGACCAGCTCGCGCTGCATCAGGCGCCCGGCCGTCTCTTCCGGGTAGGAAAGCGCGCTCTCGATCGCCGCGCGGTCTTCCGGCTCCATCTCGGCCAGGATGGCGCGCTGGTCCTCCGGCTCGAGGTCCTCGAGCAATTGCACCGCATCGTCGGTGTCGAGCTGCTCGGCGATCTCGGCCACCGCCTCGGGCGGCAGCGCTTCGATCATGTCGTCGCGGACGTAGTCGTTGAGTTCGGCGATGACCTCGCCGGTCATCAGGTCGGTGATCGCGGCGGCCAGACGGCGGCGCTGATCGGGATCGAGCAGCTCGAACAGGTCGGCGATGTCGGCCGGGTGCAGCGGTTCGACCAGGTCATAGGCGCGCGCTTCATCGGCCTGGTCGAGGGCCGCGATAACGGCATCGACGAAGCTCGGCTTCAGCCTGTTGTCCTCGTCAAGCTCGTCAGCCTCATCGCGCAGAGCATGCTGTTCCAGCTCACGGAGGTCCTGTTCGGCCATCGCTCGCCCCTATGCTTGTACGGTCCAAATGCAAACCCAACGGGTGACATCGCGGCCGGCACTCTTATATGGCCGCCCATTGCACAAGGAGACATGCGATGGCCGACGAAAAGCTTACCCTTACCCTCGACACTGGCAACGGGGAGGGCGGTGACGTCGTCATCAAGCTGCGGTCGGACTTGGCCCCGGGTCACGTCGACCGCATCACCGAGCTGGCCCGCGAAGGCTTCTACGACGGCGTCGTGTTCCACCGCGTGATCCCCGGCTTCATGGCCCAGGGCGGCGACCCGACCGGCACCGGCATGAGCGGCAGCGACAAGCCGGACCTCAAGGCCGAATTCAGTTCCGAGCCGCACGTGCGCGGCGTGTGCTCGATGGCGCGCACCCAGGTGCCCGACAGCGCCAACAGCCAGTTTTTCATCTGCTTCGACGACGCACGCTTCCTCGACAAGCAGTACACCGTCTGGGGCCAGGTCGAGAGCGGCATGGAGCACGTCGACGCGCTGCCGAAGGGCGAGCCGCCGCGCGAACCCGGCAAGATCGTCAAAGCAACGGTTAGCTGAAACGAAAAAGGGGCGCCGCGGCGCCCCTTTCCTTGTCAGGTGCGATCAGTTTCCCGGGGGCGCCGGGTGCTGGTAAGCGACGTTTCGGTTCTGGATCAGCCACTTGCCGTCGACCCGCACCACGTCGTCCAGCCCGCGACCCACCGAGGCCACTCTGGGCGGCGGGTTGAGGCCGTTTCCGAACACGGTCATGTGGTAATAGTACACACGGGCATGGTCGGGCGTGACGAACTCGATGTTCAGGTTCGACATGATGTGGTGCATGTTGCCGATCGTCGCCCCGTCCGCGCTGCGCTCGTCCTGGCTCTTCTTGAGGTCGAGCACCATCTGGCGCAGCGCGTCGCGTCCCTTGTTGTTGAGGAACGCGCCGTCCTGAGTGAAGGTCGCCGCATAAGCATCGGCGTTCCAGCCGTCGATCGCCTCGACATAGTCCCACATCAATTGCTCGATCTGGGCTCGGTCGCGCGCTTCGCGCAGCACGTCGGCATCGCTCTGCTGGGCGAAAGCCGGCGTGGAGACGAGCAGCAGCGCCCCCAGCGCGGCAGCCCGAAGAGGCGCAAGCCGCTTCATCTCACTGGCCCCGCGGCGGAACGGTGGGGAGGGTGGCCGGATCCCAGTGCTGGTCCGCCTTGCCATCCACGAAGCGCCAGGCATCGAACCAGGTCGTCGTGTAAGTCTCGCCCTCGGCACCGCCGGGTATCGGGAGCTCGCGCTTGATCAGCACGGTGACAATGTCCCCTTCCGCGGCAACCTCCACGATCGGGTTGGTCAGCTTGTCGCAAGTCGGAGTCGGCTGCACCTTGGCGACATTGAGGAAGTAGTGCTGCACCGCCTCGAGCCCGGAGGCGGCGAGCGGGTTGTGCTGGATGTAGCGGTCGGTCAGCCACTCGCCGGCGCGGTCCCATTGGCCGCACTGAAGCAGCTCGCGCATGATGTGGAGCGCGGTCTGCTTGTTGCGATGAAGCTCAGGATCGTCGCTGGTGAACAGGCTCTCGGGGTCGGGGTGCGCGACCACGGGGTCGTTGAGCGGGCGCATCTGCGCCTGAGCCACGCCGGGCAGAGCCATCGGTCCGGCTATCGCCACCGCGGCGGCAACTAATGCAAACTTGAATTTCATGGCTGTTCTCTCTCCTGAACTGGCCTGGACACTTTGGCCGATGAAGCGCCCTAAAGTCGAGCCTCAACCAGCCAGTCATGAAACAGGCGGACGGGCCTGCTTTCAAGGTCGACATGGCGGCACACGAACCAGTAGCTGTAAGGGCTGTCCACTTCAAAATCGTCGTAGAGCAGGGACAGGCGGGGGTCGTGGTTACGCTTCAGGTGGTCGTCATGCATGATCGCGATGCCGAGCCCTTGCGCGGCGGCCTCGAGAATGAGCTGGCCCGAATCGTAATGATCGATCGAGTTCGGTTGCAGCCCCTGCAAGCCAAGCGTGTTCTTCCACGCCTCGAAGCTGAGCGGCATGTCGGTGTGGATCAGGAAGGTCTGCTCCGAGAGCGCGCGTGCGTCCGGCACGCGACCAAGACGCTCGGCCAGATCCCGGCTGCAAATGGCGTGCACCCGGTTCTGATCGAGTTGCACCTTGTGGAAGCTCTTTCCCGGATCGGTGGTAATGACGACGGCTGCGTCGAGCGTGTCGCCGACCCGGTCGAGCAGGTGGGGACCGGTGTCGATATCGATGCGCAGCCGCGGATGGAGCCGGCGAAGCTCCGGCAAGCGCGGGAATAGCCTCTGAGTGCCGAACAGCGGCAAGACACCCAGACGCAGGCGCATGAGCTGCAGGTTCTCCGACTGCGTTTCCACGGCAACGGCGAGAGCTTCGAGATGGGGCGCGACATTGTCGTAAAACTGCCGCCCTTCCTCGGTGAGCTTCATCGCCTGCCCCGTCCGTGAGAACAGCTTCTTGCCGGTAAACTCTTCCAGGTTGGTGATGCGGCGCGACAGGGCGGACGGACTAAGCCCGAGCTCCCCCGCAGCGGCCCGAGCGGAGCCCAGCCGCACGGTGCGGACGAAGGCTTCGAGGGCGCGGAGTGGGGGGAGGCGGCGCATCGTCCTTACTGTTCAAAAAAACGCAACCCATGTCGAGGACGGCGTGCGGAGAAGCTGGTGACATTCACCTCGAGCTATTGTGGCGGATTACTCGATCGGCGGCGTTTGTCCCTCGTCAGGCCGATAGAGGCGAAGCCGAGTCACGTGGGTTTCGTCGCCGGCGGTCACTTCGATGCGCCAGCCGCTCGGGTGGTGCAGCATCGCACCGACTTGCGGCACTTGCTCGGCCAGGATGAAGGCCAGCCCGCCTAGTGTGTCGACGGCTTCCTCGACATCGGCGATCCGCGGATCGCCCACCGTGACAGCGACATCGTCGAGCTCCGCGCGCGCGTCTGCGTCCCAGACCCCGTCATCGATCGGCACGACCAGTTCGACCGGTGCGTCGTCGTGCTCATCCTCGATGTTTCCGACGATCTCCTCGACCAGGTCTTCGATCGTGATGATCCCGTCGGTGCCGGAAAATTCGTCGACGACAATGGCAAGGTGGATGCGCCGCGACCGCATGTCGGCGAGCACGTCGAGCGCTCCGCGGGCCTGGGGAACGTAGAGCGGCTGGCGCATCAGAACCGTCCAGTCGGGCGGCGGCGGTGTGTTGTTGGCTAGGTAGGGGAAGACATCCTTGATGTGCATCATCCCCATGACCTGGTCCAAGGTCTCCCGGTACACCGGCAAGCGCGAATGGCCGTGCTCGGCGAAAAGCGCCACCAGGTCTTGCCAGTTCGCGTCCGCATCGACGGCGATTATTTCGCCGCGAGGGATCGCGACGTCGTCGGCGTCGTGCTCGCTGAAATGAAGCAGGTTGCGGAGCATGGTCAGCTCGACGGGCGACAGATCGCCGTTCGTCTGCTGATCTCCCTCAGCTGCTTGCTCGTCTTCGTGCTCGGCGATCGCCTCCTCGATCTGCGCACGCAGCGAGGTTCCGCCTGGTTCGTCGAAGAATTTGCGAATCGCGGTCCAGAGACCGCGCTTACTGTCCGCGTCTCCGTTGCCGGAATCGCTGGTTCTGGAATCCTCGGGCATCGCCCTTCGTCGTCTCCTTTTTGGTGCGGTCCCTTTTAGGAGACGGCACGGTCGCCATATGGATCTGCGATGCCCAACAAGGCAAGCGCGTTTATCTCGAGCGCTTCCATCGCCTCGGCATCGGCCGGCGATATCTCGTGGTCGTGTCCCGCCAGGTGGAGAAGGCCATGCAGCGCCAAGTGGGCCACGTGATGGTCGAACGGGATGCGCTTCTCCGAAGCTTCGCGGGCGCAGGTTTCGTAAGCGAGGGCAATATCGCCGATCAGTTCTGGCGGACCGTCTTCGGGCAGTTGCACCAAGTCCGTGCGCGACAGCATCGGAAAAGACAGCACGTTGGTCGGCTTGTCGCGATTACGCCACTGCCGGTTGAGCTCGTGAATCTCGGCGTCGGATGTGAAGAGCAGGCTGGCGGTAAAGCGCGGATTGGCGAGCTCGGGCGCAACCTCGGCCGCGGCCTCGGCAACGCGGGATGCCAGCTCCTCCCAATCGCCCGGAGGCCACGGCGGTTCGACGTCGGTTTCAAGTTCCATGGGGGATCCGGTCGGCAGTGCCGTGAGAGGGGGCGGCTTGCTGCCTTTGAAAGGTCACGGCAACGCCAGCTCAGGCTTCCGTACCCTCGTATGCTTCCACAATCCGCCCCACGATGGGATGGCGGACCACGTCGGCGGCGGTGAAGTAGCTGACGCCGATGCCGTCCACGCCGTTCAGCCGGGCGACGGCGTCGATGAGACCGCTGTGGGTGTGGCCGCCGGGGATGTCGATTTGCTTCGGGTCTCCGCAAACCACCATGCGGCTGTTCTGGCCGAAGCGGGTGAGAAACATCTTCATCTGCTCGCGCGTGGTGTTTTGCGCTTCGTCGAGGATCACGAAAGCATCGCTGAGCGTCCGGCCGCGCATGAAGGCGATGGGCGCGATCTCGATCTCGCCGCTCGCGATGCGGCGATCCACCTGTTCCGGCGGCATGGTGTCGTAGAGCGCGTCATAGAGCGGCCGAAGATAAGGATCGACTTTGTCCTTCATGTCGCCGGGAAGGAAGCCGAGCCGTTCGCCCGCTTCCACCGCAGGGCGGCTCAAGATCAGGCGCTGGACGCTGCCGGTGATGAGCTGGCTTACCGCCTGCGCGACAGCGAGATAGGTCTTGCCGGTACCGGCAGGCCCGAGTGCGAAAATGATGTCGCGGCTCGTGAGTTGCCGCATGTAGTCGGCCTGGGCCGCGCTGCGCGGCACGATGGTCTTGCGCCGGGTGCGGATCATGATCGGCGTGCCCTGCGCATCGCCGGTGATGATGCCGTCGAGCGTGGGCTCGTTCGACATCGCGATCAGCGCCTGGATGGCGCCGGCGTCGAGCTGCTGCCCCGCGAGCAGCCGTTCGTGCATCGAGACGAGCACCTCGCGCGCGCGGGCGACGTCGTCCTCGAGCCCTTCGATGACCACCTTGTTGCCGCGTGCAGCAATCAGCACTCCGAGCCGGTTTTCGATCTGAACGAGGTTGGCATCGAATTCGCCGAACAACGCGCCAAGCACGGCCTGTTCGTCGAAGGCAATTTCCGCCCGGGCCCGGCGAGCGGCGTCGCGGCGGTCTTCCGGGTGGGCTAGCGTCGATCCGGGATCGCCGCGATGCGATTTACGAGCCATGCATTCCTTTCGAACCCCAAGCCGAAAGATAAGTCGCCGCGCTAATCACGCAAGCGCTTGTACCGGAGTGGCGGTGGATATTACCCGAAGAGGTGCGTCATGCACCCACCGGCTCTAGCAGGAGCCCTCGGACCGAATTGGCGCCGGCTTCAGCAAGGTCTACCGAGACCATGTCTCCGATCGCTGCTTCGCCTTCGAAGAACACCGACTGCAGCCACGGCGACTTACCAAGCCATTGCCCCGGCTTTTTGCCACGGCGCTCGACCAGCACCTCGCAGCGCCTGCCGACAGAGGCCTGATTGAAGGCGAGTTGATCTCGATTGAGCGCGGCCTGCAGCCGCTGCAGGCGTTCGTCCATCAGTTCGCGCGGAACCTGACGTTCCATCGTCGCCGCCGGTGTGCCGGGGCGCGGGGAATACTTGAAGCTGAAGGCCTGGGCGTAGCCTACCGTGTCGATCAGCCGGAGAGTGTCCTCGAAATCCGCGTCCGTCTCACCGGGAAACCCGACGATGAAGTCGCCGCTGATCGCGATGTCCGGACGTGCTTCGCGGAAGCGCTCGATCACCCGCAGATAGCTATCCGCGGTGTGGCTGCGGTTCATTGCCTTGAGGACGCGATCGCTCCCGCTCTGTACCGGTAGATGGAGGAAGGGCATCAGCTTCTCCACCTCGCCGTGCGCACGGATCAGGCCTTCGGTGACATCGTTCGGATGGCTGGTCGTGTACCTGATCCGCTTGAGTTTCGGGAGCTTGTCGAGCTCTCTTATCAGATCGTCGAAGCCAAGCGATCGGCCGGAGGAGGTGGCGCCGGTCCAGGCGTTGACGTTCTGGCCGAGCAAGGTGATCTCACGCGCGCCGTTTTCCGCCAGTTTCTCCGCTTCTCGCAGCAAATCACTAAACGGGCGCGAGATTTCAGCTCCGCGAGTGTAGGGGACGACGCAATAAGTGCAGAATTTGTCGCAGCCTTCCTGCACTGTCAGGAAGGCGCTGGCCCCCGCGCGGCGACGCTCGGGAAGAGCTTCGAACTTGGTGTTCGCCGGCATGTCGGTGTCGGTGCTGCGACGGCCGCGCGCCGCCTCCTCGATCATGCCGGGCAGGCGGTGATAGGCTTGCGGCCCAACCACCATCGACACCGACGGCGCGCGCGTCATTATCTCTTCGCCTTCGGCTTGCGCAACGCAGCCGGCCACGGCGATCATCGGCGCAGTGCCGTCATCCCTGCGCAGCCGGCCAATATCCGAATAAACCTTTTCCGAAGCTCTCTCGCGGATATGACAGGTATTGAGGACGACCAGATCCGCGTCCTCGCCCTCAGAGGCGGCACGCATGCCTTGGCCCGCCAGCAGCTCGCCCATGCGCTCACCGTCATAGACGTTCATCTGGCAGCCGAAGCTCTTGACCCTGAAGGTCTGCGGGTTGCGAGGATGTGGCATGGTCGGCAGATACGCGATCAGGGGATGGAATCAAAGCGGTAAGCAGGCGTCTATGGCTTTCCGCGCCGACACTGCCATGGCCTTGCGATCGGCCAAGGCCTTGCCCGAAAGCGGGTCGAGGAAGTGGATTGTGAGGCGGATCGGCCTGGAGCGGGCCAGTATTCGCCGCACGTTGGCCAGTCCGGCCTCACCTGTCAGCCAGGCGATATCGGGGGCTTCTTCGTAGTCCAGGGCGACCGGCTGAATGCTCACGGAGCTACCCACCTCGAAAACCGCGGAGAGGAGAGCGCTCTTGAACGGGAGCATCTCTCTGCCGTCTGACGTCGTTCCTTCAGGGAAGATCGCGAGCCGCCTTTCGGCAAGCGCAGCTCTCACCTGCGCTACCTGCTCTGTCACCGTACTGCGGCGCTCGCGTGCTATGAAGACCGTGCCGTTCTGATCGCATAGCCATTTCAGTACGGGGTGCGCGGCAAGTCCGCCTTGTGCGACGAAGGCAGTTCTGGCTCGGCCCGCCAGCGCGAGAATGTCCAGCCAGCTGACGTGGTTGGCAATCAGCAACACCCTGCCGGGGACCGGTTGCCCTTCGACGCGAATCCGGAGCCCGGCAATCCAGCCGATCAGCGTGAGAAATCGGGGAGGGACCAGATCGCCTCGTCCGATAGCCGCTAGCAGGACCTGCAGCGGGGCAGCGACCGCAAGCGCCGCGATCATCGCCGTAGTACGCAGCGCAATGATCGACCAGCGCCAGCCCAGCGGCGGAGTCTCAGTCGTCGCGGTCGATGCGGACGCCGTAAAGCTCCATGCGATGGTCGACGAGCCGATAGCCGAGTTTCTCGGCGATCTGCTTCTGCAGCGCTTCCAGTTCCGGATCGACAAACTCAAGAACCTTTCCGCTCTCGACGTCGATCAGGTGATCGTGATGCGCTTCGGGCGCCGCCTCATAGCGCGCGCGTCCATCGCCGAAGTCATGCCGGTCGAGAATGCCCGCTTCTTCGAAAAGGCGGACGGTGCGGTAAACGGTAGCAATTGAAATCTTGGGGTCGATGGCAGCCGAACGTTCATGCAGCGCTTCAACGTCCGGGTGATCTTGGGCTTCAGAAAGAACGCGCGCGATAATCCGGCGTTGCTCGGTGATCCTCAGGCCCCGCTCGGCGCAGAGCGCTTCAAGATCGATGAGTTGATTCAAGACTTACCCCGTAAAGAAAGAAAAAGGCGTGCGATCACTATGGAAGGTGGCGCACGCTTTTTCAACTGGCGGGACCTAGCTGGCCTTCTTCTGGCGCCCTCGCTTCTGCCCCGGCTTACGGCCCAAGCCGATCTCTTTGGCAAGAGCGCGGCGCTTCTCCGCGTAATCGGGCGCGACCATCGGATAATCCGCCGGCAAACCCCAGCGGGTGCGATATTCGGCTGGTGTCATTCCATGATCCGTCATCAGGTGACGCTTGAGCATCTTCATCTTCTTGCCGTCTTCGAGGCAGACAATGTGATCAGACTTGACCGATGCCCGGACCGACACGGCTGGCTCCGGCTTCTCCTCAGCCGCCGGGGCCACGCCAAGGCTGGCTAAAGCGCCGTAAACGTTCTGGATCAGCGTCGCGACTTCGTCGACCGAGACGCTATTGTTACTGACATGAGCTGCCACGATGTCCGAAGTCAGCGTGATCAGGGTCTCCGCCATGTCATTCTCAAGACTTGTCATTGAGGCCTCTTAATTTTCGGTGCGACCGCTTTTTTCTAGACGCCACTCATCCAGTGGCGCAGCGAATATATACACAATGGGCTTTCGCTTGGCAGCTGACAAGACCCGTACAATGAAAATCGTGCTCGGGATTATTACAACGAAGTTAACAGCGTTGTAGCTCATCGCGTGCAAAGGTAATGGCGTTGAGTGGATCGCCAGTCCCGCGCCTGTAATAGGCGAGCCGCCTGCCTACTCGGACGAACCCGTGTCTCTGATACAGCCGTTCGGCCGGGTTTCCTTCGCGCATCTCAAGAAACAGTCGCTGCACTCCGCGCTGACGCGCGCTCGTTACAAATCGTTCGAGTAGAGCGCTACCTATACCTTCGCCTCGATAAGACGGCGCGACGGCAATCAGCAGTAGCTCTTCTTCATCAACGGCGCCTCGCGACAATACGAACCCCGCCGCGGGCTCATGCTCCAGAGGCTCGCGGCCGTCCCGGGCGGCAAGCAAGTAGTAGGTGTTGGCAAACAGGAGGGCATCGGCGACCTGGCGACGGGTCCATGCCTCGCCGTACGCTGGGTCGAAGGCCACCTCCATCACGGCCATGATCTTGTCCAGATCGTCCATCATCCAGGGTTACCCGGCAGCCGCGCATCAGGCGGCCTTCCATAAAGTGGACTCAGATCGGACGACAGCAACGATTCTGGGAGATTCGCGAATTGCCGGGCATCGGGAAGCACGCTCAGCGCCACATGCTCCTCCTCCAACAATGCGCCAAGTGCAACGGCCTGGCTCCCGGCCACGACACGGTGCGCCTTACGGCGTGCGGCATCGGTGGGGCGCAGCGAAGCGAGGTCGCTCACGGCAAGCCCGTTCGAATCGAAATCTTGCACAAACCATTCGCCGTGCCCGCCCGTCATGGCGACGGTGATCGGGTTTCGATCTTTCACCATCGCCGCGACGAGAGCCAGCGTCGGATAACCCCAGACCTCGCTTCGCCAAGCCAGGCCCAGGGCTCTCGCAGCTGCAAGGCCGATTCGGACGCCCGTGAAACTTCCGGGCCCCAGCGAGACGGCGATCCGCTCTGCACGACCGCGATCGGGCAACTCGGCTATCATCGGCACGAGGCGCTCGGCATGGCCGCGCCCGATCACCTCAGAATGACCGGCGATCAGCGAAGAGCCATCGAACAAGGCGGTCGAGCACGCCTCCGTGGCGCTTTCAATGACGAGCGTGCGCATGCGAACTCAAGCGAGTTACAGCAGCTGATTGAACACGTCGAAGTCCGGTCTGGGGCTGCGAGCGAAGATACTCGCAGGGTCGCCGTAGCCGATGGAGCAAATGAAGTTCGACTTCCATCGCGGCTCATCGGCGAAAAAGTCGGCATCGACACCGGCATTATCGAAGCCGGACATGGGTCCGCAATCGAGCCCGAGCGCCCGGGCCGCCATGATCAGATAGGCGCCCTGCAGAGTGGAGTTCCGCAGCGCTGACAACTCCCTCCCTTCTTCGCTTCCGGCAAACCAGCTTCGCGCATCCGTATGAGGAAAAAGCCAGGGTAGCTGCTCATGGAAGTCCAGATCCATTCCGACAATCACGCAAACGGGCGCGCCGGTGATCTTGGCCTTGTTCTTCTCAGACGCGTATTCGGCCAGCCGCGCTTTGGACTCTGGCGATTTGCACCAGACCAGGCGCGATGGAAGTTGGTTGGCGGAGGTCGGGCCGAACTTCAGCAACTCCCAAATTGTGTGGATCTGGTCATCGCTGACCGGACGATCGAGGAAGCCATTGAAGCTGCGCGCCTCCCGAAAAAGCTGATCGAGAGCGTCCTCGTCGAGCGGGGCGGCGCTCACGCCGCTTGCACCTCAATCACTTCAGGCACGTAGTGCTTGAGAAGCCCTTCGATCCCATGCTTGAGCGTCGCTGTGGAACTTGGACAACCCGAGCAAGCGCCCTGCATCGCCAAGTAAACAACGCCATCCCTAAAGCCGCGGTAGCGAATGTCGCCGCCATCACCTGCTACGGCTGGACGGACCCGGGTTTCGATCAGTTCCTTGATCTGCTCGACCACTTCGGCATCGGCTGGATCATTGCCGATTTCGTCATCTTCAGGAGGGACAGCGATACCGTTTGCGCCGCCGCCCGCGAAGAGTGGTGCCTGGCTGACGAAATGATCCAGCAAGACCGAGACGACCTGCGGCTTGAGCATCGACCATTCGGCACCGGGAGCCGCGGTAACGGAAACGAAGTCGCGTCCGAAAAACACCCCAGTCACTTCGCCAGTGTCGAACAGCGCCTGCGCGAGCGGGGATGCGCCGGCTTCCTCGGGCGAGGCGAAGTCGCGTGTGCCGGTGGTCATGACGGGCTGCCCAGGAAGGAACTTGAGCGTTGCCGGGTTCGGGGTGGTTTCGGTCTCGATGAACATGCCCCCGATGTAGGGAGCAAGCCAGCAACCGGCAAGCAAAGCTCCCTTGTTCGACTGGAAGCGTGACATTCACTGTCCCTTCATCAGTCGAACGCTTATTGAGCATCGCATGACTTTCCTGTCGCGCGCCTCGCGCGCTCTGTTCCCGCTTCTGCTGCTTGCGCCGATTCCCCTGATCGCGCAGGTCGCCGGTTCGACGTCGACTCCGTCTGCTGCCTTGCCGGCGCCTCGGTATGCGCAGCCCGACGATCCGTGGATATATCGCGGCACCGACATTCCGATCGACCAGGAATGGCTGTTCGGAGAGATGCCGAACGGGCTGCGTTATGCAGTACGGCAGAATTCCGCTCCTCCTGGACAAGTGGCGATCCGCGTACGGATCGATGCGGGATCGTTGCACGAGGACGAGCAGGAACGGGGGTTTGCCCATCTGCTCGAGCATCTGACCTTCCGCGAGTCGAAATATCTCGGGGTATCCGAGGCGATTCCCCACTTCCAGCGGCTCGGCGCAAGCCTCGGCAATGATACCAATGCGATAACGAGCCCAACGCAGACCGTTTACAAGCTCGATCTGCCGAACGTCACGGACGCTAAGCTCGACGATAGCTTGCGCTTGATTTCGGGCATGATCCGAGAGCCCGTGCTCAACGCGACCAATCTCGCCGCAGAAGTGCCGATCGTCCTCGCCGAACGGCGTGAGCGCGATGGCGTGCAACTCCGCGCTGCCGAGGCAACTCGCGAAGTGTTCTTTGCTGGCCAGAGGCTGGCGGAGCGCAGCCCGATCGGGACGGTTGAGACGCTTCGCGCTGCAACTCCGGACGGCGTGCAGGCCTTCCACCGCCGCTGGTACCGGCCCGAAAACGCCGTGATCGTGGCGGTAGGCGATGCCGACCCCGAGCGGATGGCGGCCTTGATCGAGGCGTACTTCGCCGACTGGGAAGTGCCTGGTGCCGCTGAGCCGGCTCCTGATTTTGGCGACCCGGAAGCGCCGGATGGTACGGATCCGGACAATCCGGTCGGCGAAACCCGCGTGATCGTCGAGCCCGGACAGGCGCGCTCGCTGAGCTACGCGATACTGCGCCCTTGGCAGGAAGTGACCGATAATCTCGAATACAATCGGGGCCTTCTGCTCGATGCGTTGGCGGCAGCGATCATCAACCGGCGCCTGGAAGCCGCTGCGCGTGAAGGTGGGAGCTATCTGTTCGCTGCCGTCGAGCGCGACAAGACCAGTCGGTCTACCGACGGCACTTTCGTGGCCGTGACACCTATGGCCAATGACTGGCGAGCGGCGCTGCGTGATGTGCGCTCGGTTATAGCTGACGCTGTGGCAACCCCTCCGAGTCAAGCCGAGATAGACCGCGAAGTCGCTGAGTTCGACGTGGTGTTCGCCAACCAAGTAGACCAGCGGCGCAACCTCGCCGGATTTCAGCTCGCCGACGATGTGGTGACCGCGGTCGACATCCGCGAAGCCATCGCCGCTCCGGAGGTGAGTCTCGACCTGCTACGCGGCATGCGCGACCGCTTCACCCCGGAGAACTTGCACGAGCGCACTCAGGCTTTGTTCGAAGGGGTGGTGATCCGCGCTCTCTATCTTACGCCCGATGCAGGAGAAGCCGATGCTGCGACACTGCGCACGGCGCTTCTTGAGCCGGTCGAAGGTAGCACCACCGCGCGCCGAGTTGCCGAGCCAATCGAGTTTGCCGATCTTCCGCCGATCGGATCCCCCAGCGATCCTCTGCGCGAGCCGCTCGGTCTTTTCGTCAGCAACGACGTGGAGAAGCTCACCTACCCCAACGGCGTACGCGCGCTCCTCCTGCCTACCACGCATGAGCCCGGCCGCGTCTCTGTTCGTGTGCGGTTTGGGAGCGGTTTGCAGGGCTTTGCAAAGGATGAAGCCGTCTACGCCCACCTAGGTAAGGCCGCGCTTGTCGCGTCGGGGCTGGGTGACTTGGGCCTCAACGAACTCGATCAGATCGCTACCGGCCGTAAATTCGGTTTCAACTTCGGCATCGAGGAAGGAACCTTCGTCCTCGAAGGTCTGACCAGGGCCGAGGACGTGGCAGACCAACTCTACCTGTTTGCCGCCAAGCTCGCGATGCCGCGCTGGGACGTAGCACCCTTCGAGCGTGCGAAGGCGTCGGCGTTGTTGGCGTACGATAGCTACGGCAGCAAACCTGAGTCGGTCTTGCAACGCGACCTCGAGTGGCTGCTCCACGGAAGAGATCCCAGGTTCGAAACGCCCAATCCGGCTGCCTTGCAGGCTGCGACGGCGGAAGAGTTCCGCAAGGTCTGGTCGCGGCTTCTGGCGCAGGGGCCGATCGAAGTGCTCGTGTTCGGCGACATCGATCGCGAAGCCACTGTCGCTGCGCTGTCGCGGACGTTTGGCGCATTGCCGCCTCGCGACGTCTCGCCTGTCGTGTTGTCCGCTTCGCCCGATCCGTTTCCTGCGGCGAATGCCGAGCCTTACCTGCTGACGCACCGCGGTGAGCAGGATCAGGCCGCCGCGGTCATTGCATGGCCAACCGGTGGGGGCTCGCTCGGGTTGCCGCAGAGCCGTAAGCTGGAGTTGCTGGCGCAGTTGTTCTCGAACCGTCTGATGGATGCGCTGCGCGAACGTTCCGGCGCCAGTTACTCGCCTTATGTAAGTTCAAGTTGGCCGCTCGATGTCGCGACCGGGGGCAATATCACGGCGATGGCGCAACTGCCGCCTGAGCAGGTTGCTGAGTTCTTCGCATCCGCGGACGAAATTGCGGCTGACCTGGCGACGAACGGGCCGTCGGCTGATGAACTGGACCGCGTGACCGAACCGATGCGCCAGTTGCTCAACCGCGTCCAAAACAGTCACCTCTTCTGGCTCAACGAATTGAGCGGCACGTCGTTCGATCAAAATCGGCTGGCTTGGGTGCCCACCTTCATGCGCGATTACACCCAGGTCACGCCGGAGGAGATGAGAGCGCTCGCGGCTCGTTATTTCGGCGGGCATGGCGGATACAGGGTATCGGTCTTACCTGAGACCCTCATCGCGGACGCCGGACACTGAAGCTCGGTTCCGCGAAACGATAACCGATGTAACATTTGCAGGGACTTGGCCCACGGAGTACTGGCGCGGGTTCCCCCCTTATGGACGGATTGTTTTTGAAGTGACCAAGACTTGGACCCCCGATAGTTGGAAGCGGCACGAGGCAAGGCATCTGCCCGTGTACGAGGACGCCGGCGGTCTTGCCGAGGCCGAGGCGACGATGGCGAATTTTCCCCCGCTCGTCTTTGCCGGTGAAGCGCGCGCTCTCATGGCGCGTCTGTCCGATGTCTCTGAGGGCAAGGCATTCCTGCTGCAGGGCGGCGATTGCGCCGAGAGTTTTGCGGAGTTCCACCCGAACAATATCCGCGACACCTTCCGTGTCCTGCTGCAAATGGCAGTGGTGCTCACGTTCGCCAGCAAGCTGCCGGTGGTGAAAGTCGGTCGTATGGCGGGGCAGTTCGCGAAGCCGCGCAGTTCCCCAACCGAGACGGTGGGGAACGAGACCTTGCCGAGTTATCTCGGCGACAACGTCAACAGTATCGAATTTACGCCGGATGGCCGGCGCAACGATCCGATGCGGATGATACGTGCCTACAGTCAGTCGGCGGCGACGCTGAACTTGCTGCGCGCTTTCGCGACCGGCGGTTATGCCAACCTGCGCCAGGTCCACCAGTGGACCCTCGATTTCATGGGCCGCAGTCGATGGACCGAACAGTTCAAGGATGTCGCCGATCGCATCGGCGAAGCGCTCGACTTCATGGAAGCTTGCGGCGTCGATCCCGAGACGGTTCCGCAACTAAAAAGCACAGAGTTCTACACCAGCCACGAAGCTCTGTTGCTGCCATACGAGCAGGCGCTGACCCGGCAGGATTCGCTGACCGGGCAGTGGTACGACACCAGCGCCCACATGCTCTGGATTGGTGACAGGACCCGCTTCGAAGGCAGTTCGCACGTCGAGTTCCTGCGCGGCGTGGGCAATCCAATCGGGATGAAATGCGGCCCCAGCCTGGAGCCCGACGCACTCCTTAAGCTTCTCGACGTCCTGAACCCCGCGCGCCAGCCCGGTCGCATGACGCTGATCAGCCGTTTCGGCCACGATAAGGTCGAAGCCGGCCTGCCGCGCCTGGTGCGCGCGGTGCAGCGTGAAGGCCATCCGGTGGTGTGGAGCTGCGATCCGATGCACGGCAACGTGATCAAGGCGGAAAGCGGATACAAGACCCGGCCGTTCGACCGCATCCTTTCGGAAGTGAAGGGCTTCTTCGCAGTGCATCGGGCGGAGGGAACCCATGCGGGTGGCATCCACGTCGAAATGACAGGACAGGATGTAACCGAGTGCACCGGGGGCGCTGTCGCGATTACGGACGAGGGTCTTGCCGACCGTTATCATACCCACTGCGATCCACGGCTCAATGCTGCCCAGTCGCTCGAGCTGGCCTTTCTCCTCGCGGAGATGCTCAACCTCGAGATGACGGAGCGACAAAAGCACGCGGCCTAGCCGGAACGTCTCGCCTGGAAACTGCTTTCCTCTAGAGCCGTCTGCGTCGCATCGCAGTCGGCGAGGGAGGCTCGCGTGCACCAAGCTCAACCTCAAAGCAGCTCGGCTGTGCGTTTGCTCACTGAACGCTACGGTGAGACGCGCCGGCTAACCGAGGCCTTGGTAGAGCCCCTCTCCGAAGCGGATGCTGCCCTGCAGTCGATGCCCGATGCCTCACCGGCGAAATGGCATCTGGCGCACACTACCTGGTTCTTCGAAACTTTTGTGCTGCGTGAAAACGTGCCGGCCTACCGGCTTTACGATGAGCGCTGGTCGTTTCTCTTCAACTCCTACTACGAAGCGGAAGGAGAGCGCCTCTCCCGCTCTTTGCGAGGCATGTTGTCGCGCCCGACACTCGCCGAGATCCTGGACTGGCGAGCGCATGTTGACGCCGCCATGCAAGCAATGCTTGGCGGCCCGGAAAGTGCATTCCTGATCGAGCTCGGGATCGCGCACGAACAGCAGCATCAGGAATTGTTGCTCACCGACATCAAGCACGCATTATTCCAGAATCCTCTGGCTCCAGCCATGTGGGAACCAGGGGCGTCTGCTGGCTCGCCCCAAGCAGATGGCGAGGCGGGTTGGTACGATTATCCGGGCGGTATCGCACTCATTGGCCACAGGGGCGAAAACTTCGCCTTCGATAACGAGGGACCGGCTCATCGGGTTCTGCTGGAGCCTTTTGCCCTGGCCCGCCGGCTCGTCACTAATGGCGAGTGGGAGCAGTTCATCTCCGGCGGCGGCTATAGAACGCCCACCTTGTGGTTGTCCGACGCCTGGGACTGGGTTCGCCGCGAGAAGATAGAAGCTCCGCTCTACTGGCGCGGTGGCGAACACTACACTCACAGCGGTTGGCAAGGGCGCGATCCGGCCGCGCCGGTCTGTCACATTTCGTACTATGAGGCGGATGCGTTTGCTCGGTGGGCAGGAGCACGACTCCCGACCGAGTTTGAATGGGAAGCTATCGCCCAGAGCGACGATCCCTTCACCGGCAACCAACTGGACTATCCCGGGCCTCCCGTTCCACGCGGCAGCGCGAGTCTGTTCGGCGGCTGCTGGCAATTCACGGGTTCAGCTTATCTGCCTTACCCGCGCTTCAAGCCTGCCCGTGGCGCCGTCGGCGAATACAACGGAAAGTTCATGGCTGGTCAGTGGGTGCTGAAAGGAGCCAGTTGCGCCACACCGCGGGGCCATTCCCGGCGCAGCTACCGCAACTTCTTCTATCCGCATCAACGTTGGCAGTTCACCGGCGTTCGTCTCGCGAAAGACGCATGATGGCTTCCGAAGGGCTTTCTCTGGTGGAAGTGGACGAATCGGGCGTGAACACTGCCTTCCGTGCCGACGTTCTGGCGGGATTAGCGCAGAAGCAGAAAGCGGTGCCGGCGCGGTGGCTGTACGACGACGAAGGTTCGCGTCTGTTCGAAGCGATAACACGCCTTCCGGAATACTATCCAACGAGCGCTGAGATCGAGATTCTGGAGAGCAATGGCCATGACTTTCGCCGGCTAGTCGAGCCGGGCAAGGCTGTAGTTGAGTTGGGTTCCGGCTCGTCTTTGAAGACCCCGCTGCTGCTCCGCTGCATCACTCCGGCGGCATACGTTCCGATCGACATCTCGGGAGACTTCCTGCGCCATTCTGCTGCCGCCCTGGCCGTCGACTTCCCGGACTTGCCGATTTACCCTGTTGAGGCGGACTTCATGAAGCCGGTGCGTCTCCCGGTGCAAGTCGAGCGCCTCCCCAAGCTGGGTTTCTTTCCGGGATCGACGATCGGCAACATGATCGCTCCGACTGCCGTCGATCTACTGCGCTCGATACGCGAAACGCTCGGGCCGGACGCGCAGCTCCTGATTGGAATGGACCTGATCAAGGACATCGCGGTTCTCAGAGCCGCCTACGACGATTCCGAAGGGGTCACGGCGGAGTTCAACCTTAATCTTGCGCGCCGTATCAATCGGGAGCTCGGCGGAACGTTGCCCTTAGATAAGCTCCGCCATGAAGTGCGTTGGAACGACACATCGGCCCGGATCGAAATGCACTTGGTAGCGACGGAGGCGGTGGATTTTGAGGTTGGCGGCCGCCGGTTCAGCCTAGCTGAAGGAGAGACTATCCATACAGAAAACAGTCACAAATTCGACCGCCGCAGTCAGTCGATGCTGTTGCTTGCAGGCGGTTGGACGCCGACCGAGCGCTGGGTCGATCGAGACAACCGCTTCTCGCTCATTCTTGCCGACGCCACCCCGCCGCGCGCCGCACCCTAGGCTCACTCATCGCCAAACTGCCAACCTTCACCTATATACTCACCATGGATTTTGCGCCCGTGTGGGACCAACTCGTTCACAGCATCTCGCAAGCGCCGCGTTCGGGGCTTCTGCTCGCCGCGCTCGCGGCGATGCTGCTGGGCATCCTTGGCTCCGTGCTTATCCGCCGGGTGTACTGGCTAGGCCGGCTGTTGCGTGTGACCAGCACCGTCGGCCTCATGGGAATCCTGTTGGTGGTCGTGCTGCAACTGTCGCGGATGGACCCGCGGTTCGATTTGGCTCTTCCTCAGGTCGGGTTGCCGGAGCAAGTAGTCGAGGGAGCGGAGACGCGCGTGCAGCTTTCGCGCGACGGCCATTTCTGGCTTCGCGCGGAGATCAACGGCCATCCGGCGAACTTTCTCGTCGATACGGGCGCGACGCTTACCGCAGTATCGTCTGATACGGCGGCCGCGGCCGGGCTCGAGCCCCGCCAAGCTGGGCTACCGGTCGTGATGCAAACCGCCAACGGTGCTGTTGCTGCGGATCTCACGACGATCGACGAGTTGCGCTTCGGCAATGTCGCCGCACGCGGACTCGACGCGATCATCGCACCGGGGTTGGGGCCCACCAATGTGATTGGCATGAACCTGCTTTCACGCCTTCAGTCGTGGCGAGTTGAAGGCAACACTATGATCCTGGTGCCGAATAATCCGCAATCTCCGATAGAGCTGCGTTGACCTGAGCCGCGGCCACCGCCACTCTCCCGCCAAGAGAACAAAGTCCTTCGGGAGAGGACAGGACCATGGCCAGTACCCCCGCCGCGCGCTTCGACGTTGCTGCGTTTATCGACGAGCGTCCGATCGGATGGCGCGAGATCACTACCCTTGTCGTGGTTTCGATCGCGCTCTTCATCGATGGCTTCGACATGTATTTCTTCGGGAAGATGCTGCCTGCCATCGCGGATGGGCTGGGCGTCTCCCCCGTAGGCATGACGGGCGTGGTGACCGCTCAGCAGGTCGGCATGGCGATTGGTGCCTTCCTAATGCCGCCGCTGGCCGATCGCATCGGACGCAGGCCCGTGCTGGCTCTCTGCCTGGCGACATTCGGCATCCTCTCGCTCTGGGCCGCCTATTCGACCTCCGTCGTAATGATGGCATGGCTGCGGGGCATTTCGGGAATCTTCTTCTCGGCGATGTTGCCAATCGGCCTGGCGCTGCTTTCCGAAATGACACCCCGCCGGCGCCGCGCATCGTTCATTTCGATCGCCCTGGTGTGTTTCTCGTGCGCCAACGTGGCCACGGGCGCTATGACGGCTTGGCTGCTCGATATCTACGGATGGCAGATCGGCTTTTGGCTTGGCGGCCTGTTGCCGCTGCTGGCGCTGCCGTTGATCTTCCTCATTCCGGAATCGCTTCCCTTCCGCGTGACACGCAACCCCAACGATCCGCGGATCGGCGAAGTCATCCGCAGGATCGATCCCACCGTTCCCCTCGTAGGCGGCGAGACCTTTCACCTCGGAGAGCGGGCTAAGTCTTCCAAGAAGTTGGGCCCACTGGCGATGTTCTCCGCACCCTACCGGCTTAAGACTGCCATCCTGTGGTGTGCGTGCTTCCTCGCAATGGGGAACATCGCACTGCTCGCCAACTGGCTGCCGACTTATTTCCAGGAATTGGGGGGCGTGCCGATCCAGGAGTTCGCCAAGTACATGATCATCGGCTTCCTCGGTGGTGCGCTCGGCACGCTCACCATGGGCTGGCTAATGGACCGGGTGAATCCTTACACGCTGATCGCGGCGTTCTTCTTCGGCGATGCGCTCGCGCTCGCAGCGCTGGGTTGGCTGCCCGCGGGCACGGTGATTTTCGTGGTTGGACTGATCGTGTGGAACTACTGCCAGGTAGGTGGCCAGACTGGGATCAATACGCTGGCGACGCTCGGCTATCCGCCCGAAATGCGGAGCAGCGGGATCGGATGGGCGGGGGGATCAGGCCGGATTGGGGGCATCGCCTTCCCGTTCGCCGGCGGCTTTGCCCTGAATGCGCTTCTGCCACTGCAGACGATCATGCTGTTTATTGCCGCGCCGGCGGTAATAATAGCGCTGCTCATTCTGCTGTTAGGAATAGTTGAACGACCCACGCGGAAGCGGGTGGTCGATCCCCTTCCAGCCTAAGGCAGGGGCGCTGACGGCTGGCCGTAGTGGTCGGCCAGGATTTGCGGCGTCCATCCGAAGCTGGAGACGTCCGGCGCCTGCAGCATCCCCGCGTTCCAACTGTCGAACGCGGCTTTGAGTTCGGCAAACTTAGCGGGCAGGCGGTTCTTCAGGTTGCCGCGTTCCAGCGGGTCCTCGACCACGTTGAACAGGTACTCGTTTCCGTTGATGGACAGGTATTTGTAAGCGCCGCGCCGCGCCGCCTTCTGGTCCTTGTTGTGAAACCGCCAGAACAGCGTGCGCTCGGGCAAGCGGCCACCCGATAGCGCGGGACGGACGTCGATGCCGTCGGCCGGATAGTCCGGATGCGGCGCCCCTCCTGCTGCGGCGGCGAAGGTCGGCAGGAAATCCATCGACAGCGCCGGCACGTCGCTGGTGCTCCCGGGCGCGGCAAGGCCGGGCCACTTGACGATGAACGGTACGCGGATCCCGCCTTCGAGCAGCTCTGTCTTCATCCCGCTGAACGGCCAGGTGTCGCTGAACCGCTCCCCGCCGTTGTCACTGGTGAACACCACCACCGTATCGCGCTCCATGCCGAGCTCGGCAAGGCGGCCTAAGACCCGGCCGACGTTGGCATCGAGCGAAGTCACCATGTCGGCGTAAGTCTGGAGCGTGCCGCCATCATAGTGCGTGATGTTCAGCACGCCCGGTTCCGAAACCTTGTCGAGGCGTGCGGATTCGGCGCGTCCGGCCGCATCGTTGCCCTGCCAGGGCCAATGCGGCGCAGTGAAGTGCAGGCTCAGCAGCCAGGGCTTTTGCTCGCTCGCCCGCTCCTCCAGGAAACGAATGCTGCGCTCGGCGAGGAGATCGGTGTAGTATCCCACCTGCTCCACCCGCACGTCGCCGTCCCACAGATCGTGATTGTCGCCGGCTTTGTGAGTGAAATAGTCGACGCCCCCGCCGCGGTTGCCCCAGAACTCGTCATAGCCGCTCTTCAGCGGCCCGAAGTTGGGCAGACCTCCTAGATGCCACTTACCGACAAGAGCGGTGTGATAGCCCAACTCGCGCAGCAGCGAGGGCAGGGTCGGATGCTCCGGCGGAAGCCCCAGCGCCGGATTGCCGAGCGGCTCCTCCAGCCCGGCTCGCAGCCGATACTGGTAGCGGCCGGTAATCAGTCCGAAGCGCGTCGCACTGCAGACCGCGCTGTTGGCGTAGCCATGGGTGAACCGCATTCCCTGCGCCGCCAGGCCGTCCAGCACTGGCGTCGTGTAGTCTCGCCGTCCATAACAGCTCAGGTCGGCATAGCCGAGGTCGTCGGCCATGATGAACAGGAAGTTCGGCTTGCGGGCGGCGGACTGAGCCAGCGCCGGACCCGCTGCCGCCAGCGCGGCGGTGCCGAGCGCCCCGGCCATGG
>CAYTPY010000007.1:0-21267 GCA_964439725.1 uncultured Erythrobacter sp. | reverse complement strand
GCCAGCGCCGGACCCGCTGCCGCCAGCGCGGCGGTGCCGAGCGCCCCGGCCATGGCCGTGCGCCGGTCTATCGTCATCGCGTTCGTGCGGCTGCAAGCCATGTCTTCTCTTCTCCTCATGGGCTTGTCGCTGCGCCCGTTCGGCTAATCCTATCGAATTACATCCGCACCTTCACGCCCAGCGTGAAGCGGCGCCCGAGCACGTCGTAGAGCGACGAGTTGTGCTGCAGCGAGTAGCCGAGGAAGGGCGTAAACGAAGGTGTCAGCGGAGGATCGGCGTCGAACAGGTTGGTGACGTTGCCGAACACTTCCAGTTCGGCGCCCGCGACCTGGAACTCGTAACCTAGCCGTAGGTCGACGTAGAGCACATCCTCCACGGTGTTGCTCTCGAGATAGACCGGCGTTGCCGCGAAGGCGCTCACGTCGTGAAACCCGTCCGCGGTGTAGCGGCCCTGGACCAGTCCCGAGAACCCGCCGTTGCGGTAGGAGAGGCTGCCCGTCGCCTTGAAGTCGGGATAAGGCAGATAGACCCCGTCCGATTGCCGCGCGCCAATCTGCCCGGCGAAGTCGGTCGTCACCCCTGAGCTGTTGGTCTCGGAACGCTCGATCAGCCAACTGGCGAAGGCGCGGAAGGCCAATGTTTCCATGCCGCCGCCGAGAATGTCCACCGGCGTGTTATAGCTCAGCTCGGCATCGACCCCGCTGACTTCGGCCTGCGCCACGTTCACGAACACGTCGCCGACCAGGATGATATTGCCGCCACCATCGAGCGTGACCAGGTCGCAGAACTCCGGCGCGCTCTCAAGGAAGCACCGGTTCACCACTGATTGTGTACCGACCTGGCTGATCGCCCCGTTTATCTGGATCTTGTACCAGTCGATGGCCAGCGACAGGCCGGGAAAGGGCTCTGGCTGGAACACGGCGCCGAGGGTGAAGGTGTCGGCCTCCTCCGGGCTGACGTTCGGATTGCCGCCTGAGAAGCGGGTGACGTTGAGCGCTTCTACCGTGGGCGTGCGCGGATCGTCGATCGTGGCCGTGCCGCCGGTCTTGTCGAAACGCTCGGACAAGTTGGCGGCGCGCACGTCCCGCGAGTAGGTGCCGCGCAACCGGATCATGTCCGCAATGCCGATTTCCGCGCCACCCTTGTAGGCCCAGATCGTGCCTGAGCCGGAGTAGTCGGCCCATCGCACCGCGGCATTGACGTTGGCGGTGAAGCCGGTCGAATTCACCAGCGGGATCAGGGTTTCAGCGAAGGCCTCCCAGACGTCGGCGGCGCCGTCGATGTTGGAAACTTTCGAATACTGTACGCCAACGGTGTTGGCGCAGTCGGGCGGGCTGACCCCGCGCAGGCCGATGCTCGGATCGTTGCAGCGCACGGGCCGGAACATGTCGTGGTCTGATGCGGGGTTGGTGACGTCCTGCACGACCTGGCGTATCGCATCCTTGCGATACGAGCCGCCGAGCGCGAGCGCGACCGGCCCCGCCCACAAATCGAACAAGTCGCCGGCTGCCGACACTTCGGCGAAATGCTGCTCGAAAGTGGTCAGGTTCACCTTCTCCGCCGAGGTGGTGTAGCTGTAGCTCTCGCCCAGAGCGAAGCCGGTGTCCGGGAAGTAGAGCGGAGTGGTAATGGCCTCGCCCGGCTCGAAGCCGACCACATAGTCGATGGCTTCGGGCGAGGCGTTGCCGCGCCCGAACAGGTTGATCGGCTGGCATCCCGGAAAGGCCGCTGCCCCGCCGGCAAAAGTGGACACACGGCAGACGATGTTGCCGCTGCCGTCGTCTACCGCATCCGCTGCGGCGAAGATGCGGTCCACCCGTAGGCCGAGTTGGCGCCAGTCGCGCTTGCTGTGCCCGTATTGATAGAAGCCGTCGATCTCCCACCCGTTCATGAAACCGCCGGTGTCGAGGTCCCATTCGAAACCCGCTGTGGCGATGTGCTGGGTGGTCGTGTCGTCGAGGTACATCTGGCCGACGTCCTCGATGCTGCCCATGCGCCGCAGAGTGAAGCTGGCGATGCCGTTGTCGATCATCGTCTGCCGCAGTCCGGCCGGCAGGAACGCGTTGTCCTGGAAGATCGTCAGCGCCGTGGGCGTGCCGCCGAAGCTGCCTCGCGGCGTATTGTAGCTGAAGATGCTGGTCCGCCCGTGAAGGTACTGGCCGAAGACCTTGAAACCGTCGGCCACGTCGTAGTCGGCGTAGGCGAACAGCGAGTAGCGATCGAGGTCGGGATAGAGCGTGTACACCTCGGCGCCGAGATCATCGCCGCTTCCGCCATTGCTGACGGAGTGGCGGGCCGGCGGTGTGCCCACGGCGCCCTGCGACGGCGTTCCTGGAACAAACGGGGAGACGTTGCCGCTGCGGTCGAACGCCAGCCCGTTGATCGGCGTACCGGGCGCGAAAATGATCCCGTCGAAGCTCGAGTTCATCGAGATGACATTCGGCCGGAAACGATACGGGTCCGCCTGCGTGCCCGAACCGAGCGTGCCCCAAGCCTGGTACCAGTCGCGGCCTTCGTAGCTGTGGATGCCTTTCTGGTCGTAGTATTCGCCCGAGACGAGCAACTGGCCGCGTCCGCCGGCGAACGGCATGCCATATGCGGCGGAGAGCTCGTAATTCTCGCCATCACCGCGATCGGTGAGGCCGCCTTGGGCACCCAGCTCAAGGCCGCTGAAGTCGGTGTCGAGGATGAAGTTCACGACACCGGCCACGGCATCGGTGCCGTACGCGGCTGAGGCGCCTCCGGTGGTGGTCTCGACTGCCGCGATCATCGCTTCGGGGAACAGGTTGATGTCCACGCCGCCGAAGGCGCTGGTCGACGGTACGCGCCGGCCGTTGAGCAGCGTCAGGGTGCGGTTGACGCCCAGCCCGCGCAAGTTGAGCGAGCCATAGCCGCTGCGCACGAAGAAGTTGCCGCTGTTCGGCGTCTGGTTGCCGTAGAACTGCGGCAGCTGGCTGACGCCGGTTATCAGGGCGCCGGGCGAGAGCGCTTCGATCTCATCGGCGTCGACGACGGTAACCGGCACCGGAGCCTGCATTCCGTCCGCGCGGATACGCGAACCCGTAACGTAGATCGGGCCGTCCCCCGTCGCTCCAGCCGTGCCACTTTCGCTTTGACCGTAAGCCGGCATCGCGGTGAGCGTGATCGCAGCGAAACTGGCGCCGGCGATCAACGCGCGGCGCAACAACATCACGCGGTCGATAGCAGTGGCTGTCATGATTCCTCCCCAACATCATGTTTGAAGAGGAAGTCCGCCGGGGCGCCGTTCAAAGCAACGCATCGCAAAGTGATGACAGCCCATAACGTTGCGGTTATGATCTGCAGTACAACCGATAATGCCGAACCTGCCGTTCACGCTCCGCCAGCTGGAAGTCTTCTCCAGTCTCTGCGCCACGCGCAGCTTCCGGCGCACCGCCGAAGCGCTCGGCATCTCGCAAGCATCGGTCAGCAACCAGATGAAAGCGCTCGAGGCGCAACTCGGCGTCGCGCTGTTCGCGCGTCGTCCTGGGCAGCGCCCCGCGCTCACCGCGGAAGGCGTGGCCTTCTTCGATGATCTGCAGGTCTTCCAAGCTGCAGCCGAGACGCTGGCCTCCCACCGTCGCAAGCGCGCGGAGGAGGCGGAACAGCAGGTCCGCTACCGCGTGCTGATCGGCCAGGGACTGCTCGACGGATACATCCGCTCCAAGCTCGACCGCTTCTTCGCGGCTCATCCGCAAATCGAGCTGACGTTCGAGGCTCACCCGCCGAGCCGTGAGCTGGCTCGCGACGTCGAGAGCGGCCGGTTCGACTTTGCAATGATCCACCAGCGCGCCGATCGTCCGGTCGAACCGTACTTGCGCCAGCTCGCTCTGGTGCGCGGCGGAATCTACGGCCACCGCAAGTTCGCCGAAGGCCGGCAACTGCCGCTGCCCGCCGAAATGCTCAACGCTCTGCCGTTCATCATGCCGCTCGCGGCGAGCGCTCAGGAAGCAGAGATGCTACGGCTGTTCGACCGCTACGGAATCCGGCCGCGGCGGGTGATCGGCCACACTCAGTACTACGACGTCATGGCGGCGATGCTGGAGCGCGGCGTCGGCGTGTCCTCGTTTGCCGATGCCATCCTGCCTACAGAGATGCGCGAGCAGGTGATCATGCTCCACCCCCTCGAGAACTGGCGCCTGCTCTGGTACCGCAAGGATGCGGGCGGCGATCCGCGGTGCGACGCAGTGCAGGCCTTCCTCGTCTCGAGCGTGCTGCAGGATTCCAACTACCGGACCATTACCGTGTTCGCCGACGAGTTCCTGTAGCGGAACGGACAGTCGCTGCCGGGCATTGCCCGGGCATGGCCGAGTTCGCCCGCCTCTCGCTCCCGCTCGACACGCCGCCGATGGAAGCGAAGCTGACCGATACCATTCCCACCGGCGAAGATTGGCAGTTCGAACCGAAGTGGGATGGCTTTCGCTGTCTCGCCTTTCGCGATGGCGGCTCGGTCGAGCTGATGTCCAAATCGGGCAAGCCGCTCGGCCGCTACTTTCCGGAGGTCGTCGAGGCGCTGCTGCAACTGGACGAGCCTCGCTTCGTACTCGACGGAGAGCTGGTGCTGCCGATGGGCGATGTCCTGTCTTTCGCCGATCTGCAGTTGCGCCTGCACCCGGCTGCATCGCGCATCGAGAAGCTTGCTCGCGAGACTCCGACACAATTGATGCTGTTCGATTGTCTGCAGCTGGGCCGGCAGGACTTGCGCGCCGAGCCGCTATCGGCGCGTCGCGCCGTGCTCGAAAGCTTCATGGAAAGCGCGGCGGGGCCGCGACTGCTGCTTTCACCTGTCACTACGACCCGCGAGGTGGCGGAGCAATGGTTCGCCCACAGCGGCGGCGTGCTGGATGGCATCGTCGCCAAGCGCCGCGACGAGCCCTACCAATCCGGCGAGCGCGCGATGATCAAGGTCAAGCAGCAACGCACCGCCGATTGTGTGGTGGGCGGTTACCGCATGTCGGGCGGTAGTGTCGGCTCGCTACTACTCGGCCTCTACGACCACGAAGGCAGGCTCAACTACGTCGGATTCACCTCGTCATTCTCCGCTGCTGAGAAGGCGAATCTTCTGGTGGAGCTTGAGCCGCTGCAGGGGGAATCCGCCTTCACCGGCAGTTCGCCCGGCGGCGCGAGCCGTTGGAGCCGCGGTCGCAGCAGCGAATGGGTGCCATTGAGGCCAGAACGGGTCGCCGAAGTCGTCTACGATCAGGTCACCGGCCAACGTTTTCGCCACGGCACCACCTTCTACCGCTGGCGCCCGGACAAGGCGCCGCAGCAGTGCACGATGGACCAACTCGCGCACGAACTGCGCCCGGCAGCCTTGGCCGAGTTCCTGGAACCGGCCTAGGCAGGCAGCTGGATCAGCTCGATCTCGTGACCTTGAGGGCTCAGCAACAGGGCGATCTTCACGCCTTCGGCTTCGAACGGCCGTGTGAGGTTGGTGGCTCCGAAGCTGGTCGCGCGCTCGTAGGCAGCCGCGAGGTCATTGCAGATCAGGCCGACCGGCCCATGGCCTGATCCCGGCACCGCGTCGCGTCCATCCTTGTACGCAACGAGCATCAGGTTCGGTCCGCCTTCCTGCCCCGGAAGCGCCAGGACGTGTTCCGAAAAGTCGGGTTGATCGAAGCTCATCGTCACCGAAAAGCCGAAGGCATCCCGCCAGAACGCCAGCGCGGGCTCCATATCCGCTACGTTGAGCTTGAAGAATCCGAGGCGGACAGAGGGTGCGGCCATATGGTGGGTGTGCAGCGGCACGCGCGCCTTTGCAATCCCGGGCGCCTTGGTCCAAACCGCGCCGCGATGATCCGCCGCGCACTGACGAACACCGGATGGCTGATGGGCGCGCGCGGGATCAATGCGGTGCTCAGCCTCGGCTATCTGGCACTCGCGACCCGCGCGCTCGGCTTGCAGGGCTTCGGACAGTTCATTCTTGTTGTCTCTTTCGTGCAGGCAATTTCCGGGCTGGCTTCGTTCCAGACCTGGCAGGCGGTTGTTCGCTGGGGGCAGCGGCGCGAGAGCGTCAGCAATGCAATTGGCTTTGCCATAGGACTCGATCTGCTGACTTTCGTTGTCGGTGCTGCGCTCGCCGGCGCGCTGCTCGGCTTGGCAGGAAGCTGGCTCCCCGTTCCGCCCGAACTGCGCTGGCAGGCATTCGCACTAACGCTCGTTTGGCTCATCGCGGCCCGCTCGACACCAACCGGAATCCTGCGCCTTCACGACCGCTACGCCCAGGGGGCCGCCGCCGATTCGACAACTTCGATCGTGCGCATCATCGGTGCAACGATCGCCGCCTTGTTTGCGCCGACCATCAACGCCTTCCTGTTGGTGTGGGCCGTCGCTGAACTAGCGACGGCTGCGACGTACTGGCGCTTCGCGTTGCGGCAGGAGACGCTGTCGCTGCGGACGATCAGCCTGAGGAGGCTGCCCCGTACCGAAACGGGCGCCTGGGGCTTTGTCTGGGGGACGGGCCTGTCGGGCATGCTGCTGATCGCTTCGCGGCAGTTGATCGTGCTGCTCGTTGGCGCGCTGGGCGGTCCAGGCATGGCCGCGATCTACCGCGTCGCCGCGCAATTGGGGGAAGGGCTGCTCAAGCTCGCTCAAGCACTGCTCCGCGCCACTTACCCGGAACTGGTGCGCGATCCGGAGCAAGCCCGGCACATTGCCGCGCGTATCGGCAAGATCGCGCTCTTCACGGGGCTTGCGGCGGTCATCCTGGCCGCTCTTGCCGGGCACTGGCTGATCATGGTTATCGCGGGCGGCGAATATGCCGGCGCTTATGCTCCCATGATCATCCTCTCGGCGGCCGCAGCTATCGAACTTGCGGGTGCGACTTTGGAAGCGCTGCTGGTGTCGCGGGGCCATGCCCTGCGCAACTTCATCTTGCGCGGGGTTCCTACACTACTGGCTGTGGCCGCCTTGCCACTCCTCGTCCCCGCCGCCGGCGCAAGCGGCGCAGCTGCTGCCGTCTTGGTCGCCAGCCTTCTCACGGTTGCAGGGTTGATGTGGGCCAACCGCGCCCGCTGAGCGCCGAGAGCTAGGGCCCAAAGGTCACGCCACGGCCGGGACCGCTTGCCAAAGCACGGCGAGCAAAGAAAGCGCTGTGGCAAACGTCCCAAGCCGGCCGATCCAGCGGTCCAATGGATCCTCTGCCGACGCGCCCACAATCGCGGCTCGTAGGACAAACACTAGCGCGACGACCGCAATGATCGTCGCAGGCAGAACGAGCCAGTTCGCCAGCGATCGGCCCGGGAAGATGCTCGCGAGGCCGTAGAGCGTCAGAAAATGCGCAGTCCAGATTACGAGGCCGCCTAACAGGATTGTCCATGGGCGCACGATCATAGTCCGCCCGGAAACAGTCGGGTCAGAAGGGTCGTCGTCGCACCTTGGGCTGCAGCGTAAAGGAGAAACAGCATGATCACGTCGAACGTGACGCTGCGGGGCCTCTCGATCATGTTCCGGCTGGTGCGCATGGCCAGATAGATACCCATCAGGACGGCCACGGCCACGATGAACCCCTGCAAGGACAGGAACGCCAGGATAAGCGCGCCTTGGGCGCTTGCTTCCGGGTCGACGCCCGTTTGGTCCCACAGCGAAAAGTCGATCGCCCAAGCCGCGGCGAGGGCCGCGCAAGCCAGCAGGACCTGAGTTGTCGGGCTCCAAAGCGTGCTGCCTTCCCGCTGCAGCAGGTGACGGCCCAAAAGCACGAGCGCCCCAGCAGCCGCATAAAGAGCGGCAATGGGAAGAGCGGGACCGCCGGCCGCAAAATCCGTCCAGTATTCCGGGTGCACGCCGAATACGAACAGGAAGCTGAAGATCAGCATCACGAAGACCATGAAGGCGACGATCAAAACCATGACCATTGCCCACCAGCCATGTGTCCCCGGGCCCGTGGCATATGTCTTGAGCATGATGCCGCCGCCGACATCCACTTCCGCCTTTGCGACCGGGCGATCCGTCTCCCAGAGCCAGCGCATGATCGAGGGGATCGCCAATACGCCGCTGATGACGGCGGGCACGTATGCCTGGATGGTCAAGAGCATGAAGAAGCCGGCGGTGAAAAGCGCGCCGAGTAGCGGCCATATCGAAGGCCCGGGCATGATCTGCAGATACTGCGGCTCGGCTCTGATGGGGCTGGTGATTATGGTTTCGCGGTGGCCGGTGGGAGCCCCTGGTAGAAGATAGCGTCCTTCCTCAACATCCCTGGCCAGATTGGGATCGTCCCAGAGCGGTTCGCGGCTGCGTACCACCGGTATGCTGCGCGTGCAGTAAAGTCCGTTCGGAAGCCATTCCAGCGTCCCGCCGCCATAGACGTTGCCGGCGGTACCCTCGACAGCGAAACGAAAGTTGCGGGCTAGGTCGTAAAGGAAGAGCGCCACGCCCGCCCCGAAGATCAGCGCGCCGATGGTCGAGATCATGTTGGTGGGCTCGAGCCCCATGCCGGGCAGGTAAGTATAGACCCGCCGCGGCATGCCCATGAAGCCCGTCAGGTGCATCGGCAGGAAGGTGATCTGCATTCCGGCGAACATCAGCCAGAACACCCACTTACCCCGCCGCTCCGACAGCGCTCGGCGGCTCATCATCGGAGTCCAGTAATAAAGCGCAGCAAAAAGCGGGAATACGGATCCGCCGATCAGCACGTAGTGAAGGTGCGCTACGATGAAGTGCGTGTCGTGAACTTGCCAGTCGAACGGCACCATCGCCACCATCACGCCCGTCAGGCCGCCGATCACGAAAGTAACGACGCCGCCGACCAGGAACAGCGTCGGCGTGTTGTGGCGGGGCTTCCCTGCAGCCAGCGTGGCGATCCATGAGAACACCTGGATGCCGGCGGGGACGCTCACTGCCATGCTGGCTGCCGAAAAGAAGCTGATCGACAGCGTCGGCATGCCGGTAGTGAACATGTGGTGCACCCAGACACCGAAGGAGATGAAGCCGGTCGCCAGCAGGGCCAGAACCACCAGTTGGTAACCGACCAATGTCACCCGGGAGAGGGCAGAGACCATCATCGATACCAGCCCCGCGGCCGGCAGGAAGATGATGTAGACCTCCGGATGACCGAAGAACCAGAACAGGTGCTGCCACAGCATCGGATCTCCGCCGCGCGTGGCATCGAAAAATGGCCAGTTGAGAGCTCGCTCCAACTCCAGCAGCAAAGTCGCGAGAATTACTGCCGGAAACGCTATCAGGATCATCGCGGCGAATACCAGCATGGCCCATGCGAACATCGGCATGCGGGCCAGTGTCATTCCGGGCGCGCGGGTCTTCAACACGCCGACCAGGATCTCGATGGCGCCGGCGATGGCGGAAATCTCGATGAAGCCGATGCCGAGCAGCCAGAAATCAGCGTTGATGCCCGGCGAGTAGGTGGTGCTTGTCAGAGGGGGATACATGAACCAGCCGCCGTCGGGCGCGAGGCCGAAGAACAGCGACATGAAGAAGCATGTTCCGCCGATAAAATAGGCCCAAAACGCATAGGCCGAAAGGCGTGGGAAGGGCAGGTCGCGCGCCACGAGCATCTGCGGCAAGAGCAGCACGCCAAGCGCTTCCATCATCGGCACCGCGAACAGAAACATCATCAGCGTGCCGTGCATCGTGAAGAACTGGTTGTAGGTTTCTTGCGGCAGTACCCCCTGCAGCGGCAGAGCAAGCTGCACCCGCATGACCAGGGCCAGAAACCCAGCCAGCACGAAGAACATGAACGCCGCGGCGACGTAGAACGTCCCGATATAGTTGTTGTTGACGGCGGTCAGCAGGCCCCATCCTTTGGGTGCCCGCCAGACACGTTCCAGCTCTTCGAGTTCCTCGGGGGGGCGCTCCTCTGTAGTCGGGAAGTTGTCGAGAAGGGCCGGGTCGAAGCCGGTCTCCGACTTCACCGTTGCGCCTCCAGGTACGCGGTGATTGCCTGCAATTCCTCACCCGATAGAACCGGATAGGGCGGCATGCGGTTGTTGGGCTTGATGGCTTGGCTATTGCCGATCCAGCCCATCAGCGTGCCGGTATTGTTGGGGAGGATGCCCGCACCCACCGTGCGCCGTGTTCCCATGAATGTCAGGTCCGGCCCGGCAAGCCCGTTCGCGTCCGTGCCTGCGATGCGGTGACAAGCCGCGCAGCCCGTCGCCTGAAATAAGGCGGCGCCGCGCGTTCCCGCGCCAGGCGCCGTACCTTGCTCACGCGCAAGCCGGTTGCTCATGATCTGGGCGAAGGCGGCAGGCTCGTGCGCCACGACAACAAAGCCCATCAGAGCGTGCGGGCCGCCGCAATATTCCGCGCATTGCCCGCCATAGACCCCGGGCTCGTCAGCCTGAATCCGCATCAAGTTTCGTCGCCCGGGGATCATATCGAGCTTGCCTGACAGGCGAGGTACCCAGAAGCTATGGATCACATCACCGGACTCGAGCTCCAGCACGACGGGTTCGCCCGCTGGAATATGCAGCTCGTTGGCATCGCGGACCACTTCCTGGCCCGCGTCATCGAGATAGGCCACGCGCCACCACCACATCTCGCCGGTGACGCGTACCCGCATCTCGTCGCCTTCGATCTCATCCGATAAGCTGCTGGTCAGCCAAAGTCCGTAGACGAGCAGGGCGGTTAGAACGACGACCGGAAGAGCAATCCCCGCAGCCCAGATAATCTTGGTTCCACCGACTTTGGCTTGAGCGCGTTCGCTGCCGAACAGCGCCAACCACAGCGCGACCACGACCAGGACCAGCACGGCTGCGGCCATCGCCAGGAGGATCCAGGACAAAGTCGTGATCGGCCACGCATAAGGCCCCGCCGGGTCGAATATCGGTGGAGGCCACGCTTCGAGCACGTCAGCGTCCGATTTCATACAGGTAAGCGGTCACATCGAGCGCTTCATTCGCACTCAGCGGCATGGGCGGCATCGTTGTGTCGGCCACGAGGGCCGGAGCATTTCGAACGAATTCAGCCAGTACCTCAGGCCTGTTGGGCAGCTTGCCGGCAATCAGGCCTCTGCGGTCAAAGCCTTGGAGCGCGGGCGCGGTCTTGCCTTGCGGCCAGGAAATCCCCTCTATCGTGTGGCAACTGCCGCATCCCACTCGTTCGATTACTTCCTTGCCCCGCGCCGCGCTTGCCAACGGCATTTCCGTCGCCGCTTCGGGGGCAGGTTTGCAGCCGCTCGCGAGCACAGCCAGCGGGAACAAGATGCGAAAAGCAGTTGGCAAGCGCTCCCCCACGCGATGGGCTTTAAAGGCCTCGAGACGGAACCGACGCCGGACCGTGGCGGTTCCCGATGAGAGATGGCGCGCATCAAGCTCTTGTGGATGACCGTGAGCGCGGCAGCTCTGGCAAGCTGCGCGCCAGTCGAAACCGTGTCGGCCGACCGGTTTACTGCTACAGGCGAACTCGTGGCACTCAGCGGCGCGGCCGCCGGTGCCGCCAACGCTTGCTTCACCTGTCATGGGCTCAGCGGCGAAGGAGACGGTGCTTTCTCGCCGCGCCTTGCCGGGCTGGATCCCGGCTATCTCGAGCGTCAACTCATTGCTTATGCCGATGGCCGCCGGGTTCACGCCCAGATGGCCCACATCGCGGAGAATCTCACGCCAGCCGAGCGACGAGCGGTAGCATCCTACTACGCGGCGATGGCCGAGCCTGAGATCCGCACGACGAGCGGGAACTCGGCTGCGCGAGACCTTTACCACTCGGGAGACCCCGCCCGCGGACTGGCTCCGTGCGGCTCTTGCCATGGGGAGCACGGCGAAGGTCTTGGTCCGGCCAATCCCCCGTTGGCGGCGCAGCCGGCGGGATACATTTCCGCGCAGCTCGACCAATGGCGTCATTCGAAGCGCCGATCGGATCCAGACGCGGTGATGCTGAGGATCAGCCAGCTTCTGTCTCCCGAGGAAAGCGCGGCTCTCGCGGCCTATGCTGCGAGTCTTCCCGGGGGTCTTGCCAGTCAGGAATCTCCGGCAGCATCCCTCGGAGCACGTCGTGACGATCCCAGAAATGGTGCTTCAAGGCCGCCCCTACATGTGCCGGAATCAGCAAGAGCAGCAGAATGATGAGCCAGTGATGGGTGCGTTCCGCGAGATGGAGGATCGTGGCCCGCGTCTCGAACTCGAGGCCATCAAGAGGGACTGCCGGCCAAGGCAATATGCCGCCGAGCGATAGCGGGCCTGGCTCGGTGAGGGCCGACCACATGATCCAACCGCTCACTGGCAATGCGATGAAGCAGACGTAGAAAAGTACGTGAGTCAGATGGGCCAAGGCGGTCTGCCAACCTCGCCCGCTGCCATCGTTATCGGGTCCCGGGATAATCATCCGCCATGCTGCGCGAAAGAACGTAAGGACCAGAATTCCCAGCCCGATCGCTGCATGCACTTCGTAAGCGTGCACTTTCGTGCCGCCTGGCATTAAAAAATCGGTGTAGTAGCCCCAGGCCAATTGCAACAGGATCAGCCCTGCCATGAGCCAGTGGAAGATAATCCCGATGGGGGAATAACGCCCTTCCTCCGTATGTACTCGTGCCCAGGCTCGCAGCCGTTCCAGCATCAGGCAGAGGCGCGATTTTCGTCGTCGAACCAACGCCAGGCGATCAGTAGCGCCGCGCCGAGATAAAACGCCGCTGCCGGAGCCCACATGATCAGGCCGGCGAGTTGCTGGTCGTGCAGCGGCGTGAGGCCCCAAGGAGCCGTAGACAGGAGGTGGGGTGCATAGAGCGGTACGGACGCAAAGGTAATCAGCGCGCCAAGCAGACCCATCTGCACCATCGTGCCCAACAAAGCGCCTACTGCCGAAGTGATCGAGGATCGCCGAACGGCGCCCCAAAAGGCAAACGCACTACCGAGAAGCGACCCCTGCATGAGCCAGTACACAGCATCATGACTTAGCGCCGCAGCGTAGAACGCGGGCGCGTGCCAAGCCCACAGCACCCCCGCGTGAAGGACGGCTGTCGTCGCGACGGAGATTTTCCGGGTAAGCCTCGGCTCCGGAAGCGCCCAGGCGAGAAGCGGCGCCGCTACAGCAATCAGGATCACATGATGCGCCGCCCGGGCCGCGAAAAGCGCAGATGTGAGGGCACACAAGGGAGAGACGAACAGCAGCGCGAGCGTTGCCATCGCGGCGACGAATGGAGTTCGCGTTCCGAGCGCGCTCGCGCGGCGATATCCGACGACGGTGCTGGCTATGAGCACGGTCAACAGCAGCGGATCGAAATTCCAGCGCGAGAGCAGTTCGACCGGATCGGGCGCTGCCCCACAATATGGTAGCCAGATCTCAGTGTTCCGTCCCCCGACCATGGATCAGCCGCTGGTTGCAGGGGTGGATGCGGGCGCTGGTGCGCGCGTCGCAGGCGCTATCCTCCAGACGGCGTTCGAAAGGTCGTCTGCCACGAGTAGCGCATTATTGATGGGATCGATGGCGACACCGACGGGCCGCCCTCGCGCGTTACCGTCATCAGTCAGAAAGCCTGACACAAAATCTTGGGGCTTACCGGTCGGTCGGCCTCCGGAGAAGGGGATCCATACCACCTTGTAGCCTGCGAGATTCTGCCGATTCCAGCTGCCATGCATGCCGACGAACGCACCGTTCGCATGCTGCGGGCTGAAGCCGTTCCCGGCAACGAACGCCAAGCCGAGTGTCGCAACGTGGGAGCCGAGCGCATAGTCGGGAACGATCGTTCGGCTGACGAGATCGGGCCGTTGGGGACGTACCCGGGGGTCAACGTTGCTACCCCAATAGGCGTAGGGCCAACCATAGAAGCCGCCGTCGCGTACCGCGGTAATGTAGTCCGGCACGAGCTCAGGGCCGATTTCATCGCGCTCGTTGACCGCGGCCCACAAGGCACCCGTTTCAGGGTGAAATGCCAGCGCCGTAGGATTGCGGATTCCTTCAGCGTAGGCGCGATGCGCGCCGGTAAGCCGATCGATTTCCCAGATCACGGCCCGGTCCTGCTCCGCCATCATGCCCCGCTCGGACGCGTTGCTGTTGGAGCCTATGCCAACGTAAAGCATCGACCCGTCCGGGCTGGCGGTGAGCGCCTTGGTCCAGTGGTGGTTGATCTCCGACGGCAGCTTGGTCACCACACGACCGGCCGTGGTGATCTGCGTCTGGCCTTCCTGGTAATCGAATTCCAGCAATGCATCCTGGTTGGCAACGTAGATGTTGCTGCCCACCATCGCGAGGCCATAAGGCGCGTTGAGGCCGTCGATGAACACGGTTCGCACCTCGGCCACGCCATCGCCGTTGGCGTCGCGTAGTAGGGTGATCCGATTGCCACCTTCGACGCTGGTCTTGCCCTCGGCTTTGATTATGCCGGCGATCACATCCTTCGGGCGTAGCGCAGGGGCACTCCCACCCGTTCCTTCAGCCACCAGGACATCCCCGTTGGGGAGGACCAACATCTGCCGCGGAATTTTCAGGTTTGTCGCGAAGGGGGTGATCGTGAATCCTTGCGGCACGGTCGGCAGGTCGTCTCCCCATTCAGCGGGAGTGGCGATGTTCATCGCTGGAACCAGACGTTCCTTGATTTCCGGCAGTTCCGGATTTGGGCCGGTCTGATCGAGGCCTTGGTCGCCATCGCCGCAGGCGGCAAGAACGAGAACGGCCGTAGCGGCGGCCAGAGCCTTCAGGTTCATCGTGTTACCTCCGTGCCTGGTACCGAGTAAGCCAGCCAGCCGGCGGCCAGCGCGCAGGCAGCGCTGATGATCGATAGAACGAGGCCGAAAGGCCCCACCGAACTCCATGCGTCGCCGCTATGCTGGAAGGCGTTCACAAGACCCGCGACCCACATCACAGCTAACAGAACCAGGTAAGTCAGGGCCCGGCCTCGATAAGGTGTTTGCCGGCGCCTAACGAACGTGATGATCGCCCATAGCAGCGCCACGCTTCCAAAGATCATTCCGAACGTGATCAACCAGGCAGCGAAGTTACTCCACTGTATCTCCGCGGTGTTGAGATAGGTGATGTCGGAGACAAGCGCCCCGGCGAACAAGGCAATTGGAAAGGCCAAGATAATCGCGTGCACCGGATGCAAGCCAAAGAGCCTTTGAGACTGGGGCACGCGGCACCTCCTCCGGAATCATGTATCTTGACGGGTTAGAGCTTAACCCGCGGCCAGCCGTTTATTTCCCGGACCAGCATGCCAAGCGGCTGTGAGATGGGGCATTGACAGCCGGCCAAAGTGTTTGGTAGCGCTACCGCAACGGTCCTGAAGACTCGTTTCGCAGCTCACAAGGGCGCGACTAGGGGAGGTATTGTCATGAGTCGGCGTTCGATCTCAAAGCCACTTGCGTGCTCGGCTTCCGTGCTCGCCTTTGCGGCCAGTCTTGGTAGCGCTACCAGCGTAGCCGCACAGGAAGTGGCCGCCTCGGAAAATGAAATTATAGTCAGCGGCGTTCGAGCCAGCCTTGAGCGCGCGATGGACATCAAGCGGGACGCATCCGGCGTCGTGGATGCGATCTCCGCTGAAGATATCGGCAAGTTTCCCGATACCAACCTTGCAGAATCGCTCCAGCGTATTCCTGGCGTCAGCATCGAACGCCGCAACGGCGAAGGTTCGCAGGTCACCGTCCGCGGCTTCGGTCCGGCCTTTAACCTCGTCACCGTCAACGGCCGTCAGATCGCGACCTCCGACGTCAACACCGTCGGCGGCGACCTCTCGGTGGACTTCGGCCGCGCCACGAGCCGAGCGTTCGACTTCTCGAATCTCGCGGCTGAAGGGGTCAGCCGCCTCGAAGTCTACAAGACCGGCCGGGCCGCGATCCCGTCGGGCGGTATCGGTGCGTCCATCAACGTTGTCACGCAGCGGCCGCTCGATGCGGCTGGCGAGGGCGTGCGCGGAAGTATCGGCGCGAAGGCGCTTTACGACCTCAGCAACGAGGACTTCAGGATCGATCCCGAGGTTTCTGGGATCGCCACGTGGTCGGACCCGAACGAGATGTTCGGCATCTCGGTGTTCGGGGCGTACCAGAAGCGTGAAAGCGCTGCTGCCAGCGCGACCGTGAACGGCTGGTCGGTCCAGCCCTTCTCCCAAATGCCGGGCCGTGTGCCGAGCACCGTGTTCACCAATGCGCCTTCTGAGGATCAGCTTGTCGCGATCCCGGACGACAGCCGGTACCACTATTCGGAATTCTCGCGCGAGCGGATCAATGGCCAAGCGACCCTGCAGTTCCGCCCGATGGAGACGCTGACGCTGACGGCTGATGCCCTCTACGCCCAGAACAAGGTCGACGAAGAGCGCGCCGAGCAGACCAACTGGTTCACCCGGCCGTTCAGCGAAGTGACGTTCGACGACGACGAGGTGGTGGCTACCGCCGTCCGTGTCCGCGAGGAACTGAACGGTCAGAAGGACATCGGTTTCGAATCCGTCTATCGTGCAACCAAGTCGCAGCTGCAGGCCTATGGCTTGAACGCCGACTGGGAAATTGCCGACGGCTTCACGCTGAATCTTGATGCCAGCACCTCGAGCTCGAAGAGCAGGCCCAACGCACCGAACGGCACTAGCTCCACGCTGGTCGGTATCGGTGCTCCGGTGGTGACCGCTCACGAGGTCGAATTCACGGGTGACATTCCCCGGCAGAGCTGGGAGATGGACGACTCGATCGCGGGCAACGGCAACGGCGTCCTCGATCTCGGCGATCTGGGCACGGCGATGGGCCGCACCAACACGTCGAGCCAGCGTCACCGTCTCAACCAGTTCCGCGCCGACTTGGCTTGGGAGTTGGACGAGGGGGCCGGCTTCGCCGTCGGCGCCGTCTACACCGACTCCAAGATGACCAGCGCTCGCTCTCAGTCGCAGCAGACCCTGGGCAACTGGGGTTCCACGGCCAGCGCCGGGGACATTGAGCGGTTCGGTGAGGGTCTGGTCGAGCAGTATTGTCTGCAATGCCAGTTCGACCACTACAATCCGACGGATGCGGAAATCGCCTTCCGGGCCAATGCCGTCGACCTGATGAACATCTTCTCGCCGCTTTACGCAGCCGACGGTTTGCCGCTGGTTGACGGAATTCAACCGGGTAATCCGGTCGACGTCACCGCCAACGAGTATGATCGCGTTCGCGAAAAGGTCTGGGCCGGCTACGCCCAGTTGAGCTGGGAGGGTGAGATCGGCGGCCGCGAGGCAGGTCTTACCGTCGGTGCGCGCTACGAGACCACGAAGGTAACCTCCTTCGCTGAGGTTGACGAGCCGGCGTTCATTCGCTGGGAATCAGACAACGACTTCCGCCGCGGCACCTCGGGCAACATCGTGGGCGTCACGCTGGAGGGCGAGTATAACAACCTGCTCCCTGCAATCGACTTCCACATCGAGCCGATGGACGACGTCGTGGCGCGCGTGTCCTACAGCAAGACACTCGCCCGGCCGGAGTACGGTAACCTGTTCGCGTCGCAGTCCGCGAACGCTCCGGGCGATCCGACCTTCCTTGGCGCTCGCGCCACCGGAAACTCGGGCAACCCGGGCCTCCTCCCGCTCGTGTCCGACAACTTCGATGTTTCGCTCGAATGGTACTATGCCCGGTCAAGTTACATTTCGGCTGGCTTCTTCGTGAAGAAGGTCAAGAACTTCGCCGGCACAGGTCAAGTCGAAATGCCGCTCTTCGGTCTGCGCGACCCGAGCTCCGGCGCGCCCGGCTCGCGTTCGGGTATCGCAGCGGAGCGGCTGGAAGCCGAAGGCGTCGATGTCACCAACGAGAATCTATACACTCTGACGGGCTTGCTGGTGCAGAATGGAGGCGACATCGAGGATGCTTGGAGCACGTTCGACGCGAACTTCGACCGCACGGCAAACAGTCTGAACCGGCCCTTTGTCCAAGAGATGATTGACGCGGTCGACATCGTCGCCGATGCCAATGATCCCCTGTTCAACTTCTACGTTTCGACCCCGATCAACAATCGTGAAGGCAACATTCACGGCTTCGAAATCCAGGGTCAGCACTTCTTCGGCGACACTGGCTTCGGTATCTCGGGCTCGTTCACCAAGGTATACGGCGACGTGAACGTGGATCGTGGTTCGGATCCGAACGAGGACGTGTTCGCCCTCGTTGGCCTGAGCGACAGCTTCAACATCACGGGCATCTACGAGAACTACGGCTTCTCCGCTCGCGTTGCCTACAACTGGCGCGACAAGTTCCTGTCCGGTGTCAACCGCGGGGGGACGCGTAACCCGGTATTCGTCGATGCTTTCGGAACGCTGGACGTGAGCGTCAGCTATGATCTGAACGACCAGATCGCGCTATCGCTCGAAGCGATCAACATCCTCAGCGAGCCGATCCGGACTTATGGCCGCTCGGAAAGGCAGCTCTGGTCCGCCACCGAGCTGAAACCCCGCATCTTGCTGGGTGCCCGCTACCGCTTCTAAGCTGCAAAGGCTCAGCCAGAGCAAGGAAAAGGCCGCTGCTTCGGCAGCGGCCTTTTTCAAAGGCGACGATGGGCTTAAGCTGCCCTTAGGCCGCGTTTTGGAAGAAGAGATGGCTAACCGCGTATTGCTGAGCAACGACGAGCATCATGACCTGAAGCTCGCCTCGCGCTGGGGCGCGGAGTTCGGTGACAACGTAAATCAGATGCTGGTCCTTCCCACCGAGTTCGAGGAGGCGCAGCGCGAATATCCGATCTTCTTCCGGCAGGACGAGCAGGGCGAATACCACGCGGTCGTCTTGCTGGGCCTCGACCGCGGAGAGAACCTGTTCCTCGGTGAGAGTGGCTGGACGACCCGGTACGTGCCCGCCGTGCAGCGCCGTGGTCCGTTCCTCATCGGTGTACAGGAACAGGCGTTGGACGACGAGACGCGCCGCCAGCCGCTCATCCATGTCGATCTCGATGATCCCCGCATCGGCCGCGAAGAGGGCGAACCGCTGTTCCTGCCTCATGGCGGCCACGCGCCCGCGCTCGATCGCGTGTCCAGGGCGCTAAAGATGCTCCACACGGGTGCGGGCGTCCAATGTGCGATGTTCACAGCGTTCCAGGAGCTGGAGCTGGTCGAAAAGGTCACCGCCGACGTGAAGCTTAGCGACGAACAGGCATATCACCTCACCAGCTTCCATGCGCTCAACGAGGAGAAGTTCGCGGGCCTAGACGGCGTTGCGCTCGACCGGCTGCACCGCGCTGGCTTCCTGCGCCTGGCGGTTTTCGTGCTGTCGTCGCTCCGCAACATGGGGCGGCTCATCGACCTCAAGAACCGCAAGCTTGCGCGCGTCTGACGAAGGATGAGCAGACCGGAACGCAAGACTCAGGTAATTACCGGTATCGCGCCGAACGCCATTCCATATGCCGATCTGATGGCGGAGCAGAAGCCCGCGATGCTAAAGGGCGTGCTTCGTGACCTGCCGCTTGTCCGCGCCGGCCAGCGGTCACCCGCAGACGCGGTGGAATATCTCAAGTCGTTCTACGGCGGCCGCCCCGTCGTCGGCAGTACCGGCGCGCCCGAGATCGGCGGGCGCTATTTCTACAACGCGGACGTGACCGCGCTCAATTTCGATGCGAGTCGCGTCGCACTCGACGAATATCTCGATCGGATCCTGGCGCATCTGGAGGATGCGGCTCCGCCATCGTTCTACGTGGGTTCCACCGACGTGGAACACTATCTTCCGGGCCTCCGAGAGAAAGATGGCCTCGTCCTCAACGATCCGATGTTCGACGCCAATCCGCCGATGGTGGGCATCTGGATCGGCAACCGCACCACGGCCCCCACCCATTACGACATGTCGAACAACCTCGCTTGCTGCATGGTCGGACGTCGGCGCTTCACGCTGTTTCCGCCGGACCAGGTGGCCAACCTCTATCCCGGCCCGCTGGAGCTGACGCCCGGTGGACAGGTCGTCAGCATGGTGGACCTCCGCGACCCGGACTTCGGCCGGTTTCCCCGCTTCCGCGAGGCGCTGGTGGCGAGCGAGGTGGCTGAGATGGAGCCGGGTGACGTGCTCTTCTACCCCGCGCTCTGGTGGCACAATGTGGAGGCCCTCGACCCTTTCAACGTGATGATCAACTATTGGTGGAACACGTCGCCCGCCTTCATCGATACGCCACAGAACACGCTGCTCCACGCGCTGCTCAGCCTGCGCGACCGGCCGGAGCCGGAGAAGCGAGCATGGCGCGAGCTGTTCGACTACTACGTGTTCGGCCCGCCGGAGCGCGCGGGGGCGCACTTGCCCGAGCACGCGCGCGGCAATCTCGCGCCGATGGATGAAACGAAGGCGCGCAGGTTGCGGGCGCAGTTGCTCAATCGGTTGAACCGGTGATCCGAGGGGAGGCGAATTGAACGGGCAAGTGGTGAAGCGCGTGGTGATCGCGGGCGGCGGCACGGCGGGTTGGACGGTGGCCGCCGCGCTGGCCAGGCAACTCGGGCCGCTGCTCGAAATCGTGCTCGTGGAATCCGACCAGATTGGCATCGTTGGTGTCGGCGAATCCACCATCCCCACGGCGATCAGCTTCAACAGGCTGCTCGGAATTGACGAGCGGGAGTTCGTGCGCGCCACGCAAGCCAGCTTCAAGCTTGGCATAGAGTTCCGCGACTGGGCGCGTGTCGGTGATCGCTACTTCCACTCGTTCGGGCAGGTCGGACGATCTACCTGGATGGCCGACTTCCAGCACATGTGGCTACAGGCGCGCGAAAACGGGTTCGGCGGCGAGCTGGGGGACTACTGCTTCGAGCTCCAGGCGGCCGAAGCCGGCAGGTTCGCGATCGGTGAAAAGATCCCGCTCAATTATGCCTATCATCTCGACGCCACCGCCTATGGGCAGTATTTGCGCCGATGGAGCGAGCCGCTCGGCGTGCAGCGGATCGAGGGCAAGATTGCCGCGATCCGGCAAGTGCCCGAGAACGGTTTCATCGAAGCGCTGGTGCTGGAATCGGGTCAGGCAATCCCGGGTGACCTGTTTATCGACTGTACGGGCTTTCGTGGTCTGCTGATCGAGCAGACGCTGCAGACCGGCTACGAAGACTGGACCCACTGGCTTTCGACCGACAGCGCGATCGCGGTCCAGACGGAGCCGACCGCCCCGCCGCCGCCCTATACCAAGGCAATCGCGCACCACGCCGGCTGGCGCTGGCAGATCCCGTTGCAGCACCGCGTGGGAAACGGTCTGGTCTTTGCGAGCACCCACCTGTCCGACGACGAAGCTCATGAGATGCTCGCTGCTCAAGTGGAGGGGGCGATGCTGACGGAGCCGCGCGTGATCCGCTACCGGACAGGCCGCAGGCGCAAGGCGTGGAACAAGAACTGCATCGCGTTCGGGCTGTCGAGTGGCTTCGTCGAGCCGTTGGAATCAACCAGCATTCACCTGATCATGATCGGCGTCACCCGG
>CAYTPY010000006.1:23692-46782 GCA_964439725.1 uncultured Erythrobacter sp. | reverse complement strand
TGTTGATGTCTTCGCCCGGGACCTTGTCGGTCAGGGTGATCGTGGCCTTGCGGGTATAAGGCTCGGCCTCGCTGCCGATGTGCAGCTCGCCGCCGCGAAGGTAGATCCATTCGGTGGCGAGATTGAGGTCGCGATCGTTGGCGAATCTCAGCTTGCCGTCGACGGTCAGGCTGCGCAGCGCCGGCGGACTGACGTCTAGGACGACCTCCTTGTCCCGCGCGATCGTGACAGCCTCGCCTTCCGCCGGCACCTTGCCATCCGGCCACGCGGCCGGATCGGACCAGCGCACGGTCTTCACCGCTTTAGGAGCCGGGTCGGCGGCCTCCTCGGCATGCCCCTGTGCATGGCTGTCCTGTGCCGCAGCGCCAGAAGCCATGCCGAGCATAAGGGTCGCTGGGATAAGCGAAGCAAAGTGCAGAAAGCTAAGCTGTTTACGCATTGTATCGATCCTCTCGGCGGGCCCGCTAAGGCCCGCCTTTTTGTCGGTCAGAAGCTAATGTTTGCCCCGAAGGAAAAGCGACGGCCCTGGACATCATGGAACAGGCTATAGTTGCCGCCGGGGAGCTCTCCGAGGGAACGGTCGATGTCGGTGTCGATGCCAGTGATCGGCGGCTTGATGTTGAATACATTGTCTGCGCCGAACCGCAGACGCACCGCCTCATTCACCTGGAAGCTCGCGTTCAAGTGAAACAGGTTGTACGCTGGGAGGCCGCTATTGTCTGTCCCGGCCGGCGCCAGGCCATTTAGGAACTGCGCCTCACCGCCGTCTTCGGTTGCGGGGATATGCTGCCACTGGAACGAAACAGAGGCCGGGCCCAAGTTGTACCCTAGAACACCGAACAGACGATACTTGAACGACGAACCCGTGCTCACACCCAAGGCACCGGTTCCGGTGGTCCCCGTGTAATCGATTAGAGGCTGCCCGTCGAACGCGCGGATGGCGGAGTTAAGCGTGTAGCTCCCGTTGAGGTTCGCGTTCAGTCTTCCTGGGCCAGCAGGGATGCTCCAGCTCAGGTTAGCGTCGATGCCGGAGAGCTTGATCTGACCTTCGTTGCCGTAGGTACCGACCACGTCAGAGCTCCTGAACCCGCCGGTTTCGCCACCCACCCCGTCGCTGCGCTGGCGGAAGACGCCAGCACACGTGGATTCCGGATTATTGATCGCAGCTTGGGCCCGAGCCCGGATCTCTGGAGAATTCAGATCCGCCGCACTTGTGGCACCTTGGGCGACCCCTTCGGCGGCCGAGTTATAGTTCGGGCTGATGCAACGCAGCAGCTGCGCGCCGGCACCGACTACCGAAATCGGATCGTTGATCGTTATGTTGAAGTAGTCGACCGTCAGGTTCAGGCGCGACAGCGGCCCACTGTTAAACGGCGAGCGAATTACCGCGCCCACTGTCCAAGTGTCCGCCTTCTCGGACCTCAGCTTCGGAGCGGAAGGGTTGTAATCACGGATGTAAACCGCGTTTCCGACCCGGGGAGCAAACGAGAAGCCGCCGCCGGTAGGCTGGCGCGTCTGAGCATCCGCGGGGTTGTAGTAGCTGTTGGCGTTCTGCGTCCCATCCGGGTTTACTATCGGCGCATATATGCCGTTGTTGTCGCGCGCCATGAGCTCCAAGCACATCGCCTGGACATCAAGTGCATTGGCCGTGTTGGTTTCCGGGTTCGCCGAGAAGGTATTGCCGCTGCGAGTCGAGCAGCCGTCCCCAACCGGATCAATCGAGATGCCGGTCTGCCGCTCAAGCATCTGTTCGGCGATGTTGGGAGTACGCTCGGCCCGGTTGTAGCCACCGCGGAACCGCAGCCACGGGGTCACCTCCCAGTCAGCCAGGATCTTGTACGTGTAGCTGGTCCCGCCTGGGCTGTATTTTGACATGCGACCGCCCACTTCGAGGTTGAGACTCTGAATGAACGGCAGGTCGGCTAGAACTGGGATCAGCAATTCACCATAGATTTCCCGGGCGTCGATCCCTGTGTTTTCCATGATGGTGTTGAAGGGCCCGCCGATGATGTTGTCCTGGAACTCTCGTCCAGCAGAGGCCCCGGCAGCAGGGACGAACTCATAGCGAAGCTCACGATAACTTGCGCCGGCTGCAAAGCGGAGCTGGTCGTTGGCCCAAGGGATCTCGAACAACCCACCCTGCACGTTAGCTTCAACGATTGTTTGCCGGGAGGTGCCAATGCTGGTGTTGTCTTCGGCGATTGCTTCGCGGCAATCCTGAGTAATGCCCTCATAACCGCCGAAGAAGTTTAGGCCGCTCGTACACGTTCCGGTCGTGGCGCTTGCGCCGTTACCGTATGGGTTGCCGGTACCGCTGAAGTTCTGGCCGAAGTTCGGCGCCGTGACGACGGCCCGTAGGCGGTTCAGCGAGTAATAGCCGGTCTGACGGCTGAGTGTGCGGGCACTGCCGTGATTGACGAACGCTTCCCAGGTCCAGTCGGTGCCGGGAACGGCCCCCTCGAAACCAGCGACCAACGTGTAAGTCGTCACGTCCTGATAGCTCTGACGCGGATTGGGGAGCGGGCCAGCCAGCTGGACGCGGGCATTTGGGTTCGTGCGGGCGTTGAGCAGTTGCTGGATGCTCTCAGGCACCACTGACTGGAACACTTGAGTGTTGGTGCACCCGGTCGGGTTATAGCCCGGGCTGCCCAATGTGGCGCAGGGCAGGATGCCTTGGTAGATATTGTTGAAGGCGGGGTTGGGCGCGTAGGACGTGACGATCTGGCCGTCCACTACGCTTTGGGTGGCGATGACGGCAGATGGCACGTTGGGGTTCTGGTAGACGTTGCTTGTCGGAAATGCGCCCGGAACGGCGCCAGTATACTTGCCGGTGCCCCACGGGATGAACAGGTCGCCTGCCGTGCTTGCCTCAAGCTGAGTGAAGGTGCTGCTGTTGCTGAACAGACCCTGCCCGAATACTCCGATCCAATCGTTAATTTCGAAGTTGCCGCGCGCGAGGAGGTTATACCGGTCAGTGGGGACGGTCTGTACAGTATTGGTCGTCACAGCAGCCAACACTCCTGACGAAAGGGTCTTAAAGTAATACCCATTCGTTTCGTCGAGCGCACGCCACGGCTTGAAAAAGCTTCCCGCACCACGCGACGCATAGTTATTTAGGCCACCGAAGAGAGTTCCGTCTTCATTAAGATATACTGAGGTGATGTTGTTGGGCACCCCGGGGTTAGCTCCGGCGAAGTAGTCGGTGATGACGCATCCACTTGCAGTAGCCTCGCATGCCAAAGCCGGGTTCGCGATCGGCGCGCCGGTCGTCGGGTTAACGAGATTGGCCGGGAACGATAAACCGGCAATACCCGGCCGCCCCACGCCAAGGGCAGCAGCGGAGCCGACGCTGGTGTCCGGGTTCGCCCACAACCGCGGGTAGTTCGGGTTATCCCGTTGGAACAACTCCTCGCGGGTGTTGACCGACATGGCCAGGCTGACGTTGCCCCGACCGCTTGCAAAGTCGCTGCCTATGATCCCGGAAAGCTGGTACTCGAACCCATTACCGTCATCGCTGATGCCAAACTGTCCGTCGAGCTCGGCCCCCTCGAAGTTCTTCTTCAGGATAAAGTTTGTAACGCCGGCGATGGCATCGGCGCCGTAAGTGGCAGAGGCACCGCCCGAGATGATTTCAACACGCTGCAGCGCGGCCGAGGGGATCGTGGATATGTCGACCGTGCCGTTGGCGTTGCCCGGGGTGCCCCGACGACCGTCGATCAGCACCAGGGTCCGGTTGGCACCGACGCCGCGCAGCGAAACCGTAGAGGCGCCCGGCGTGCTTGTGGCACTTGGCTGAATGCTTGTGCCGGCCGCGACCGGCCCACCGGTTCCGCTCACACCATTGAGCGTAGTCGACGATTGGGCGACAACGAACTGCGGCAGTCTGTTCAATTGCTCTTCGACCGCTGCGGTCGACGACTGCCTAAGAAATTCCTCGTCAACGGTTACAATTGGACTATTTGCTTCAAAATCTTTGCGAGCGATACGCGAACCAGTAACAACGATCGCGCTCGACGATGAGCTGGCCGCACCAGCATCAGGATCGGCCGCCTCAGTCGAAGCTTGGGCTGAGGCAGGTCCGGCCACTGCCAGCGCAGTCAAACCGACACCGCCAACTAGGGATGCACGAAGCCACGTCTTCCGATTTGCCAGTCCGCTAGTTGTCACTTCTTCATCTCCCCAATGTTTTTATCGTTCGCGGTCACTCAACCGTGAAATTTCGCGTTTGTTTTGTGCGGTTTGTACGGATCATGGGCGTACTGAAGGTTGGGGGGCGTGCTGCGCATCGGCAACCGAGCACCCATCCGCGACGCGCCGATTAAAGGAACATGCCTGGCTACTTCCCGGACGGCGTCCGCGAGGCTGCCTCGCGATGGCCGGAACTTGGCACCGCCGGGGCCTGCCGAGTTGCAAACGCTCAAGCTGGACCTACATGCCGGGCCGCGGCGAATGTCCGGCGCCCGCAGCTTGCCCACATCGTTCGCAGGAACATTACCGGGACCGTGGCACAATCGCTCTTCACCCGCTCCGTCCTCGACCCAAACTCCCGGACCGAGACTAGGACGGGCTGGATGAAAAAGACGTGGGCGCTAGGTGACGTGAACCTTGCCGCAAGATTAACATTGGGTGAATTCGAGTTTCGGGTGGCGCTTATCGATCAAGCAGTTAAGGTGTGCCGATAACCCGAATGATCGGGGAGCGACCGTTCTGAAGAAGAGCGGCGATAGGAGAGGTCGAAGAGATGCTGGCGAGACGCTGGCTCGGGCCCTGGAGCCTTCGTGGCCGGTTGAGTGCCGCCGCGCTGGCCGGATTGACAACGACCGTTGTGCTAACGGTCCTACTCTTGCTCACCGCTCAGTCAGCCAGCGATGTCGTGACCACGGCGCATCGAACCCATGACCGGGTTCGTGTATTCACACAGCTTCAAGCTGCAGCGCGAGAATACCAAGACACCAGCTACGCGAGTGTAACCGCGACCACGCCGCAAGGTCGTCGCGCGGCAACCGAAGCTCGGTCGCGTCTCGAAAGCCTACTAGCGGAGGCGGCTAGTCTTCCCGCCAGCGATGCGCGCGAGCGGATTGTTAGCGAACGCATCGGCGCTCAAGGGCAAGCTGTCCTCGAACACTTCCGCGAACCCGGCGCGCTAGCGGCTCGGGTCGACCGTGTTGATCGCATCTACCAAACAGAGGGAAACAGAATGGCGATGCGCGAAGTCGAGCGCATCACCCGGCCGATCCGCGCCCTTCAAGAGACGCTAAATAGCGAGATCCACCGCGGCAACGGGGCGGTCGCTTCGGCGACCCGGCGAGCCCAATCATTGATCAAGACGGCAGTCTACGCCTCGTTGGGCGGCTTGGTGCTAGCTTTACTCTTCTCACTGGCGGTGCAGTATCTCCTGCAAATGCGCCTAAGGCCGGCGTTAAGAGAGCTAGAGAAAGGGGCGCACGCCTTTGGCCAGGGCGATCTCGATCACCGGGTCAAGCTCGAAGGCGCCGACGAGCTGTCGCGCCTATCCAGTGCCTTTGACGCGATGGCCAGTACAATCGGGGAGAAGCAAGAAGCTCTGCGCGCCATCCAAAACGATCTTGAACGGGCAGTTGCCGAGCGCACCGAAGAGCTCGAACATGCGAATGAAAAGCTTGCAGCCGCCGACGAGCGGCGTCGGGCTTTTCTAGCTGACGTAAGCCACGAGCTGCGCACCCCACTCACGATTATCCGCGGTGAAGCGCAGGTCGCACTGCGCACGGTCGATCGGATCGGCTTCGAGCCGCAGGAGGCCTTCGAGCGGATATTGCAGCAGACCCATGACCTAAGCCGCATGGTAGACGACCTGCTGCTGATTGCCCTGGCGGAAGTCGGGCGCCTACCACTCGAATGCCAAGTTCTCGACTTGCGGGAACTCGGAGAACGGCTGGCAGGAGATTTCGAGATCCTCGTCAACGAGATGGGCGGCTCTATCCGTTCAGCGTCCGGCCCAGCGGTATTCGCATCTGTAGACTCAGATCGATTGCGTCGCGCCCTCGCGGCGCTGATCGAGAACTCGATACGGCATTCACAACGCGGAGTGACGATTACCATCGAAGCGAACGTCATCGAAGATTGCGCTGCCATTTCAGTACGCGACAACGGACCCGGTCTCGATTTTGAGCAGACGAGTAACCTCTTCGAGCGGTTCCATCGGGGCGAAACACGTGGCGAAGGCTCTGGCTTGGGACTGAGCCTGGTCCACGCTCTGGTGCAAGCTCATGGGGGTCGCACTGAGCTTGCTCCGCGCCCGGGCGGAGGCACGGTCGCGACACTGCGCTTCCCTCGCGCCGCCTCCGATCGGATTGCCGCCTGATGGAACTGCTGCTGGTAGAGGACGATGAACGTGTCAGCCGCTTTGTGCGCCGGGGGCTCGAGGCGGAAGGCTATTCCGTCACAGCCGCGCCCGACGGCGTCTCCGGGTTGATGCGAGCGCAGACCGAACGCTACGATGTATTGATCCTCGACGTGATGCTGCCTGGCCTCAACGGCCGCGAGATCTGTCGGCGATTGCGCGAGGCCGATGTGTCTACGCCAATCCTCATGTTGACAGCGCTCGACCACACTGGTGACAAAGTGGAATGTCTGCGCGGAGGTGCGGACGATTACCTGACCAAACCATTCGATTTCGAAGAGTTGCTAGCGCGGCTCGAGGCATTAGCGCGGCGCGGGCGAGGTTTTTCCAACGAACCGCCAGCCGTGCTCGAGGTTGGTAACGTGCAGATCGATCGCCCATCAATGCGAGTGTTGCTGGATGGCGAGCCTGTAGAGTTGACCGCTAAGGAGTACCAACTGCTCGATCTGCTCATGTCGTCCCCAGGGCGGGTATTCAGCCGCACGCGCATTCTAAACAAGGTTTGGGGCTACGATTCCGATCCGCTCACCAACGTCGTCGACGTATACATCCGGCGACTACGCGCTAAGATGCGTTGGGACAGGGATACGGGCTGGATCAGAACGATCCGGAGCTACGGCTACCGCCTCGACCCAGGAGTCTGATCAGTCCTGCCAGCCGTCGGGAACGCCGTTGGGACCCATGATCTGGCGCTTCGCGAGGAGCCAACGGCCGTTTCGCTTTACCAGATGGTCGAATTCGCGGCCCTGAACCAAGAGCTTAGGTGCGTCTCCCTGGTTCTCGGTGGTCACCTCGGTGAACACGAGCCGGGCCGTCGCAGTATCGCCATTGAGCTTCACGAGCAGGTTGCTTATTAATATGTTGAGGGCGAACGATCGGCGCTGAGGGGCGTCGGACGGAATTGCCTCGTATGCTTGCCGGATGGCATCGATCCCTTTGTAGCTGCTCTGCCCCAGGATCATCTCGCCGTCCTCGGCGTAAAATTCCCCAAGGCGGCTGGCTATGCCGCCGCCGAAGTGGGCATAGTAACGCGTGATCAAGTCCTCGATTGCAGCTTTGTCGGCGAGCTCCTGTTGAGTCAGCGGTACGCCCTGAGCAGTTGATGTGCTGGGAGTTGCAAGCGCCAGAGCCGCCGCCGTCATGCAGGCCGTGAGCCAATTGTTCGCAAGCATCTCCATCCCTTTCTGCCTCTTTGAGGTCAGCGAACAACGGGCAGATCGAGACACAAGGCGCCTCAAGCCCTCGCTGCTCAGCAAACCTACAGCAAAACCTGGCCAAACGGGGAGGGTCATTTTGCAGTCACTGCCAAGCACCAACAAAGTGTCCTGCAAGGGCATAGACGAGCAGACCGCCTCCAACCGCAACCAGTGCCCCAGCCCCTGCGTATGATCCGAACCAGAGTATCGCGGTTCAGCCGCGCCGCCACTTAGAGGCCGCACACTACCCAGCGAGATTGTTAACATTTTCGTTGGTCATTCCTTGATTGCTTTCGCGCGGTTATCTCGCAACTTCCTCCCAAACTCGGCTCCACCAGATGGTCGAGAGGATGGGAGATACGAATGCATACCTTTCCGAAGGTCCGTACCCTTGTGGCGCTTAGCGGCGTTTCCATCATCGCACTGTGCATTCCGGCCGCCGCACATGCGCAAGTCCAAACCACCCCGCCAGGCGGCCAGGAGGCCGACGGACAAGCCGGCGCGATCATTGTCACCGGGAGCCGTATCCGGGGAATTGAACCGACCGGCTCACCGGTGATTGGACTGGGCCGGGACGATATCGAGCAAAGCTCTGCCTCTACGACGACGGAGCTGCTGTCGGAACTTCCGCAAGTGTTCAACTTCGGCGCCACAGACGCTTCATTAACTGCAGCAAACAATCAGAACGCGAACCGCACCTTCGGTACTGGCATCAATTTGCGCGGCTTGGGCACGGAATCCACCCTGACACTGCTCGACGGGCGGCGCCTTCCAGCGGCTGGTACACAAAGCCAGTTCTTCGATCCTTCGGTCATACCTAGCATGGCAATCGCCCGGCTCGAGGTATTGGCTGACGGCAGTTCAGGCATCTATGGCTCGGACGCTGTCGGCGGCGTTGTGAACATTCTGCTACGCAAGAATTTCGACGGGGCCGAAGCGATGGGCCGCGTTAAGTTCGCCGATGGCTTCGAAGAATATCAGGCCGGTTTGGCTCTGGGCAAGACCTGGAGCACCGGCTCCGTGATGGTCGCCGGGGAATACAATGATCGCGGCATGCTCTTCGCTGCAGATCGGGATTTCTACACCGACGACTTCACCCCTTTTGGCGGGCCCGATCTGCGCTCAGCCTTGTCGGCACCGGGTAACGTGACGGTCGGCGGCATTAGTTATGCCATCCCGAACGGAGACGGCGAAGGCCTCACCCCCGGGGACTTTACCGCCGGCACCCGTAATTTGCAGAGCGCTTTCCTCGGGGCCGGCGCGCTCCCGGCACAGGAGCGCTACAGCGTAGCGGCCACGTTCGAACAGGAGATCGGCTCCTCGATCGAGTTCTACGCACAAGGCTTTTATGCAAAGCGCGAAGGCGTACTGGCGGCCGGACCGCTAAACGCGCAATTCGACGTGCCCACGACTAATCCGTTCTATGTCAATCCTGGCACTCCAGGCGAGCGTGTGACGGTCGCCTATTCGTTCCTCAATGATCTGGGATTTCTGCGCAATCCGTCCACCCAGGAGGCCTATCACGTCACCGGGGGTCTCAACTTCGACATAGGGCCGAGTTGGTCTGGCAATGTGTTCTATGCCTACGGCCACGACAAAGAGCGGTCATATAATCGGGCAATCGACAACGCTGCTCTGACCGCAGCATTGGCCGACCCTGATCCAACCACAGCGTTCAATCCGTTCTCTTCCACCGGTAACAACAATCCCGCCACGCTCGCAGCGATCGCCAGTGGCAGCTTCCGGGTCGATACGAACTACGGAATCCACGAGTACGGAATTTCTTTCGATGGCCCGGTGGTGTCGCTGCCAAGCGGCGATGTGAGCGTAGCGCTTGGAGCGTCGCGGCAGCAGATCAATTGGCAGGACCTCGCGCCATTCGTTGGCGAGTTCGACCGCAAGGTGAACTCGGTGTTTGGTGAGGTGTTTGTACCACTCATGGGCGCGTCCGGCGGGCCGGAGCTGAACTTCTCGGCTGCCGCACGCTATGACGATTACGACGATGTTGGGGACACCTTGAATCCGAAGCTTGGCTTGACCTTCAAGCCGGTGGATTCGCTTAGCCTGCGTGCCAGCTACGGCACCTCATTCCGAGCGCCAACGCTGTCCGACACCGGATTGCCGTTCAACCAGTACAGGCAATTTGTCGACGGCGGCGGTGTCCAGCGCGACATTCTTTTCCTCCGCGGCGGCAATCCCGGATTGGTGCCCGAAGAGGCTGAAACCTGGTCGGTCGGCGCCGATTGGGAACCGGCCATGGTTCCCGGTCTGAACCTATCGGTCACCTACTATAACGTTGATTATTCCAACCGCATTGCCGCGCCGGGCAACGACACGTTGGCGCTGCAAAAGCCTGAGCTGGCGCCGATCGTCTCGCTCAACCCCTCCCTCGACTGGGTGAATGAAATTATCGCGGGCGGTCTGTTCACCCCGCCGCCGGCATCTCCGGAAGACGTCTACGCGATCGTGGACGGCCGTAAGGTCAATCTTGGGGCCAATAAGACCGATGGGCTTGAATTTATCGGCAGCTATGAAGACTTCACCGATTGGGGTTCCTGGCGGGTCGGCGTCAACGCGACCAAGATCCTGTCTTTCGAGCGCACGGTCATTACCGGAACGCCGCTGCGTGATGTGCTCAACACAATCAACAATCCTGCATCGTTCGTAGCGCGCGCTTATGCCGGTGCGGAAGTGGGCAATCTCTCGGCCACCATCTTTGCCAATCACTATGGCAGCTACGATAATGATACCGCCTCGCCGGTGCAGGACGTGCCCGCGCACACGGAATTCGACTTGGCACTGCGCTACACCCTGGAGTCTCCAGTTGCTTTCGCACAATCGGTGACGTTAACGCTCGATGTGCAGGACATATTCGACAACGATCCGCCTTACGTGCCCAACGGCAACCTGGCATTTGACCCGAATGCGCACAGCCCAATCGGTCGTACCATTGCTCTAGGTATTCGGGCTAAGCTCTGACCAGTTGCGGCCGGCAAGGTGCCCTTTGCCGGCCGCAAGCCATTGGTACATCGACATACCCAGAAGCATCTTCGCGTCGCAGCTCATGGGGAAGCAGATGATCTCTTTCAGCCGAACCGCCGTTCTGGGACTTTCTCTGGCAATAGCGGCGAGTTGCGCGCAGCCTGACGCGATGCCGGAAGATCAGGCGACCTCCCAGGAGGCTCAGAACGCAGCCTATGACGCGCAGCCCAATACAGCTGGAAGCGGCCCCTATGCCGCGATCAAGGAAGTTCGTTCTGACCTGCCCGACCACGTCGTCTATCGTCCGCACGATCTCACCAGCTTGGGCGAACGGAAGCTCGGAGTAGTACTCTGGGGCAATGGGGGCTGCTCGGCGGACGCTGCCTCCGCTCGTTTCCATCTGCTGGAACTCGCCTCCCACGGCTACATCGCGATTGCCCCTGGACAGGTTCGGAGCGGACCGGGCGCCGTTCCGGGCGAACGCGAGGAGCGCACGCAGGAGGACGGCCGTTTCCCGCCAGTCGAAACGCTGCCGAAAGACCTTGTCGCAGGTCTCGACTGGATTCTGGCTGAGAACGCCCGCCCGCAAAGCCCGTTCAACGGTCGGATAGATCCGAAAGCTGTGGCTGTGGCCGGCCATAGTTGCGGCGGGCTGCAAGCGATCAAAGTTGCAGCCGATCCGCGCATCGCCACCGCCATCATACACAATAGCGGCGTGCTCGATCCGGAATCGTTTAACCCCATAACCGGCTTTGCCGTTGAGAAAGCCGAGCTCGAAAATATGCACTCACCGGTCCTCTACATCGCGGGAGGGGAAAGTGATGTAGCGTACCCAAACAGCATGGATGACTTCAGCCGGATCACCCACATTCCCGTGGCAATCGCCAATATGGATGTGGGTCATGGTGGCACTTTCCAAGAGCCGAACGGCGGCAAAGTAGCGCAGGTCTCCGTGAAATGGCTCAACTGGCAGTTAAGGGGCGACGAAGAAGCAGCGCAGTGGTTCACGGGCGCGGGCTGCACACTCTGCGCAAGCCCTGACTGGGCCTATGACGCAAAGGGGTTCTGAATGGCCTACAGCCATCTTCCGACTTTCAAGCATCGCGGTTCGATTTCGTTCTTCGCCTGTTTTGCGGCTTTCCTAACCGCCTGCGCCAGTTACCCGGCGGCCGCACAACAGCATACGCAAAGCCTGTATAACGGACCAGCACCCGGCTCCGAACATTGGCCTGAGGCGCTGTTCATCCATCAGATTGATGGCGGCGAAGATCGCTTCAACACCACGCAGCCCAGAGTACAGGTATTTCTTCCCGACGCAGCACATGCGAACGGCGCTGCGGTAGTGATGCTGCCCGGCGGTGGCTTGCGAGTACTGAACATCGGTAAGGACACCCACGACACAATCGCTCGCTTGAACCGTGAAGGCGTGGCGGTGATCGTCCTCGAATACCGCACCCTTCAGCTTTCCCAGGAGCAGGTCGCACAGGCTATCGCCCCGCGCCCACAGAATGCAGCACCGTTTGAGTTTCCGAAGATGGAAATTCGTAATGCCAATGCGAACCCTGCGCCCGACAACGCGGCTCTGAACGAGGTTCTGCGGCTAGCGGTGACGGACGCGCAAGAGACGCTGCGTCTCGTGCGCGCGCGGGCGGATGAATGGCGGATCGATGTTACCCGCGTCGGTATGTTTGGCACTTCGGCGGGCGGCGGCGTGGCCTTTGGCGCTATGATGGCCGGTGAGGCGGGTTCGACGCCCGATTTCATTATTTCCAACTTCGGTCCAGCCTTGCAGGACGTGGCTGTGCCGGAAGCTGCCCCGCCGCTGTTCCTAATCACCGAGGCCTGGCACGGACCGGTCACCGACGGCCTAATCGCTCTGTTCGAGATGTGGATCGCCCAGCGCGCACCGGCAGAATTACATATTTACGATGTGCCAAATTTCTCGATGACGCAGTCTCTGTGGGGCGATCGGCTGGTCGATTGGATGCACGAGCGCAAAATCATCCAGCAAGAACGAGACCCACAAGATTGACCTGGGGCATGCAGTTGAAGCGCGTCCACAGAGCATACCGGCGACTGGCCGTACTGAGTGCGGCACTCTTGATTGGCTGGACGGCGGCGGCGCTGGCGCAGCCGGTCTCGCCGGCTCCCGCGCAAGACAGTTCAATCGTGCTTCGCACTTCCATGATTGTCGATGGGAGCGGAGGGCTTGAACGCGACCGCGATATTCACGTGCGCGCGGGCAAAATCGACGCTGTCACGCTTTGGGGTGAGCATTTCGACTACGACCTTCGAGGGATGACCGTCACTCCTGGGTGGATCGACACTCATGCCCACGTTGCCGCGCGCAGAGACAGTGCAGGTAATATGGTCCCGCCCAATGAACTGGGTGACGAAACGCCCGAAGAGGCCGCCCTTGCGGTCGCTGCCAACGCTTGGGCTACTCTGCAGGCAGGCTTCACCACCATCCAGAGCCCCGGCGACCAGCTAGATGGGCCGCTGCGCGAGCTGATCGCAGCGGGCGGCTTCCCGGGTCCTCGCATTCGCTCGTCACTCGGCCTCATCCAGGCAGAGCACGCAGCGACCCCACAAATGGCAATTGCGAAGGTACGACAATTGGCAGCACAGGGAGCTGACTTCATCAAGCTGTTCGCAGACGGCCACGGAGAGCTCGGGCAAGATGTCTTGGTCGCGGCCTGCGGTGAAGCTAAGCACCTGGGGCTGCGCACAATCGTACATGCACAGTCGAGGGTTGCCGCATGGCGCGCCGTCACAACAGGATGCACCACTATAGAGCACGGACAGAAGCTGGATGCGGCAACTTTCGCGGCGATGAAGGCGGCCGGGACCTACTACGATCCAAATCTCGACATCATCGTGCATTATGCACGGCTTGAAGGCGACATGCCGGAGGCGGCAACTTACGAGCACGGAGACATCGCCCAGATGCCGGAAGGCTATAGCGATTATGTCTCCACCTTCCGATTGGCATTGGCGTCCGGCGTGGACATCGTCTTCGGCAGTGATGCGGTGGCCGGCACCCATGGGTCCAATGCCGATGAATTCGTCTGGCGCGTGATTGATGGTGGGCAATCGCCGATGGACGCCATCATCAGCGCGACCTCGGTGTCGGCAAAGTCACTAGGCATGGGTGACCAAGTCGGAAGGATCGCGCCAGGCATGGCCGCCGATCTCGTGGCTGTTCGCGGGGATCTTCTGGAAGACATTCGGAAGGTCAAAGACGTTCGTTTCGTCATGAAGGATGGAAAAGTGCATCGATTTGAGCCTTTGCGTCGGAGCAAACCATGAGCAACTCCCGCATGCGTCGCGCTTCAAGCCTTGCGTTTGTCGGAGCCTCGGTGCTGTTTGCTGCAACTGCTCTGAGCCAAACGGAGTACGCATCTGAGAGTCATTGGTGGGGCCCAGGCCAACAGTTCGAGATTGGCGAGACGCTTGAGTTTCCGAACGAATTCGGCCGCCTCCGGCTTATAAACACCGGAGATCCGATCGACACCGCAGGACACCCGTTCTTTGAGCCGATCGGGGCCAACGGAAGGGCGTGCGTGACGTGTCATCAGCCCGCCGATGCTATGAGCCTGTCTGTGCACACGATCCGCGCCCAGTGGGCCGCTACCAACGGGGCCGATCCGCTGTTTGCGGCCATCGATGGATCGAATTGCCCTAGCCTGCCGCAGGGCGATCCGAAATCCCACTCGCTGCTTCTGGACAAGGGCTTGTTCCGCATCCCACGGCCTTGGCCGCCTAAGGCCGCGGACGGCTCGGAAATCGAGCCCGAATTCACGCTGGAGGTCGTTAGCGACCCTACCCGCTGCAATCTCGATCCTGTGTACGGAATGTACAGCGATAACCCAGCGATATCGGTTTATCGCCGGCCTCGACCCGTCGCTAACATGAAGTACCTGCTGACCTTGCCCAATGGGGTCACTCCGCACGAATATTTCATGTACAACGACAAGAGCTTACTGCCAAAGGATCCGGACACCGGTGAATTTGTGTCAGTCCAGCTAATGTCGGACGGGCGGCTGCCGACATTGCGTGGCCAAGCCGGGGATGCCGGCGCAACACATCTCGAGATGCTCTCCCGTCTCAGTGATGAAGAACTCGAGCAAATCGAGGCTTTCGAACGCTCGATCTACGTAGCGCAGGGTTTTAGCCACGAAGCGGGAGAGCTTTCAGGGCCCGGAACACCGCCCGGATTGGGCCCGGAAGCTATGCGAGACGGCGCGCCTGGTGAACTCGGCAATAATCCGGTTAACCGGGTTTTCGGCGCCTTCGGTATGTGGCTGCGCGGTGAAAATGACTCCGCTAAAGATGGAGCGGCCACCGAAGAGGAGGGTCGCAGAGCAGCGTTTCAAGCTTCCGTAGCGCGCGGAGCCAATGTCTTCTTTGATCGCCGCTTCCTCATAAAGGACGTAGGCGTTTACAACGACAAAGGACTTGGAAATCCGTTCAATCGAAGCTGCGCTTCGGGTTGCCACAATACGGTACTCGCCGGCATGGATCTCGCGCCAGGTTTCATGGACCTGGGCTTGAACAACTGGCCTTGGAACAAGCGCGATGACCTGCCCCTGTTCAAGGCTGTTTGCCGGGATGACGCCGTGCCGCAGTCATACTTAGGGCGGGTGATATACACCCATGATCCCGGCAGAGCTCTCGTAACGGGCAAATGCAGTGATATTGGCGCCAGCATGACCCAACAGATGCGTGGGCTTGCCGCCCGCGCGCCGTACTTCATGGGCGGGGAGGCCGACACGCTGCGTGAGATGGTCGATTTCTACGACCGCCGGTTCAACATTCGCTACACCGAGCAAGAAAAGCAGGATTTAGTAAATTTCATGAGCGTATTGTGATGCGACGATCCGCCCAACTTGCCGCGTCGCTGGCTCTGTCCGCCTTAGCAGTATCGTCTCAGGCGCAGGCACAGAGCTTGAGCTTTCTTGCCTGTCCGGTGGCACAGGACCTCGGCCCCCAGCGCGACCTATGTTTTTTCGCTATGCGCGATGGTGTGCGCTATGGTCTCTCAAGCCCGCAGGACTGGGGCAACCCTCAGCTTGGGCACAAGGTTCTGGTTGAGGCCGAGGTCGCCGATAGACCGAACGAATGCGGCGGAATAGCGATAGACGGCCGCGTTTCGGTCATGCCGGAACTATCGCCTGAGTGTGATGAAATCGTACCGGTCACACCCGAGTTCCTAGCGGAAGAACTACCGGCCCGGTTACGCTTGAGCGATGCGGACCGCTCAATGATCGAGGCCGATCCGGCAACGTCGCTGAGGATAGTCCGCTTGCCCGCGCTTCCAGTACCGGAGGTAGCTCTGCGACGAACGGAAACGATCTATTTCCCGTTTGAAAGCGACCGCGCTTCGGGCCCGGACGCTATGAAGTTACTTGAGCTCGCGCGACTGGCTGTGGCTATTCCCGGAACGCGGGTGGAGGTCCGCGCTTATCGAGGCGCTAGCCTGCTCGACGTTGGACAGGTGCTGACGGAACGCCCGGATATGGCCCGCAAACGAGGCAAGAAGATCGCTGATATTCTTGCCGGTCTCGGCGTGCCAGAGCAGACAATTGCGCTTGAGATCATCGAAACGGCGCCCGCTCCCGGCGGCCATCGTGACTGGGAACACAGAAAGGTGGAGCTGCGGGTCTCATCGGCCCGGTAGCGAGAACAAGGCTGACAGGTTTCGCTCTGGGCTTGCGCGCAACGCACCGTTCGTTGCCGACATATGCGAGAACCGTGGCTCCCCGCCGGAGATGAGCAACGATGGGCAGGAGATCGCAACCCATTCGACGTTCACAAGATGACCGAAAGAGGCTTTCCAAGATTAGTTTAAAAGGACAGCAGGTTCCGGCGGCGCCAAACCTGGTCCGAGTGTCAGGGTTGCCGGTGGATTACTCCGATTCAATGACCTGATTGGTCATGCCATGCAGGGCGCGACGCGCTGGAGGGAAAGGGTGACTTAACGGTCACCGTATGATCACAAAAGCGGCCGGTCCTAGCGAAAGCTGTCAGGCAGCACCTGATCCTCATTAATCGTAGGAGACCTTCCGATCGGGAGGTCTCCGAGACATGGCGCTCGAACTAAAAATCAGGCAAGAGATAGAGAGCAAGGGAGGGGGCTGATGCTTCAGTTACTCCGCGATCAGTCAGTCGAGAATTTTCTTACGGGTCTGGCGTTGTTCCTGGCTATCGCCAGTCTCGCATTTTCTTGGCGCACTTACCGGCGGACGGAGTCTCGCGAACTTCGGGTCGAGAAGTCGGCCGCCTATCTCGCGCTTGAGGTCCAGTCGAGCGAGGTCTTTCAGTATGCCGCCGAGAAGGCCGAGCTCATGGACTGCTTTCGCTGTGACACCCCCCCTGCGAAGATGCCGGAAGGCAAAGATTATGAGCTGGGATGCGAGACGGCACTCAATCTGTATTATCAGTCGCTTAACCTGTTCGAGGTGTGCGCACGCTTCCGTCGTAACGACATCATTCCGGCGGAGGTGTTCGCAAGCTGGGTCGCATGGTTCCACGAGCTGGTCGACGACTGGTATTTCCGGGACCGCTGGAGACCTCAGCTTCGCGCCAATTACACGCAGGACATTCGTGAGATATTCGATGTCGGGTGCGAAATCTGGGACGCCGCCCTTCCCGTCCGCGAGAAGCGGCGTGCATTCTACGATGCAGTTGCAGATATTATGCTCGATTGCCAGAGCATCCGGAATTGGTTGCAAGGCCTCGAAGAGGAACCGACTAAATGGAGGAATCTCCCCTCCAGCGGGAAATATCATTCCGCTGGGACAAGTCTGCCAGAACAGCCGCTGCAGCCGCCAAGTTCGCTGCACGCGTAATCGGAGCATCGCCGGAGTACATCAGCCACGGTGAAATACAGACTGGCCTCAGCCTCGACGGAACAACGTGGTCAAGCGACCTTGAAGCCTTGTACGCAGACGACTTCGCGAAGCTCGGCGACGAGCGCGACTTACTGGTCGCGCGGGATGCCGCAGATAAAATCGTGGCGATAGCAATTTTAGCCTGGGAACACTCATCGCGCCGCTCGTTTGCCGTGCTCGAAGATATGACGGTGGAGATGGATTACCGCTCACACGGACTTGGTGCGCGAATGCTTGAACATGTCGAGGAAGCCGTGCGTGGCCATAGGATCGATTGGTTGTTTCTGGAAAGCGGAGTTCGGAACGAGCGCGCCCATGCCTTCTTCGAGCGGCAGGGATTTAGCACGCTATCTCAGGTTTTTGCCAAAAGATTAGTGGGAACTGGCTTCTGATCCCGGTCTCATGCGGAGTTGCCTGGCGGGTTACTTCAACACCTCCAGGGCAGCTGCGTCGAATGCGCCTAGCTCTTCTGGCCGACCTTCGCGAACTTTGTCCACCCAGCGTGGATCGGACAACAACGCCCGGCCCACCGCCACCAGGTCGAATTCGCCCCTTTCCATCCGCTCGATCAGTCCTTCGAGGGTCGCCGGCTCGGCCCCCTGGCCCTGAAATGCGCCGAAGAAGTCGCCAGAAAGTCCTACGGAGCCGACGCTGATCGTCGGCGCACCCGTCAGCTTCTTGGCCCAGCCAGCGAAGTTCAGGCCGTGGCTGCCATCGATCTCCGGGAACTCTGGTTCCCAAAAGCGCCGCTGCGAACAATGCAGGATGTCCACGCCCGCGGCGACGAGCGGACCAAGCCATTGTTCCATTTCGTGGGGGGTCGGAGCCAGCCGCACCGCGTAGTCCTGCTGCTTCCATTGGCTCACGCGCAGTAGGATGGGGTAATCCGGCCCCACCGCCTCGCGCGTCGCAGCCACCACCTCGGCGGCGAAACGCGAGCGTTCTGCCAAAGTGGCTCCGCCGTAGCGATCGCTGCGGGTGTTAGTGTCAGCCCAGAAGAACTGGTCTATGAGGTAACCGTGCGCCCCATGCAGCTCCAGCGTGTCGAAGCCCAGAGTCTTGGCGTCGCCTGCGGCGCGGGCGAAAGCGGCTACGGTGTCGGCAATCGCCTCCTCGCTCATGGGTGCGCCCACTCGCTCACCCGGACCATTGAGGCCGGACGGCGTGTCCAAGGGCGGGCGTTCAAAGGAGGGATCGGCCGATGTGCCGCCCGTGTGCCAGAGTTGTGGCCCCATCTTGCCCCCGGCCCTGTGCACAGCGTCGATGATGTGTGCCCAGCCACCCAGCGGTTCTTGTCCGTGGAACAGCGGGATATGGGGCAAGTTGCGCGATGATGGCCGGTCAACCACTGTGCCCTCGGACAGGATGAGGCCAACGCCACCAGCCGCCCGGCGGGCATAGTAATCCGCATTGGCCTGACCCGGCACACCGCCTGGAGCCATGTTGCGGGTCATGGGCGCCATCACGATGCGGTTGGGCAAGCTGAGCTTGGGAGAGGTGAACGGCTGGAACAGAGCGCTGGTGTCAGTCATGTCGGACTTTCTGGGGAAACTTTGGTAAGAAGCTGGGGCGATCGCGGCCTCGATCAAGGCATCTTTCGCGACGTAAAGAAAACCCGTGGCCCTGGATCCTACCACGTGCCGGACGAACCTCGTGAGTAGAGCTGACCAGTTCGATCGCCATCGGATTGACATCCTCCCCGCCCTAAAGGACGGGGATTCCTACCATTACTGATAGAGCTTCCTGCTTCACTGGCGGCTGCGGGCTGGCCTTAAGGCCCTCCCGTCTTACATCACCTCCACAGGCACGAACCGCTTGCCCCGCGGCGTCCAAATTTTGCGCAGCATTGGTATCCCGATCATGCACCGCCCCGCAGGCGGTGCATGTCCAAGTGCGAACCTTGAGAGACATCTTGGCTCTCTTTGTCTGGCAAAGAGAGCATGTTTTGGTGCTAGCGAACCAGCGATCGCACTTCGTCAAAGTTCGACCATGCCACTGCGCTTTGTACTCGAGCTGGTGCACAAACTCGGACCAGCCAAGATCGCTGATTGCGCGCGCCAGCTTCCTATTTCGCATCATTCCTTTCACGTTGAGCGTCTCGACGTTGATCACTTGGTTTTCGCGGATCAACCTCGTCGAGAGCTTGTGGAGCCAATCGTTTCGTATATGCCGAACGCGGCTATAAGCCCGCGCCACCTGCAAACGCCGCTTCGAACGGTTCTTGCCACCTCTGGCAGATCGAGCATGGCGACGTTGAACTTTACGAAGGCGCCCCAGCGCCGCCTTCAGCGGTTTGGGCGCACGGACTTTCTCGCCCGTGCTAAGCGTTGCGAAATCGGTGATCCCCAGATCAACCCCGACGCTTGTTGCCCCGCCGTCCAAAGCCTCTCGCTCATCTTCAACCCTGAGCGACACATACCACCGGCCGTCGGCCTCAAAAGTGATTGTCGCGGTCGTCGGGTACGAGGGTAACTCGCGCGACCACCGCACATCCAGAGGCTGCTTCATCTTCGCGAGGTAGAGCGCCCCGTCCCGGACCTTAAAGGCCGAACGCGTGAACTCCATGGATTGGCGGCCTCGCCGACTGCGCAGCTTCGGGTAACGCGCCCGGCCTTCGAAGAAGTTCCTGAAACCCCGATCGAGATGTCTCAACGATTGCTGCAGCGGAACAGAGCTGACCTCATTCAACCAGGTTAGCTCTGGATCCTGCTTCCACTGAGTTAGCAGGGCGCTCGTCTGCTTGTAGCCAAGCGATGTCTTGCTCTCAGACCATGCATTTTGACGCGCCACCAGCGCGCGGTTAAAGACAAACCGTGCGCAGCCCAATGATCGGATCAGGAACTCTTCCTGCTCCGTCGTGGGATAGAAGCGGAAGCGGTAGCCACACTGCACATGTTCACTATACGTTCCCAATTATAGAATGAAAGGCCGCATTCCTCCCCGACCTGAAGGACGGGGTCTCCTGCGGACGCACGATGAAGTTGAACAAGCCAGTGGGCGTTCCCCCTTGTGCGCCATGAATAGCGCGTCGCATTAGGTTGCGGGTCATTCATATTCCCGACCAGCCGAGCGAACAGCTCGCGCAACGTCTTGGCCGCCTCGGCGAAACGGGTGGCGGATGATCTCGGCCAAATCCTCGCAGCTGGCATAGCGTGCCATCATCTCGTCGAGCTCGAGCATGGTCAGCGCCGAGACGATAGCGCACCGAACTCCCCGGCTGTGGGTGCTGCAACGCGCCGCTAAATGGTAAAGGCTCCGCGAGGCTCCTCGCTCAGTAGGACTTACCTCACCGCCCGGAACGTATGGCGCCTGCTGGATTGAAATAAGGTGCCCCGCGCTGGATGCCCCTTACGCTTTAAGAGCTCCGCTGCGATCAGCGGAGTTCCGTGCGTTGAGGAGGCGTAGCCGCGCGCGGCATGCAACGTAGCTAATCCGCTTGAGTGCCTGCGCCCAAGCGAGGTCTCGGTCCACCACATCGACGCTCGCCTCGCCGTAATGAAGCTGTCGCAACAGCAGATCCTTGAGCGTCCCGTAAGCCTCGTCGGCTGCCGCCTGTGCAGCGCGCACGGTGTCGCTATCTTCCTCTCCGTCGTGGGGCATGGTCAGGCACGTCAGAACGCCGACCATCAGGGCCTTTCGATGTTCCCGGCCGGCTTCATCATCCGATGGCTCGGGCGGTAGAACAAGCAGCTCTTCACAATGCTGCAGCACACGCACCAGCTCCGGCACGGCCTTCGCAGGAGCGCCGGACATCGGCTCGGATGACATCATGCCGTCAACGAAGTGGCGTATCTCTCCCATCAGCTCGCGAATACTGCGCCGAGCGGCGGCCGCCGCCCTTGCTGGACCGTCGAGGATACGATCGCGCGCAAAGGTCATGCTGAACTCGAGCGCCCGCCGAGTTTCGAGATAGAGCCCCAACGCGGCGAAATCCGGAGTTTCCGCGAGATTAGCGTCTAGATACTGCGGCCGAGCGATCGCCTCGTCATCGGATACGAAACGTCGTGATAAGAACCTGATCAGCGCGGGCGCGAGCGGCCAGATCAGTAGAACGCCCAAGAGGTTCAGCAGCGTATGGAAAGCCGCGAGCTTGATCGTGTCATCGACGGACACTCCGAGCAGCGCCAATCCACTACCGCTGCCCCAAACGAACAGCGGCAATAGCACGAAAGCGCCGGCGCCTGCGATGACGCTGAAGGCCACATGCGAAAGCGCTGTACGCCGCGCTGCGGCTGTTCCTCCCATCGTGGCCAGGAGCGCGGTCGAGGTTGTTCCAATGTTTGCGCCGATGACCACAGCGGCGGCCGGTAACAGCGCCAGTGCACCGCTCGCGACAGCCGTCAGCGTGATCGCGATCGCCGCGCTCGACGATTGTGTAGTAAATGTCAGAATGATGCCTGCGAGAACTAACGCCAGCAATCCACTGATGCGGCTCTCGTCGATACCTAGGTTCGCCACACTGAATTCAGTCGCGGCAAAGGCATCCTGAAGAAGGCCAATCCCGATGAAGAAGGCACCGAACCCCGCGATCGCCCGCCCAAATCCGGCTGCTCTCGCTGAGTCACGGAAAAACAGATTTATGAGCATGCCCACCCCGACAGCCGGCAGGCCAAAAGCAGTCATCGAGAAGCGCACGCCGATGAGTGCGACAATCCAGCCGATCGTCGTAGTGCCAACGTTAGCACCGAACACGACCCAGATCGCCTGAGTGAGCGAAAGCAGGCCGGCGTTTACGAAGCCGATTACCGCGACGATCGTCGCCGAAGACGACTGCACAATGGCAGTAATCAGCATGCCAGCCAGAAGCCCGCGCCGCGCCGAGCGCGTCCACGAGCCCAAGATGGATTTCAAGGCAGGCCCGGCTGCGATGTTGAGCCCTTCAGTCATCATGCTCATGCCGAGCAGGAACAAACCGATGCCGCCAAGAAGCGAGGCGATATCCACGTTAAAGGCCCCGCTTCAACACACGTCTCCAATCAGCGCGTCGCATTCCGCCTGTGAGAGATCTGCCGCATGGCGGTTCCGATCTAGCCGAAGCGCCTGGAAAAGCAGTTCTATCGGATCTTGCAGAGGGTCAAGAATGGTCTGATGTCCAATCGGCCTGCTTCAACTTCTGTTTCAATCCTCGCCCAGTTCCAGCATGATGCTGGCAGCCTTGCGATAGACCTTCAGTGCCGCGGCACTCGCGTTCGCTTTGTCGCTCTTAGCGAAGGCGAACACGAATATGGACTGCTCGCCCGAGCGGAAGATCAGGATCGAGCGATAGCCGCCAGACTTGCCCCCCGCCCTGGCGTGTGATGCGCTGCTTGATCAGGCCGCCGCCAAGATCAGCATCGATCAGGCAAGATTCGACCCGATGTACGGCATCAGCAAGCGGGGCATCGCTGATCATTTCCTTGGCGCGAAACTTGGCGAACCAGCGGTTGGCGTAGATGCGCATACGCGGGCTCTCAGTAATGCATCGCAACGCGCCCACTATCGTACTTAGTATAATGGCTCGATGAGCGGGCGCCGCTCATGCTCTGCGCGATTGAACGAGATTGACCTCATGTTTTGCGCCAACAGCGCAAGATACGCGTCGTAGACTACGCCTCGCAGGTCATCCCCGCAGCCGAAGCGATGTCCTCGCCAGGAGCAAGG
>CAYTPY010000006.1:0-23592 GCA_964439725.1 uncultured Erythrobacter sp. | reverse complement strand
CTACGCCTCGCAGGTCATCCCCGCAGCCGAAGCGATGTCCTCGCCAGGAGCAAGGCGGGATATCGTCCCAATTTCAAACCCCTTCGTCCACCATTGCCACCCGCCACCCACATAACGCGCGCCGCTTCCCGAACGTGCGATGGCCATGTCTATCGATTGGCCATTGTAAAGCAGGCGGGCGGTGTCGGTGGTAGGATAGGTGGCCGTTATGACCGAACCGTCGGCGCAGCGGTATGTCGTTTCCGGTGCTCTTCCGGGGGTGCGGCGTGCAGTGATCGTCAACCCGGTGGGCGCAGACAGAACCAGCGCACCCATTTCATCGATGCGGTACCTGTCCACCGCGTTGAACACCTCAAGGAACCGTCGCTCTTGGTCCATGACTGCAGGGCCACAGGCCCTCTCAGTCACGCCGGCGCTCATGATCTGCAGGTTCGTTCCCTCCACCCTATAGTCGGCAAAGTAGCGATTGCAGCTCGTATCACCTGACAGGCGGCCATCAGACCCAAAAACGAGGGTAGCACGCGCGCCATCGATCACGCCGCGTCCAGCGATATCCTCGACCACCCACTCGGCATCCAAAAGTGCGAGCGCCCGCTCGGGCCGATCGTCGTCGGCAGCCACACAAGCGCCCAGCGACAGTGCAGCAGCGATCGGCGCAGCAGAGAACCATCCGTTCATCACCCACGAACGGCGCCCTAAATCGTCCCCTGCACTACAGCCTTCATGTGGTTCAAATGACACCGGTATCTTCCTACCAAAGATTCATTTCGCTCAACTTTGCCATGTCACAATTCGGACAATATCGGAGGAGCAGAGTACGGCACTTACCCACGGAAGTCGCTCGTTTCGAGAAAGGCTTGCTCTTCGAGCGTAGTGGAACGGCCCAGCAAAGCATTGCGATGCGGAAAACGGCCGAAACGTGCCACGACATGCTGATGGTGGCTTGCCCAGACTAAGGTGCCGGGATCGCCAAGCGCTTCAATGAGACGTAAAGAGTAACCCTGCTCTTCCTTGTCCTCGGCATGCATGAACGGCATATAGAAAAAGCGGCGAAGTCCTGGCTCGACGACTGCGTCGAAGCCACTGACGATTGCCTGCTTGGCGACGTGCAAAGCTAAAGGGTCGGTCGCCTAGGCGCGGGGTTCGCCCCTGAACGTGTTGCGGGAAATCGGTCCAGCATGATCACGAGCGCTAGCGAACCCTTGGCAGAATCCGCCCAATGATCCAGTTCGCGTGCCGCAGCGATTTGGCACGTGGATCGGAACCGGCGGCGGCACGGCTCATCGAAATCATCAATTCGTGAACCAACGGTGCGGACCTGCCTCCCGCCAACCGGGACGCATCATAGATCAACGCTGATCGATGATTTTCCCACCCGTACGGATCGACTGAAAGATTCATGCCGAGAAACTGCGCTGATCCGTTGGCGCGTAGGTCGAGCGTGCCGCGTTGCCATCACCGGCTGAGCTTGACCACGACACCCGACCAAACGTCGCCGATCAGGAAGACCTCGCCCGAATATGTCTAATGATCCTTACCTCGGCCGTGGCTTCGGCAAGTTTGTCCAGTCGTGCCAGGTCATTTCCCTCCCGCCGGCTTGGCCGGCGGTCCCAAGTCAAAGCTCCGCGAGTCCGGATTCGAGCAGGCCCAGCCTCTTGTGCACGGCATGGCTCACGCTCTCGTGGACTTCCACGGCAAAATCGTCCGGCATCCTCCCGAGCGCTGCATTGCAGGCGACCTCGGCTCGTTCGAGGATTTCGCTGATGGCGTGATGAATAATCGCCGTACCCATGCCTGCCTCCCTTGCCGTTTCCACAAAGTGACGGCCCGTGACGTCGAGGATCTTGTACTTCCGGTTCTTGCCCGCCGACATCGCGAGCTTGTACTTGTTGTTCGGGATTTGCCGGCTGTCGAGCGCAGGCTGCGCGGTCAGCACATCATAGAGAGGGGTCAGTGCGTAGCGGCCGCCGGGACGCAGGAAGATCGAGAAGTTCTTCGCGTGTCCGTCCGTCGCCCCGATCAGCCAGAAGAGCATAAGGGACTTAAGGAGGTCAGCCTGATCTTCCTGCGGCTGGTCCGAACCTCTGAGCAGGCGAAGAATATCGACTGCACTCGGGCCGCCGTGACTCTGGTACTTGCGTGCCGGAGGTATACCGAGTGCTTGGCAGCAGTCCTCCTGCGGGAGACGGAGGATGTCTGTGCTGCGCCACATGCGGTCGAACCGCTCCAAGACCAGTACCCGGCGACTTCCGAATGTCTCGATGGTGGACTTCGCGACTTCCAGACCGAACTCCTCGAGCAGCACCAGGCAGTAGTGCTCATTGTCGACGCTGGCATTCATGTCGATGGCGCCGAAGGCGGTGGGTATCTCCTCTAGCTGCGGTTTCAGCAGGTGCGTGGTCGGCGTGGTACCCAAAGGACGCATCCACCGGCCGTCCTTGAGCAGGAGCGCGGTCTTTTCCTGAGCGCCGGCAATCGAGATGCGAAATTCCTTGTCGGCCTCCATCCCGAGCGGTGCCCTTCCGAGGTTGACCAGTATCCGCTCGATCTCCGTTTCAGATACCGGCTCCGCCTCGATCCTGCCGGTCGGGCCCGGGTCGGCGTCATCTGGAAGGAACTGCATGGCGCCGACACAGTCTCTGCCGATCTCCTCCAGCAGGCTGTAGGCGTCGATTCCTGATGCCCCGGTGCGCTCGGCCACCCGCCGGCGGATGTCTGGATTGTCCGGCAGGAGGTTTTCAAAGACGGCGGCGACCGGTGCCCCGGTCCAGGGCGTGTCGCGCAGGGGCAGCGACAGCGAAATCGCAAAGGCGGGCTGCCATCCGAGCCAGCTTCGGTGATAGGCAAAGCGGATCGCGCCGCCGGCTTCCTTCTCGAGGCGACCGACGAGGCGGCCATTGATCAGCACCTGCAGCGGCGCGTGGGTCTTGTGACGAGCCATCAGAAGATGTCGCCGATATCCAACGTCTTGCCAGTGCTGCGCTTCTCGACCACGAGATCAAGCCCGAGCGCCCCGAACAGGGCATGGAGCGAAGAGAGCTTGGTGCTCTCGTGTCCAGTTTCGATCTTGGAAATTAGTTCCTGCCGCAGGCCGCTGAGATCAGCTAGTTGGGACTGGGTCCAGCCGAGGTCTCTGCGAGCGCCCCTTATTATCGCGCCGAGCTGGGACGGTGATCGAATGATCTGGTGCATTTGCTCCTCCTGTTGCTCTATGCTCGGAAACGCATATTGAAACAATATGCTGTTTTTCGCATAACGAGCATTTATGCTGCAAATCGCATAAGACAACTTCATGCGCAGAATCGCAATCGGGAACGGCTGTGCACGAGGTCGACTCAAGACCGTCAGAAAGTACCAGAAGGCGGCTCCGCCAAGGGGGTGGATCAGTGAGGTAATGAACCCCCAAGCGAAGAACAGCCTGATCGCCGCAGGAGGCCACGCGAAGCGTATTCTTCTGCTCTGTCTTGCAACCCTCCGGGCTTGCGTCAGTGTTTCACGATGCCGGCACCGCGAGGATAAAGTGGCGCGCCCGTATCGTCGGGCAATGCGGGATTTTGTGCTTCGACCTCAGCCATCGAACTCGGTAGCTCGAACGGCAACACGCCGCGCGGCGCGGCCCGTCCGAGCAGGACATCGAGCACTGCAGCGTCGCTGGCGCCGAAGTTGGCGAGGATCACGGTCGCCTTGTCCCGAACGTTTGTCAGGATCGCCGGCCGGTCGAGGAAGATTGCCAGCGCGGCGGGCACGTGGGCACTGGCCTGCTTCAGCGCTCCGTAAGCAGGATCGCCGTCACGGAAGTCAAGTCGCCCTTCCTTATAGCGGCTGCCGAAGAAATGATGCGGATGCAGCATCTCAGATGGCGCTTCGGAGCGAACAATCGCGAAATCTGCGTCGGCGGGCTCACTGACGACAATTAGACCGGCTGCCCGCGCGGCGTCGGGAGCCATGCCAAACAGCCACACCTTAGTGCCAGTCCTTAGGGGAAGTGCACCGCGCCGATCCTCCAGCAGCACCTGCGCCTCGCGCTGGACCCGTGCCGCCAACGCCGCATCTTCTGGCTTGCCGATCGCGGCCGCCGCCGCGGCAGAATCGACGTATGGGTTTTCAAACAGGCCAAGGCGGAACTTCGGGATCAAAACTCGGCGCACCGACTGGTCGAGCCGCGCAGCCGTAATCTCACCGGCTTCGACCGCCGCGATCAGCGGAGCGACGTCGTCAGTCCCGCCGAATTGGTCAAGTCCCGCCTCGACGCCTTTCACGTAACGCTGCCGCACGCTGAGGCCTTCGACGCCCCAAGAGGTCGCGATGTCCTGCGGACGTTGCGGCGCTTCAGCGGTCGGTGCCCGGCACCGCTCATTGCAATCGCGGGTGATCGCCCAGTCTGATAGCAAGATCCCTTCGTAGCCAAGCCTCCCGCGCAGTACGTCGGTGAGGAGATGACGACTGAAGCCGGGCCCTACCTGCTCTAACGGCTGTTCGTCGACGAGAGTGTCCACGAGGATCGGGTAAGCGGGCATTACTCCGGCGCTCTTCACGCTCAGCGCGCCCCGGAACGCTTCAACATGCATAGACAATGCACTGCCGGGCGTCGCGAAGCGTCCATAGTAGTTGTGTGCGTCGTAACCTCCGGGCTGCGCACCGTAGCCGACCCAATGCTTGACCACGGTTATCACCCCGTGAGGAGCAAGTCCGTTCGCCCCTCCCTGCAACCCCGTGACGTAAGCGCCCCCCATTTCGCTGGTCAGTCGGGGATCGCTCCCGAAAGTCCCGCTATTCCTGCCCCAACGCGGCTCCGTGACTAAGTCGAGTTGCGGCGACAGGGCCATATGAATCCCCACGGCCCGGTACTCCCGCCGAGCGACATCGCCAAAGCTGCGGACCAACTCGGGATCGCGCAGCGCTGCAAAACCTACCAACTCTGGCCATTGCGTCGTTCCAGTTCCGCTCTCAGCGGCACCGAGCACAAACTGGAAGTGGTTGCGCGGATCGGTGCTAATCGTGAGCGGAATGCCCAGTCTCGCGCGCTCTGCCAGTTGCTGCACAGAGTTGTTCTGTTCCGCGAGCGCGGCCGGGTCTAGCGTTAGGCGGGTGATAAAGCTGGTCACGTGCTTGCTCTCAACGAGCGGAGCGAGTGTCGTCAGATCGTAACGCGCGGCGCGGCCCAGCAGGCCGTCGAGACCGGGCAGAGTGGAGTGCATCAACGTGCCGACCTTCTCGGGCACAGTCATCCGGCTCACGAGGTCCTCCGCCCGCTGCTCGGGAGAGAGCCGCCAGTCCTCGTAAGCCGTGAGAGTACCGCTGCGATCCAGATCACGGAAATGCAGGTCACCGATCGTCAGTAGCGGCTTCTCCCGCGCGCCGAGAACGGGCTGCTGAACTCCGCCCACGCCAGCCTGCGCCTTGTCTGCGGGCAGGCAGCCCGAGAGCACCGGCGCAGCGAGAGCGACCAGGGCAGTTGCTGCGGCGCGCACTCCGGCATTTCGCAGAACAGAAATCTGGCTCTCCTCCCCGAATGCGCTGTCTTGCGTTCTGTGGCGAGCTAAGACGACATTGTCAGCTTGTGGGGTGGATCAGCTGCTTGTCAAATGGTGGATGAGCTTGGGGCCAATCCGCTATTGATGCCGCACCGATGGGTCGCCGCCCTCCGATCAAGAACGTGGCGCAACACGCCGGCGTATCCTTCAAGACCGTGTCGCGCGTCGTGAGCGGCGACGCACGCGTTAATTCCGCAATGCGCAGGTCGGTTGAGAATTCCATGGCTGCGCTGGGCTACCGGCCGCATCGCGCCGCCCGATCGCCGCGCACGAACCGCACCTACTCGATCGCGCTGCTCGCCGGCAGCCGGCTTGAGCCTGAGCCACGTGAGCTTGCGCAATTCCCGAATACCTCGGCGACGTAATCGGCGGAGCCACCCGCGCCTGCCCCCGGCCGGTTTCCACCTGGTTGTCGAACTGCTTGCTTATGGCGACCGGCGTAAAGCGATGGCAGTCACCGCTGCCCTGCTCAAAAATCTTTCACCAGACGGTGTCCTGCTGGTCCCGCCGTTGTGGGACCTCGAATGGCTGCTCGATCTGCTTGAAGCGCGGGCGATCCCCTATGCCCGGCGCTCTGCCGGGCCGGGGAGTGTGCTTAAGCTTCCAAGGCATCGGCATAACGCTTGCGACGGCAAAACCTGGTTTCCCTACTCCCTGGACCTTGCGTTTCCGGCCTGCGTCTCAGCGAGCCAAGCCAGGATTTCGGAGCGGTGCTCATCGAGGGATGGGGGAGGTGCTGCCTCGGCGCGAACGTCGGGGGAAACCGCAAAGCCGGTGCCGGGAATGGAAGAGGTTCCGGCGGCCGAAGCGGTGTCAAACACGATAGGCAAGAGCGCCCCCTCTCCTGCAAGTTCAGCTGCCTCCCCTACCCTGCGCACCATTCCGCAAGGTATTCCGCGATCGCTCATCTCTGCTTCCAGCCGAGCCGCGTCTTTCTTCATGAACTCGATTGCCAGTTCGGCATGCAGAGCTTCGAAATGCTCGCGCTGTGCCTCAGGCTCGGCAAAACGAGGATCGGCCAGCCAGTCTTGGCGGCCGAGGTACTCAGCTAGCGCGGCAAATTGCTTGGGCAGCACGACGCCAAGCGAGATCTGGCGGCCGTCGCGGGCGGTGAAGAGCGCCGACGTAGGCAGTCCACTGTAGCCGGTGTTCCCCATCCGCGGCAGCTCTTCGCCCGCGAGCAGATATGGAGTCAGGGCCGATGTCATGAACGCTAGGCTCGCGTTGAGCATAGAGACGTCGATGTACGACCCACCTTCTCCCCTCTCACGGCGAAGTAGCGCCGAAAGGATCGCAATCGCGGCCGTTTGGCCGGTCAGCGTATCGACGATCGGAAAGCCGACACGCACCGGCGGATCACCCTCCGCGCCCCCGAGCATCATCATGCCGCTCGTTGCTTGGACGATGTTGTCGATTGCAGGCCAGTCGCGATAGGGGCCCTCCTGCCCGTACCCGGAGATCGAGCAGAAGACGATTTCGGGATTGTAGGCGCAAACGTCGTCATAGCTGAAGCCGAGACGACCGATGACTCCGGGGCGGAAGTTCTCGATCAGAACATCGGAGCGCTCGATGATCCCTCGGGCGATGCCGATGTCTTCTTCGTTCTTGAGGTTCAACGCGATCGACTTCTTTCCGGCATTAGCAGCCACGAAGGCTGCGCTCATCCCGTCGAAACGGCGATCTCCGCGATAAGCCCGGAAGGCGTCGCCCGCCGGAGACTCTATTTTGATCACCTCTGCGCCCAACAGACACAGCAGATGGGTCGCAAAAGGCCCTGCCATGACATGGCTGAAATCGGCCACCCGGTACCCGGAAAGCGGCTTTGTCATTGAAACTCCGGAGATAGCGCGCTTCCGGCCATCCGGCCGAGCGGCGTGCTGAGCCCGCAACTGCAGCCGGCGAAGTGCTTCGCGGCTTGGACAGCGCCCTGACCTTGCCGATCGGACGCAAGCCCGGCGGAAAGAGTAAGCCTCTTCATGTCTAATCCCTGCATACGATTTGGTCGCGCCCGGCCACGCTGTCCCGCGCCAACCGGAAAGTTTTGACCCCATCAATGCCGAAACGCTCGAGCGCACGCGCATTGAGGAGCGCATCCTCCAGGTACAGACGATCGAACTGTTCCTGTTCCTCTGTGGTCACCTCGGCGAACTGCACGTTGCGCTTGCGCGCTTCTGCCATTCCCCGCTCACCCGCGGCCCTGTTCTCGTCAGCCAGCGCCGCTTCCCAGACTTCGACGCCGCGCTCTAACACCGCCCTCTGCTGGTCAGTCAGCGCGTTCCATGTCGCGAGCCTCATGGCACGTGCCGGATAGGCCCCGCGGGGCACCGCAAGTGACGAATAGTATCCCGCGATCTCTCCAAAATGCAGTGAAACGAAGGTGTCCGGAGGCGCTACAACGCCGTCAATCACACCCTTGGCCATGGCTGAATAAACTTCACCCATGGGCATGTTCACAGGATCAGCTCCCATCCGATCGAGAACGCGAAGCAATTCCGTCGGCGCACGGAGCCGGAGGCCCTGCAAATCCTTGAGCGAGCGGACAGGGTTCTCCCGCGTGACGACCCCCGGGATCAGCCCGCCCTGGACCGCAAGGACTTTCAGGCCATGCAGCTCTTCGGTGATCTGGGGCGTCTGGCGTTCAAGACAGCGAAAAAGCGCGACTTGGGATTCGATGCTGTCCGCGCCGCTATAGAAGCCGGACTGCATGCGGATCAGGTGAGTCCCGCCCCTGACGTAGATTGGCGTGATGAGCCCGATATCGGCAACGCCGTGGCGTAGCTCCTCCATCGACATCTCGGATGAGAGTAGGCCGCCCGACCAGACAGGCCGGATGCGAAGCGTTCCACCGCTCTGTTCCTCGACGAACTCCATCCAGCGGATATCGGCCAGGCTGAACGGATGCGACGGGCTGTAGGGGCTCCCGTAGACCAGTTCGGTCACGCCATCGGGGATCGGCCGGGCGCAGGCTGAGAGGATTAATAGTAAAAGGGCCGCTAGCAGCCTCATGTCAGACCACGCTGATGCAGGAACTCGGCGACCAGGCTCACCATCCGATCGTGATCCCAGTTGCGCGCGTCAACCATATCGGCGTTAATCGTGAGAACGGGTATACCAGCGGCCTCGAGCGATAAGCCTGTCAGCTTTGTGCCTGACTGGGAAAGTCGGTTGTCCGGCGGCAGCAGCTGCACTGCGGCATCAATGCTGCACCGCTCTGCTTCGCTCACCATCCACTCGTTCATCCACGGCGGGAGATGGAGCACTTCATTCATCGAGCAGATTCTACTCGCGAGCGCGTCCATCGGACCGTCATCAAACTCGCGAATGTACTGCGCGCCCGAGAATGGCAGGTACATTGACCAGGTGAAAACGGCTCCAAGCCGCTCCTCCAACGCTTGGTAGAACCCCGGATCATGCCACACGCCAGCACCAATCCACATAAGACGCAGACGCTCATTGCTCGAGGCGCCAAGTCCCTGCTCAATCCGCTCGAACACTTCGTCGCGGAAGCGACGCGCATGCGCCACCGCCCAGTCTGACCCGCGATGCCATTGCGGGATCATCGTGTTGGGCATCTGCTCGGCAATCGACACAGGACAAGGCGTGGTGCAACCAATCGCCTGCGCCGCCTCCCATAGGTAGCCTTCCTGTTCGTTTACCCGTTCCATCAGGTGGTGCAGCTTTGCCTCATCGAAGCGCCGGCCGGTGCGATTTTCGAGCAACGTGATTAGATCACGCATCTCGTTCACCAGGAGTGCGATCCGGTCCGGATCGTACACCTCCCGCCATTCGGTCCGCGAATGCAGGAACCACTGCGGGTCTTTCTTCGGCCAGGCCGGTGCCTCCAAGGGAAAGAACTCAGTGCCCAGGGCCTCCGCCCATTGGCGGAAGACATGCTGAATGCAGTCGCAAGTCAGCCGTGCGACAAGCACCGTCGGCTTAGGCAGGCCCCCCCAAGGGGCAGTTTGGGGATCGTTTGCCAGGGTGCAGGCGAAGCCTAGTGAACAGTACTTGCAGCCATTGTCTGGATAGCCATGCTCGGCCAAAACGTCGAAATAGCGCCCGGAAAGCTGCTTCGCCGAAATGTACGCCGACCACCACTGGTTGGTGATTATGGGGATATCCATGGCGTGAAATATCTCGTGCGGTGTGTCGGCCTGCACGATCGCGAACGGCTCGCCCTCGTCTACCACGCGGCGGCGCAAGTCGGCCACGTACTGCTTCTGGTACGCCGTTGCCTCGCCCGTGCTCGCTAGCGTCTTGCGACTGCGTTGTCCGGTCTGCACACCGCGGGCGGCTTCGGGCGACGACGTCATTGAAACACTCCTGCGAACTCTAATTCGTCGATGCGCTCCGGGCTCAAACGACAGAGCGTGCGGGCGACCTCCTCGACGTGCTCCCCAATCCGCGGCGCGCGGAACGGCTCGAACGCGTCGCGAGAGAAGTGGAGCGGAGTGGCGATGTGTCCGAACGGCCCAAGCAGCGGATGATCGAGCGTTATGAGCGCCTTGCGCGCTGCGAGCTGCGGGTCGCGCTCCAACATGTCTTCGGAGTCCTGCACGACGCCGGCCGCAATGCCAGCCGCCTGAAGCTGCTCAGCGATGGCATGATCTTCCCGCGTTGCGCACCACGCTGCCGGATCATTCCCTACGATTGCCGCGAACTTGGCCCGGTCGGTCTCATCGAACAGCGACACGGCGACCCAGCGGTCTTCGCCCGCGGCGGGTAGCACGTCCTGCCAAAAGACGGCGGGATCACTATTGCCAGCTCGCAGAGGCCGCTCGCCCCGCCGCGCGGCGGCGAGAAAACCTCGCATTTGCTGTACGCAAATTTCGTACATCGAAGCATCGACATGGCAGCCCCGCCCGGTCTCACGCCGGTGTTGCAGGGCGGCAGCCACGTGCGCGGCCATGACATAAGGAACGATCACGTCGCCATAAGGCACTGCGCCCGGGATCACTGGGTTGCCGTCGGTGTAACCCGTCAGAAAGGTCCGTCCTGACAGCGCCCCTCCGGTCCCGTCCACGCCCCATTGCTGTGCCAGCGGACCGGTTTGGCCATAAACGCTACCAGACACCATTACGATGCCGGGGTTGCGCTGCACGAGCGCATCGTAATCGAGCCCCAGCTTCTTCATTGTCCCGGGAGAAAAATTCTCGACGACGACGTCCGCCCATTCAATCAGCGGATTGAGGATCTCGCGCGAACGAGGGTCCTTCATGTTGAGCGATAGGCTGCGCTTAGAGGTGTTCATATGCGCAAACCAAGGCTTGTCGTCGAAATTGCCCGGCTGGGAGGCCGAAACCTGCACATCGAGCCGGGCCAGGTCGGGGCGCGTACGGCTCTCAACCTTGACGATGTCGGCACCGAGGTCACCAAGCGTCTTGGTGGTGATTGATCCAACCAGCGCCCAGGCGAAATCGAGCACCTTCACTCCGGACAACGGTCCTGGCCGCGATCCAGCATGGACGGCGGGAGCAGCGGCGGTTTCTCCCTGGCGGATCACGGCAAACCGTTCAGGCAAGCCCGAGGGAGTGGCAAGGAAGCCGCGCGCTTCAAGATGAGGGTCTTTAAGCACGTCAGCGGGCTCGTTGACGACGCAGGCGTTAATCCCGCGGCGCAGGCCTTCATCCGCGATCGCCGCCTTGGTTCGCGTAGCAAAGAACGCGGCGATGGCACCTTCCCATTCGGCGCGAGTCTCAGCCGGCAGCGTTGAGCGGTTGTAGCTAAGCCAGTCGGTACCTCGCATCGGGTTCGCCATACCCGCCTCGTCGATCCAGTCGGATAGCGCTTGGTTCGCGGGCGCGCCTAAGCGGCCCGTCATCAGCGAGTGAAAGCACCAACCGTCGGCCAACTCCCAGATCGCGCGCACGGTCGCCTTGCCATAAGCGAGCGCCCCGCCCGCCCGCTGCAATTTGCGCCGATCGAACTGCCAGACGAGCACACCATTGTAGTTGCGACTGAGCGCTACCTGCTGGATCGAGACATCGACATGCTGCCCTTTGCTGTGTGTCCCGCGCGCGTAGTGCGCGCTCAGGGCGCCAGTTGCGGCGACCATGTCGGCGTGGAACGTGCAGGCGTCGCCGGCCTCTTTCACCGGAGGCTTGTCGGGCTCTCCGGTCACCCGCAACGCGCCGCCCATCGCCGAGGCTATAAATTCGCCGCCGCGCCACGCGCTACGAGGCCCGCCTGATCCGAAAGGGGTAACCGAGACGTGGATTGTGTTTTCGTCCAGTGTCAGAGAGCCGAGGCCACCGATCCCAATGTCATCGATGACGAAGGAGGCTCCTCTTACGTCCCCGCCCACTTGTGCGCCCAGCGAGGCGAGGAACCGCGCCAGCGGGCGATCGGCCATGCCTCCGAGGGCCGCCACGCGATGTCCAGCCAGAGGCTTCACGATCCCAACCCCTTCAAGAATGCCCTAATCTCCGCCGGCGCCCCATCCGCCGCTCGCTCGTCGCGCGGGGCCATGACCAGCGTCGGAACGCCAGATTCCGCGAGAGCCGCCCGAATGCGCGGCAGTTCCCAAATGCGGGCCTCGTCTTCCTCAGGGTACCAAAGCACCGCCGCCTTGGCAGTGCACCGCTGGGCCAGCGCAGCTGTCTCGATGGCGGCGTCTTCAAACCCGCGAGACCCATTGTGCCGAGCATGAATCTGCCGGCCGATCGCCGTCGCAGGATCGTCCCCAGTTTCAATTTTTGGGCCAGGATCGGACCAGAGTTCGGCGAGCGTCGGCCCCACTGGCGTGAATCCGGCATCGCGTATCGTCTCATGCAGTAGGTCCTGCGGCGGCGGCGTGCCAGGCAACAGGCAGGCGGGCGCCGATGACAGGGGCTCACTTCGCGCTCGCTGTTCGTTTGTAGCGGCGATGCCGGCTGCAAGGGCAACATCGTCGAGCTCCAGCTCCTCGGCGAGACGGCGCACCGATGCGATCGTGTGCTGCTCACTGGACGGCCGAAGAATTTTGGCGACGTCGAAGATAATCGGTCGGGGGCCGCCCACGATCTCTCGGCGCTGTAACTCGCAGATGTAGTAGTAGAGGCGCTGAGTAACGTCCTCGCCGCGGCTGAATACCACCGCCTCATGATCATCGAGTTGGCCTTCGGCCCACTGCTCCGTGATCGATCGCGCCCAACGCGGGAAACGGCTCTCGAGCCATTCGTCAGCGCGCGGAGTGGGTAGATCGAGTTGCCAGCGTAGTGGCCCGGAAAGCCGGTTCGTGGCGGCGATAAGGTCAATTGGAAGGCAAGGCCCTACGGTCGCAATCATGGTCAATGTCCGAGCACTTCCGGCAGCCACAGAGTGATCGCCGGGAACAACATAAGCAGCAGGAGATGGACGAAATCGCTCGCGAGGAACGGCAACACGCCCTTGAAGATGCGCTGGATGGATACGTCTCTAGCCACGCCCTGGATGACGTAGAGGTTCATGCCGAGTGGAGGATGGACGAAGCCGATCTCCATCGCGCGCGTGATAAAGATGCCGAACCAGATGGCCGTCATCCCGGCATCCGTGACGATCGGCAGCAAGATCGGAGTGGTCAGCAGCATCAGCGCAAGACCATCGAGGACGGAGCCGAGGATCAGCAGAAACACAGCGATAAGCAGCAACGTACCGAGTGGGCCGAGACCAAAGCTCGAAATCAGGTCGCCGACCGCGCCGGCAAGCCCAGTCACGCTGACGAAGACCGAAAAGATCAACGCGCCAATGATGACTAGGAAGATCAAGCCGCTTGTCTCGAGCGTGCGGCCGAAGGCTTCCTTGAGCATGGCGAGGTTAAGGCGGCGACGGATCGCGGCAATCGCCAACGCGCCGGCAGCACCAACCGCTGCTGCTTCCGATGGACTGATCCAACCGAACGCGATTCCACCGATAACTACCGTTATCAGCAGGATCATGTCCCAGATCCGAGCCAGCGAGCGGCCGCGCTCGGCCCAACTGGCGCGCTCACTGGTAGGGCCAAGCGAGGGGCGCCAGCGGACCAACAGCCAGATCACCAGGATGTAGAACAGCATCTGTGTGATGCCGGGAATGATCGCCGCAGTGAAAAGCGTACCGATCGATTGCTCGGCGATGATCCCATAGACGATCAGAGCGCCCGACGGCGGGATCATCTGACCGAGCGTCCCACCGGCAGCGACTGAACCCGTCGCAAGAGTGTCGGCGTACCCGCGCTTGCGCATCTCGGGCAGGGCGACCATGCCGACGGTCGCAGCTGTAGCCAGGCTCGACCCGTTAATGGCGCCGAAGCCCCCGCAACCGCCGACGGCGGCATAAGCGAGGCCTCCGCGCCGGTGACCGACGAAGCGGGCAGCTGCGTCGAACAAGTCGCGGCTCGCATCGGCGGCGAAGAATAGCTGGGCCATGAGGAGAAACAGCGGCAGCGTTCCAAGCTCGTAGCGTGTCAGGGTCTCTATGACGACGACCCCGCCCTTGATGACTGCGGCCTCGGGCCCGATCACGAAGGCCAGTCCTCCGAGCCCGACCACGCCTAGCGCAACGCCAATTCGCACGCCGGCCAACAGAAGAACCAACAGGATGACGACCCCGACAAGGCCCGTCATGGGAGTGGCCATCATTGGTCGCGCCCCCGCACCAGGTCCCGCACGAGGACGATAATCATCACGACAAGCGCGAAGTTGGCGAACAACCTCAACCAGCGCCAAGGTATGCCGGCCAACTCGCTAACTTCGTGACTGTCCCAAAGGTCGACCGCAAGCCAGATCGACCCGACCAACAGGCCGACCAGGAACACCACCGTGAGACCGTCGTTCACCCGCTCGGCCGCGGGCCGAGCGCTCCCCAGTCGCTCTACCAGAATGCGTACCCTAGCGTGGTTATTCACGACAGTTGCCGCGATGAGGGCAATGGCGCCAGCGACCAGGACGGCCGCTTGTATTAGCTCGATGGCGCCGTGCACGGCAAAGCCGACCTGACGACCGATCACCGCAACGGTGTCAACAGCGGTGGCGGCAAGCAGAGCCGAGCCGCCTGCCCAGACCATGAGGCTCTGAAGCCGGCTCATGCCGCCTCTCTCACCCAACCGTCCTCGTCGATCCGGATCGAGGGAAGCCCGCCGGCGATGGTGATGCGCTCGACGTAGCGAAAGATCTCCTGACGGCGCTCGCCTTCTGCGAGCAAAGGCCGACCGGGTGGCTCCACGTGGACCGGCACGATCCCGGCACACACCGTCCCCTCTCGCCAAATGATCCTGCCGATGAAGGCGTTCACCGCCTCCGGATGAAACGGGGCTAGGCGGTAAGCCGGATCCGGCTCGAACCCGAACAGGCGTTTGCGCTTCTCGGCCCACTCGGCCCGAGCAGGGTGATCCTGGTCTGGGCTCAGCGCAGACGTGACCACGCAGGCGTTGCCGAGCCCATGGAAGATCGGGCGGCCGCAATGGAACTCAATGCCCTTCACAATGTGCGCATGATGCCCGAGCACTGCGTCAGCCCCCGCTTCGATGGCGGCATGCGCCAGCGGCCGCTCATACGGTGCCAGCTGGGCGGGCACGTGGACGATCCCCTTGTGCAGTGCGACCAGAACGACGTCGGCATGTTCACGGACGGCAGCAATATCCTCGGCGAGTGTCGTGAATGCCTCTTGCTCGGCCGCTTCGAGAGGAGCTGCCGGCGTCACTGCTGAGCCGTCAGAAGTGACGACCTTGAGGTAGGCCGCACCGGCACGGTCTTCGGCCGCCCAGCCCACCTCCGGCCCAACACAGTTGTAGCTAAGCAGGGCGACGCGCGCGGATCCCGCCTTGGCCCACGCGGGCCGCCGGGCCGAAGTGAGATCGGCTCCCGCACCCGCATGGACAATTCCTAGTGACCCAAGGGTTTGGATTGTGTCTTCAATACCTTCGGGCCCGCAGTCGGCAATGTGATTCCCGGCAAGACTGAGCATCGTGAATCCCGCCTCAGCTACCGCGGCGAGGTTCTCGGGCGACGCCCCCGGCGCTGGCACGTCGCCGACGAGCTCCTGCCCGCGCCGCGTGTGCGGCACTTCAAGGTGTCCGACTGCAACATCCGCCTGCTTTAGCGCCGGGGCGATGCCCGATAGCCAATAGCGGGCATCGGGCTCGTCGAGCACCAGATCCCCGGCTACGGCAATATTGAGAACGTTCGCGCGACCCATGCGACCGTCAGATCTTTACGCGCAAACTGGCGGCGAACATTCGCCCAACTGGGTTGGCGGCCGTCGCGTCATAACCACCGCTGCCGTTCGCAGATGGGGCCAAGTTCACGTACGGTGGCTTCTGATCGAGCAGATTGCGAACTTCGAAGCCTAGGTTGACTTCCGATCCGAGCACTCCGCCACGGTCACCGCCAAAGGTCCAGCTCACAGCCAGGTCAATCGGAGTATAACTCGAGACACTCTGGTTCGGAACGATAGCCGTGTTGGTGTATCCGCCGACGTGGGTGGCCGTCGCTTGGACCCGGACCGGTTCAAGATCCCAGGTTACGCTGCCACGCGCCTTGAACTTCAGCGGGAAGAAGATCGTATTCAGCCTGTCCACTTCCACGCCGGCAGGCGAAACAGCAGACGAGAACCGCGTCAAATATGTACCTGATGCGTTGACCGTGAACGTGCCCGCATTTGCAGTGTCAGTGACCCAGTTCGCGGTGAAGTCGATGCCTTCCGTGTTCGAGACGCCGAGGTTGTTGTTGCGTCCGTCAACGTAGAGGGTGACATTTTGCGGATCGCCACCTGGGAAGGTACCGCGAGCCAACGTCACTCCTTGAGCTAGCAACTCCAATACCCGGTCGCGAGCTTCTGTACCGCGTAAAATGATACCCGTGCCGGCAAATTCGGCTTCGCGGTTAAGGATAGCCAGATCGGCCAAGTAGCTGTCGACCTGATTGGTGTATTCTACGTTGAAGTAAGTCACACTGAACCGAACGCCGCGTGCCGCAGCCCAGTCTGCGCCGAGCGACCATGTCGTGGCCTCCTCCGGTCTTAGATCTAGGTTCGGGCCCGAGTAAGCGAACCCCACGAAGGGCGCGCCGCCGGCCGGGTTCTGGTAGTTTTGTCCGAACAGATTGTTGCTGTTACCGTAGATCTGGGTGATCAGCGGCGCACGGAACGAAGTGCCGTACGATCCGCGGAACGTAAGACCTGATACAGGGGACCAGTTGACCCCAAACTTGGGGTTGGTCGTATCTCCCACGTCCGAATAATCATCGTAGCGGATGGCAGCATTAAGCTCGAGGCGTTCGAAACCTGGCGCTGCGTTACCTGGACCGAAAATGGGAATGTAAAGTTCGGCGTACGCGGAATCGACGCGGCGATCGAACTGCCGGAAAGCGATTTGCGTGCCTTCTGGTCCGCGCGCACTGCCAAGCCGCGTCTCAATCTCTTGGCCTTCATAGCCCGTCGCGAGCTTTACCCCGCCTCCGGGCAGATCAAATAGCGTGCCATTGAGCCTCGCTTCGTAGCCGTTGAAATTGTTCAGCGTCGGAGAGAGCGTCACGAAGTTGCTGATAGCACGGAGCGTTTGTTCGGATGAGCGGCCAAGACCATATGGGTCGAATGCGGTTGCCGGATCCGAGCTTGCAAGCGCAGCGTTGAGGGCGCCGCCGTTAAGTCCCCGCACCTGGTCGGATTGGTCGTTGCCGCGGCCGTAAGTGAAGATGCCTTCAAGCTGCCAGTCGGAGAATAGCCTTGCACGAACGCCGGGCGTGACCTGCCAATTCTCGGAGCCACCTAGTGACACGTCGCGAGGCAGATCATTGATGAAGTTGTAGTCGATGGTATAACTCGTACCTGTGAAGCCCGGGGGCCGTACGAAGAAGGCGTTCGTTTGCGGAACGGTCAGAGTAGAGCTGAAGTACGCCGGTAGACGCTCGTATTCTCTCTTGCTCCAGAAGCCGTCACCAAACACCGTGAGCCACGGCGTGACGTCCAGAGTGAAGGTGCCGTTTACGGAATCGTACCTTTGCTCGGGAAACAGATCTTGACCAATCAAATCGTCGCAGCGGTTGGCCGTACCTGCAATCAGTGAACCAGCGTTTGCCTGTGTAAGCTGGCCAGGAAGCGCATAGGTAGTGGCGCCAATACGCAATGTGCCTGGTGCGCAGCGCGTGACGCTGTAGTCGTTCCCTCCAAATTCTCGCTGATCGGAGCGGAAAAAATCTCGGTCATCGCCGTTCAACGAGGAACGGTAGACATGCTCGTAAGCGAGCATAACCTGACCGCCGTCCCAAACTTTGCCGACCGCCGCGCCGAACTGATACTCATTGAAGTCCCCTTCCTCGGAGACGCCGTACCGGGCGACCGCTTCGGCGCCATCCAGAGTGCGGCGCGGGATCAGGTTCACAACGCCCGCAACTGCGTCGGACCCGTAGATCGCAGATGCGCCGTCAGCGATTACCTCGACCCGCTCCAACCCGAGGGTAGGAATGACCGAAGGATCGAACGCACGGCTGTTGTTAACCGCGCGGTGACCATCCACGAGCACCAGGGTTGCGTAAGGCCCGATGCCCCTCAGGTTGATGCTGTTGCCATAAGTGATGTTGCCGCTGCCACCGGACTGGCCGCGTGAATTCTCACTCACCCCTAGGTCGAACACTTGCGGGATTTGCTTGATCAGCCGGTCCGTAGTTACCGCTCCAGAAGCGGCGACATCATCGGCATTAAGCGCAATGACGCTGGAACCAACTGGTGCGACGCCTCGTAAGCGGCTGCCGGTGACCACGATTTCGCCAGCTTGAGAGCCCGCCTCCGCAATATCCTGATCCATAGCCGTCTGAGCCAGTGCGCCCTGGGGCGCAGCTGCCGCGAATGCCGATGCGCTGGCCAGCAACGCAATACGCAGGCCGTTCTTCAAATTTGCCCTCATCGTCGTCCTCCTTGGCGGATGGTCATTCGGCCCCCGCTCGTTCCCATTCTACGAAGCTAGCGGAAGCTCGATGCGCGATGGATCGCGCCCTCCCCTCAGCACGGTAATGTCTGGCGGCGGGGTCAGCCTGATGTCCTGTAGATTGCGCTGGCGCGGATCGGCACCCGCGACCGTGAAGCGCAAGCGCGCGCCGGGCGGAATGATGCGCGACAGTGGCGTCATAGTAATCGAGAGCAACGCCTCTTTGCCGGGCGCAAGGTCCCTCGTGTCTGACGAACGACCGGAATGCCACGGCAAGCCCAGCGTATCATAAGGGGCCTGCGCCAAGGCCCGGTGCGCCAGCGCCAACCGGCCGAACGAGATAACCGAAGCGCTACCGTCGGGCTCGACCAGATCGAGATAAACGAAGATGTCGGCTTCCGGGTAGCTGGACGTGACGGTCAGGTGGGTCACCGGGAAGCCGATCAGCGTCATTGGCTCAGCCAGTGGTGCGCCCATGTAGCTGACCCCGTGCTTGTCCATCGGACCGGGCCAGAAAGCGAAATACTCTGGAGGAGGCAGGTCGTAATCGACCGTGAAGCGGTCAACGCCCTGCGCTCCTGGAGCCGCCGAGAGAATGCCCGCTTCGTTAGCGACCGGCCCCGACAGGAACCACGGTAGCGGGCGGGACTGGATGCCGGGAAGCTGGTCAGACTTAATGTAGCTGCCGCCATCGGCGCTCTCGACAAAATATGTCGCCCGCGGTTCGCGATCTATCCTGTTATCGAGGCCCTTCAGATGGTGGTCGAAGTAGCGCACCACCTCCCCTGTAAAGTCGAAGCCCGCAGGGGGAACGCAATGGTCGCCGGGGCCCGCGAGGAACTTACTGCCGAGATTGGCCGCACCCAATATAACTTGGCCGGTCGGTTCATCGCGCCAGTTGCCCCAGAAGTACGTCGCGATACCGGCATCGCGGATGGCATCGAGGTAGTTGTAAACTGCCACCTCTTCCCAAAAAGCATTGCCGGTGAACGAGGAGGCGCTGTCGCGATAGGGCATGCCGTACCACAAAGGGCCCATCGGCGTGTTACGGGCGTGCTCGGCAACTGCTTGGCGGAGCAGTTCGCCGTTCCGATCAGCGTCGACCGGCATGCTCGCGAGGTCGACTTCAGCGGGCTCGTCAGGCCGCGTGTTGAATTGAGCGGTGATTCCGCCGTTGCGGACGAAGGCGTACTTGTCGAGATCGGTTGCCCCGATGAAGGCGGCCTTCAGCGAAGGCGGCGCGGTGCTCGCAGTGTGGAAAGTTGTGCCGCCCAGGTAGGAGCAGCCGATCATGCCAACCTTCCCGGTCGAGAACGGCTGACGAGCCAACCATTCGACCAGGTCGTGGCCGTCCTGGGCCTCGGTGCGATCCTGAAAGCCGCGGCGCGAACCGAAGGAAGCACCCTTCCCGCGAATGTCTGCGACTACCACCACATAGCCAGCGCGCAGAAGCGAGCGGAGCGCCAGGCCGTCCTCGAGGGCGACTTCCCTTACCTTGCCCTCCTCGTCTCTGAAGCGAGCGCGGTAAGGGGTAAAGGCAAATACGACCGGGAGCGGTTCATTGATCGCCTGACCGCCCCGCGCGGGACGGTAGATGTTGATGGCAAGACGGGTTCCGTCGCGCACCGGGACATAAATGGACTTGCGCACATGGTCCTCAGCGGCGGCAGGCTGCGCTACAGCTGGTGCTCCGAGCACCAACAGCGCAAGCAGGGCTGCCAACCGTCCGAACAATCAACCTCTCCGTCGTCTTATTTGTCGGGTGTGTGATCGACATTGCGAGGTCAGATCAAACTAAAAATCACTCACGATTTTGTTGACAATCCTGGCGCGTGCAGTTTGTTTGTCTTGGGAGGGACATCATGAAACTGGGATTCCAAACCGGACCGGCCCCGACGAGCATTGAGCTCGCCGACTGGATTCGCGAGCGCATTCGCCGGGGCCAATTCGCGCCGGAGCAGCGTCTTGTCGAAGTTGACATCATTCGCAAAACGGGCGGAAGCCGCCTGAAAGTCCGTGAGGCATTCCAGCGACTTGCCGCCGAAGGGCTCGTCGATATTGAGCCGTTTAAAGGAGCCTCGGTCCGGAGCATCAGCCTCGAAGAAGTCCGGCAGATCTACAGTGCCAGAGCGGCATTGGAGGGGGTGACGGCGGCCGATTTCGCGATCACCGCAACCGAGGAACAGCGAGACCGATTGCAACAGATCCAGGAGGAGCTGGAGCTCTGTGTGGAGGATCGCGCGCCCGAGCGGTTCGGACGCCTGAATGCCGAATGGCATCAGCTACTGGTCGACGGCTCGGGTAGCAAACTCATCGGCGAGCTACTGCAGCGCCTCAACGTGCCAATTCATCGGCTGCTGTTTGACAGCTTCTACGATGCCGAGCGGCTACGTACAGCCAATGAGGATCACCGGCAAATACTGAGGGCTATTCTCGATCGAGACGCTCCCGCCGCCGAGAAAGCCATGCGTGCGCACGTCCAAGCCGGCTTCAGAATGCTCTCTGCGATCGAAACCGCCTACCAGATCTGACCGGAGCCGCTCGAGCGGCTCAGAAGCCCTTGCGCTGCAGCGTCCAGTCGGTGCCCGAACACAGCCTGCAGTTCTCGCCGAGGAAAGTCCTGGCTGCCACCTTGTCACCCTTCAGATGCCATTCGAGCCAGTCAACGGTGATTTGAGCCACCGCTCCGCCCATCGGCTCTGAGAATGTCCCGCCGTGGCCCACCGGAAGATCGGCGAGGACGATCGGCACGCGTTCAACGCGCTCATAATCGTCGGTGCCGTTAGGGTAGGCGATGTCTTCTGGTCCCCCGAGGACGTAGAGCACCGGCGTGTGGAAATTGTTGAGCATGTCCTTCGACACTGACATGCCCGGAATGCGGCCTGCGCCATCGTTGTAAATGCCCGAATTGTGCACCAACACCGTCTTGATCCGCGGGTCGCCAGCAAGCTCGATCGCTTGTAAGCCGCCGCAGGAATGTCCGGCGACAGCTAGCGCACCGCGATCGATCCTACCGTAATACTTACTATCGGAGCGCGCCGTTTCAGAGATTGCCCAATCGAGCCCAGCTTTTACGTCATCCGTTGTCGTAGCCACCGGGGGCAGACCTCCGCCGGTCGACGCTCTCTGTGGCGCTGGGCCGTCCGTTGCCCCTGGGCCGCTCCGCCAGTGACCCGCCGCAACGACGAGGTACCCGTATGAGGCGATCTGAGCGAGGTGGAACCGGTGGGCCGTGCCGTCGTCAGCACATCCGCCGTTGCCCCAGGCAACGACCGGTAGCTTGCCGCCTCCGAAAGGGGTCAAGTCGGCTGGGCGATAGATGACATGGCCCGGGATTCGGGGATCGCTTTCGATAACAGCGGGGTATGGTCCGTCTCCGGGCGTGTTCGGGATCCGGTTTTGCGCTTCGCGCGCGAGCTGCACCTGATTGGCCGACGGTTGCTGCGCGTTTGCTCCGACAAGCGCAGCGCCGAGTGCCGCCAGCGCCAAGACCGACGAACACAACGACGTGCGCAGCCCCATCGCTACCTCCCCTTAACCGGCGTTATTTCGCGGTCACCTCTGCGAACTTGTTGTTCGGCTTCGATCCCCACAGCGCGTAGTAAATAATATAAGCCTCACACGCGACCGTTAGCCAGAAGCTATTCTGCAACCCGTAGCGATCAGCCAGCCATCCCTGCACGATCACCAGTGCGCCGCCAGCGATCGCCGTGATTAGAAGGCCCGAGGCTTCTTCCGTGAGAGGCCCCAGTCCCTTGATAGCCATCGCGAAGATTGCCGGGAACATGATCGAATGGCCCAGCCCCACTAGGATCAGGCACCACATCGCCACCGGCCCATGCAGGGTCGCCGCGCCGACCATCACGATCAACGAAAAGACCGCGAAAAGCGCCAAGGTAACGTCTGGACGAAATCGTCCCAGTAAGAACGCTCCTGCAAAGCGCCCCACCATCATCCCACCCCACAGCAAGACGAGATAGTACGCGGCTTCGGCGGGCGTGATCCCGGCGATGTCTGGCAGGATCGCGAAGTTGATGAACAGGTTGGCGACGCCGATCTCGGCGATCAGGTAGATGAAGATCGCCGGCACCCCGAGCACGAGGTTGCGGTGTTCCCACAAGGAGTGCTTGCGCCGCTCCTCGCGCGAGACGCGGCTGGTCGCGGTGCCGAGCGCGGGCAGCCGCGAGCGCCAGATGATCACCGCGAGCGCCACCAGCACGACCGCCACCAGAATGTAGGGAAGCTGCGTCGCCTGCGCGTCGGCGATCCGCTCCGCCTGCGTGAGCTGCGTCCCCTCGAGAGAGGTGCCCCCGGTTGTCCGGCTGAGGATCAAGTAGCCCCCGAAGTAGGGCGCGAAGAATGTACCCATCGAGTTGAACGCCTGCACCAGCGTCAGCCGCGCTTCGGAGCTCTCGGGCGGCCCGATCACGGCCACGTAAGGATTGGCCGCCACCTGCAGCAGCGTGATCCCGCTCGCCACCACGAACAGCGCGAACAGCGTCACCCCGTACGACGGGATGCGCGCCGCCGGCACCATCATCAGCGCGCCCGCCGCCATGACCGCGAGCCCGATGATGATCGCGTTCTTGTAACCCGTGCGCTCGATCAGGAACGCAGAGGGCATCCCCATCACCGCATAGGCGATGAACCACACACTCTCGATCAGCGTCGTCTGCGTATAGTTCAGCTCGAACACGCTCCGCAGGTGCGGCAGCAGCGTGTTGTTGATGACGGTGATGAAGCCCCACATGAAGAACAAGCTGGCCAGCAGCGCGAGAGCGGGCCGGTAGCTCGTTCGAGTCGCCGCGGCCAAAGGCACCGCCGTTCCGGTTGATCCCACCGCCATACCCACTCCCTCTTTTCGCCCTGGTCCCTGACCAGCGCTTGCTTTGCGCTTTCTTGTCGGAGTATTGGAGTGTTCGGACAGCGTCAATGGGGCGTCGGCAAGGGGCAGGATTATGACAGGAGCCGACGCTCCAGTGACTTACCGCAACAGCGACACGGCCGCGCGGAGCCGCGCGGAATGACGGAAAGTACCCGTCGCCCAGGACCGCTACGCAGCCGCGCCTGGTTCGACAATCCCGCCAACGTCGACATGACCGCGCTCTACCTGGAGCGTTACCTCAACTTCGGCCTGTCGCTCGCCGAGCTGCGCAGCGGCAAGCCGATCATCGGCATCGCGCAGACCGGAAGCGACCTGTC
>CAYTPY010000005.1:0-48446 GCA_964439725.1 uncultured Erythrobacter sp. | reverse complement strand
ACGGCAGCACGGTGCGCGTGGACGAGGGGGATGGGGAACTGCGGATGGTGGTGGGATGAGGGAAATGACGAGGTGGTGCCCGCTAGAACGGACCTGAAGCAGCTCCGGGCTTCTTAATCTGCGCCGCTTGGTCACCCCAGGGATCGAAAGGCAGGGCACGGATCCATCGGGTGGCGACCCATTTCACGCCTCGCGTAACCGGCAGGCCAGCGTGCCGGGATAGATCATTCAACCTTCCGTCGTCCTGTAGTCCATCAAAGACAATGGCATCGCCAGCCTTAGGTTGGACGGTAATCTCGAGCCCTGGGAAAGTAGTTGCTCCGCCCTCGAACGCATCGTTCAGGTACATGAGGACAGTTTTGATGCGATTGTTGCGAGCGCCAGCAATAGCGTCAAAGTGGAGCTTGTATTGCTGGCCTGGACCATAACGAAGCACTGAAAGTGGCTCGCCTTGTTCAGGATCGGTGTCGGTGGCCTTCGCGATCCGCCGGAAGATCGCTTGGAACACGAGATCCTCTTGGGTCGGCCCGATCACGGTGCCATCTGACGTTCTGATGGTATTTTGTACTTGGTGCCCGGTAGTGGGGTCGAAGACGGTCGAAGGGCTGAGTGTGCTTAGCGCGATGTTGGCTATGTGCTGGCGTTCAGACTGCGAGAGAAACCCGGGATAGCGCGTTAAGCCTACCCGCTCGTCGATAACGCTCCCTTGGGGCCGCTGGTAGGGGTAACCCCGCTCGTCAATGTTCAGGCTTTCGACTAGCCGTAGTTCCTTTTTGAGATAATTGAAGCGCTCCGCACCCTGTCTCAAGAGGGAAAGACTAGATGCCCAATCGACTGGGCCGCCGCTGCCGTTGGCGCTCAATGCGACTTCCAGAAGCAAGGCTTCTTCGCCTCCCGCTCGCGCCGCGCGTCTCAGGTGCTTTCGGGCTTTTGCTAGATCGCGCGGAAGTACGTCGCCTCGTATGTACCACAGCCCAAGCTCCGTTGAAGCTGCTGTGTCGCCCGCGGTGCTGGCTCTTTCGAGCAGCTCGAGCGCCTGCTCCGTCGCGCCATTGCGGGCCAGATCCCGACTTACGGAAATTAGGTCGCTCAACCGCCCGGTCCCCGCGCAAATGAATGAGGGGCGAAGACTAAGCTCCGCCCCCCATCGATATCATTTGTAAACTTAGAAGTCGAAACTGACGCCAGTGTAGAAGCGACGCCCCCACACATCGTAGATCGCGCTTCCTTCAGTGAGGGCGTCGAGACCCAAGGGGGGTTTCGTGTTCAGCACGTTATCAACGCCGACGTAAAACTCCGCCTGCCTGCCAGGAACAAGATCGTCTACCTGGAAGGCCATACGAAGGTTGTGATAGACCGTCTCAGGATACTCGCGAATGGCACGAACATCGGCATTCCGCGGCGGCTCACCATTCAATGAGAAATAATTCTCATAATCAGATGTCAGCATCGGCCCAATGTAGTGGAGGCCATAACCCAACGTGACATTCTTAAAGGTGAAATCGACGTTGAAGACTGCTTCATCCTTCGGGTCGCCCAATTCAGACAAGATACGGTTCTCGTACTCCGGACGGGTTGGGTCCTGATAGTTACTCGATGCTAGAACGTGAGTGTAATACAGCCGCGAGTTGACGAACATGTCCGTCCCGAGCTGAGCCCGATAAGAAAGGTCGACGTCGATACCTTCGCGCTCACGCTTGGCAAAGTTCACTGGAACCTGAAGCAGCGACTGGGTGAGAATCTGCCCAGGCCGCTCGTCCTCCGGCCCACGGCCGGTTCCTGTATACCGGTCGAACAAGTCACAGAACTGGTTGTTCGTGTCCGGCAGATCATAACAGCTGTTGACGATCTGTTGTGCGGTAGGAGCCGCGATGACCTTGTTCACCTCAATATTGTAATAGTCGACGGTGAGCGACAGGCCAGGGATGAAGCGGGGTTGGAATACCGCCCCGATGGTGAGCGAGTCGGAAGTCTCTTCTGTAAGGTCAGGATTCGAACCGCTCTGGATCTCCAGCGAGTAAGTGCCGCGGGTGAAGTCATTGAAAGAGTTGAAGATCGCATCGCTGATGCTGCCACCCAAGTCCGCCTCGCAGTTCGCACGGCGGTTTGCTGAACCGCTGCCGATCCGGTCGACGTTGCAGGGGTCCTGGAACCCCGGCGCAAAGTTCTGGCTGAGCGGATCCGAAGTTTCCGTGTAGTTCGGCGCGCGAATGGCTCGTCCGTAGTTAGCGCGGAAAGTGATGTCCTGAATTGGCGAGAAACGACCACCGAAATTATAAGCAATGACCGTACCGGTTGCGCCGCCATAATCGGAAACGCGCCCTGCGGCAGTCAGAGACAGTTCCTCAAGGAACCGACGATTACCGAATATTGGCAGGCTGATCTCGCCGAAAACTTCCTTCACATCCTGGGGATCAGGATCGAACGTCTGCAGCGAGTTCGCAAAAGTCAGCCCCTGTTCAATCTCATCATCCGCATCGAAAAAGGCGTTCTCCCGACGATACTCTACGCCGAGCGCGAAACCTACTGGGCCGCCTGGCAACTCGAACCACTGGCCGGTGTTACCAGAGATGAAGCCGGCAAAGTTCAACTGCTCGAGTTCGCCGTAAGTGCCTGCATCTGAAACGATGTAGTTGCGAGCAGCGGTGTTGTTGGGCAATCCGAACGGATTGTACGGCATACAAGCTGCGATATCGCCCTGGAGTGTCGCTGGACCGCCAACTGGATCTGAGTCAGGCGACGCAAAGGCGGCAGACGGGTCAAACTGCGAGCGACACACAATGTTGCCTGTCGCTGGGTCCACACCCGCATCAAGGGAGAGCAAGAGCCGCTGAACGTTCACGTTTCCGAGAACATTGATCCGCTGCTTCGTGCGACCGTAGTTTCCATAAACTTCATAGTTCAGGTTGTCGGACAGGTCGCCCCGGAAACCGGCCACGATGCGATAGGTTTCTCGCTTCGTGTCTTCATCGCGAATCCCGAGATCTTCGAAGCTCCTGGCAATGGCGAACCGGTAACTGCCGTCTGCAATTGCTGCTCGATCGTCAGCGTCGAGGGCGCCGAACACGTTCTGAAGAGCGTTGTTCAGACCTGAAGCCAGAAGCTCGCGCTCGATGACTCCGCGCGCTTGCGCGCTCAAGAAGGGATTATCTAAGCGAATTTGCGACCGATCATCAAGGAACGTGAAGCCTTGTCCCTGGTTGAAAGCCGGACCCGAGTTCGAGCCCACCGAATCCACGCGGGCGTATTTGCCTTCGAAGAAGAATTCGGCGGCCGGACTAAACTCGTAACGACCCATCAGGTTCGCAACGTAGCGCTGGCTCTCGGGATAAACCGAAACCTGGCGTCCTTCATTGCCGGTCTCGCCGTTTCCGCCGATGAAACCACCGAACACCGAGGTAGACGACCGGCCCTCGAATGTCTGGCGAATGAGTTCGCCTTCAGGCGTGAAGATGAAGTTGCAGTTATACGGCGACGTCGCACCGCTGGCAGAAGGAACCGTCGAGCCTCCGCAGAGCGCATTTGGCGTGGTCTGCGGAAAAGCGATCAACGTGGTACGCCCGATCGTGCCGTTGCGTAAATCGCGCGCAAACACGGCGTCGGCAATTCCGTCGCTTCCCGAGGGATCGGTGTCGACAGGGATCCAGCCGTCAAATTGGCGGCGCCAAGGCACCTGTGACGCGAACAGGCGTTCTTGATTCGTGAATTCTAGGGCCAGTGTGATGTTGCCGCGCCCGTCAGCGAAGTTCTTACCAGCGACGCCCGAGATGAACTGGTTGCCGCCAGCGCCGTAGTCGGGAATGCCGGCACCCGCACGGAAAGAGAGTCCTTCGAAATCTTCTTTGAGGACAAAGTTCACGACGCCCGCGATGGCGTCAGACCCGTAAACTGCCGAGTTACCGCCCGTAACAATGTCTATGCGGTCCACCAACTGTGTCGGAATGGTGTTGATGTCTACCGCAGACGCAGTCGCCTGAATGTCGCTAGCGACGTGCCGCCGACCGTTGACCAGCGTCAAGGTGCGCTGAATTCCGAGCCCGCGAAGATCTAGCAGGTTGAGGCCCGCGACGCCGATTCCCAGGTCAGGGTTAGATTGGGAATAGGTGCTGCGAAGTGACGGCAGATCGTTCAGCGCCTCACCGATATTGGGAGTGGACTGTCGATAGATCTGATCGCCACCGAAATTGGTGACCGGAACTACCGATTGAAGCTCGGGCCGCTGTTGAATACGCGAGCCAGTCACGAGGATCACATCGCCGGCCTCGGCTTGCGCCGCGGTATCATCGGTCGCGTCCTGCGCCAGAGCGGGTGCGCTTACCATCGCGAGCGCCGTCAGAGACGACGCCGCCGAAAGCTTTGCGAGAATTGAGATTTTCACGTGTTCAGTCCCCAATCTGCGGCCAGTCGCCCAGCCTGACATCAGCACATCGCCTGCACGGGCAGACCATCGGAGTGCGTCTCGTTCGCCTGCGTTAAGGCGCCGCTAGTTTCAATTGCGAACGTTTCGCCTGTAACGTTTCCTTTGTAATCGTGGTATTTTGACCACATTACCGGCGCCTAGGGCGCCAGTGCCTGGCAGTCCGAAATCCGCGCGCGCCTCCTAACGGCAGCTCAAGGGGAACGATGAACGGCTTGTTCAGGTTTCCAAGCGTTCGCCGTGAGGGGCGTTTCTGCGCAATTGTGTGTCGCGGCCGCAACAGGTGCCTGGTCCGGCGCGGACAACGTGAGGAGTTGACGCGCGGGGCCGGCGGATTATGCCGGCGGCTCGACCGCTAAGGAGCCTGCCATGAAGATCGACGCCTCCACCTCGGCCATCGTCACCGGCGGCGCTTCCGGTCTTGGCGAGGCGAGCGCGCGCGCGCTGGCGGCCAAGGGGGCGCGGGTGGCGCTGTTCGATCTCAACGAGGAACGCGGCCGGCAAGTGGCCGAGGAGATTGGCGGCATTGCCTGCACCGTGGACGTGTCCGACGAAGCCTCGGTCGATGCCGGGTTCGCCAAGGCGCGCGCGGCGCATGGACAGGAACGGGTACTGGTGTGTTGTGCCGGCATCGGCACGATCGGCAAGACTATCCGCCGCGATCGCGACACCGGCGAGATCTCGCACCTGCCGGTCGACTTGTTCGTGAAGACGCTGCGGGTGAACCTCGTCGGGACCTTTCAATGCGTCGCCAAGTCGGCCGCGGGGATGATGACGCTCGACGGGCTCGAGGATGGTGAGCGCGGGGCCATGGTGTGCACGGCCTCGGTCGCCGCCGAGGACGGCCAGATCGGACAAGTCGCTTATGCCGCCTCGAAGGCGGGTGTGGCCGGAATGACCCTGCCGATCGCGCGCGACCTGATGTCCGAAGGTATCCGCATCAACACCATCTTGCCGGGCATCTTCAACACACCGCTGATGGCCGGATTGCCTGAGAAGGCTCAGCAGTCGCTCGCCGCCGCGGTGCCGTTTCCGAAACGTCTCGGCAGCGCGGACGAATATGCCGCGCTCGTCATGCTGATGGTCGAAAACGGCTACTTCAACGGCGCCACCGTGCGGCTCGACGGCGCCATTCGCATGCCGCCGAAATAGTCGGCGGTTCAGAACCCGGGGGGGATCGATGCCACAACAAGACCTGAATTCGAAGCACTCGGTACGTCCGGACGGTCGGCGTTGGCCGCCCGTCACGCCCAAGCTTGCATTGGTTAACGCGCTGGAACAGACTGGCGACATGAACCGGACGACGCCTCTCAGCGAATTCTTGCCGTACCAGCTTTCGATCACCTCGAATGTGGTGAGCGGCCGTATCGCTCAGGAATACCGCCAGCGCTTTGGCTTGAGCGTGCCCGAATGGCGGGTGATGGCGGTTCTGGGAGACTCCGGCCCGCTCACGCAGCGGGAGCTCACGCGCCTGACCTACATGGATAAGGTGGCGGTGAACCGCGCCTGCCGCGTCCTCGAAGAGCGCGGCCTGGCCGATCGCCGTCCGAACGAGCAGGATGGCCGCTCCCACCACCTCGACCTCACGACCGAAGGAGTGAGGATGCGCGACGAGATCATGCCGCTGGCGCTGGAGATGGAGCGGCGGCTGTTCTCCAGCTTCACCCGCGAAGAAGTGGAGCAGTTCCGGCGCCTGCTCGAGCGTGTCAAAGGCGAGGTCAAAGATCTCGACGCGGACGACATCGACAGCGCCAACTTCGGCGTCGCATAGCTCCCGTTCGGATGCCCGGCCTTCCGACCGGGCACCCGATAGCACAATAGCCGCTTAGCCGCCGCTGCCCGGGGGGCCATCGCCGGCGAAGGCATCGGCGATCGAGCAGGCCGCGGGGCCAAGAATGACGATGAACAGCACTGGCAGGATGAACAGGATCAGCGGCACCGTCATGATCGCGGGCAGCCGTGCAGCCTTTTCCTCGGCGCGCATCATGCGCTCGTTGCGGAACTCGGCCGACAACACGCGCAAAGCGGAGGCGAGCGGCGTGCCGTAGCGCTCGGTCTGGATCATCGTCGTGACCACGCCGCGGACGGCATCTAGGTCGACACGATAGGCCAGGTTCTCGAACGCCTGCCGGCGCTCGGTAAGAAACGAAAGCTCGATCGCCGTCAGAGTGAACTCGTCGCCGAGTTCGGGGTAGGCTCGGCCCAGCTCCCTCGCGACCCGGTTGAAGGCCGCATCGACGGTGAGGCCGGCTTCGGCGCAGATCACCATGAGGTCGAGCGCGTCAGGCAGTCCCTTGCGGATCGCATCGGTGCGCTTCTTCGCCTTGTTGCTCAGGAAGATCTCCGGCCCCTTGTAGCCGCCGATCACGAGCGCAGCGAAAGCCATGAAGCGCTTGAAGCTGCCCCAGTCGGGGAACATCTCGGCCCAATAGAGCGCCACGACGCCAAGGAACCCCAGCACCGCCGGCAGCACCATGCGCGCGAAGATGACGACGACCGCCAGCTCCTTGTTGCGAATGCCCGCATGCGCCAGCTTCTGCTGAATGACTTTGACCTGGCTCTCCTGGAGGACCTTCATTCCCTCCAGGCGCTCTTTCATCTTCTCGGTCGTGTCCGAGCGCCGCAGTACGCTCTGGCGCTTCTTGCCATGCGCGGAGACGATCCCGCTTTTCAATTCGTCGCGCCGGGCGTTGAGCGACTTGACCCGTTTCGCCATCGGGTCGCGCACGCTGACGGCGGTGTAGATGGCGTAAACCATCGCGGCCGCGGCAATTCCGGCAAGGGCCGAGCCTGCAGCGATCAGGTCGACGCCGAGGAGCGTGGGTCCGGAGGGCGGGTTGATCATGGCTTTGTCCGTTTCCCGCTCAGATCTCGAAGCTGACCATCTTGGCCATGATGAAGACGCCGATGCTCATCCACACCAGGCCGCCAAGGCCGGTGACGATCAGGCGGTCATCGACGAAAAACCCGCCGACGTATTCGGGGTTGATCCACCAGATCATCGCGAAGACGATGAAGGGGAGGGCGCCCACGATATAGGCTGACGCTTTCGACTCCGAGCTCATGGCCTTGATCTTGAGCTTCATCTGGCCACGCTTGCGCAGCACGTCCGCCAGATTGGACAGCGTCTCGGCCAGGTTGCCACCGGTCTCCCGCTGGATCGCCAAGGTGATGACGAAGAACTGGAATTCCGGAGTGCCGAGCTTGTCGGCCGTGATCTGGAGCGATTCTTCCATCGTCCGGCCGATTTTCATACGCTCCACGGCGGTGCGGAATTCCTCGCCAACGGGGCCGGGAATTTCTTGCGCGACCACTCCGAGGGTTTCGGCCACCGGCAGACCCGCACGCAGACCGCGAACCAGAAGTTCGATGCCGTCGGCAAACTTCGCGTTGAACGCGTTGGTGCGTCGCTTGATCAGGAAATTCACGGCCAGGTGCGGGATCCCCGCGCCTGCGAAAAGACCGACAGCAAGCGACAGCACGGCAGCGCCGCTGCGCAGGTACAGGATGGCGGCCACCGCCACCCCGATGCCGAGCGAAGCATAGAGATACTGGCTGATGGTCCAGCTCTTGCCAGACCGCGCCAGCCGAAGAGCGAGCGCTTCGGACCGCGACTGCGATCCGGCGACGCGGTGGAGCTTGGGCTTGCGTGCTGCAATGGCTTTGCGCAGTTGGGATTCGACGCGGTCGACCGCGTTCTCGGAATAGCGATAGCGAACCGACGCCAGGCGGCGTTGGCTTTCCTTGGCGGGCGACTTCCCGCTGAGCGCCAGATAGCCGAGGATCATCAGCGCCATCAGCCCCGAGGCGACCATTATTGGCTGGATGATGCTCATAGCGGGTCGTTACCTATCCTATTGGTCGAGCATGCCGCCGCGGGAAGCGCGCCTCCCGGACGTGGCGCGTCATTCCGCCAGCGCGGCGTTCGCTGCCGACTTGCGCTTGTCTTTCTTCGACAGAAGCGCCTTGAGATCGAGCTTGCCCAGCAGCGAAGTGCCGGCGCCGGTTTGTTCGAGCGCGGCGCCATCGTCATCGCCCACTCCAACGATGGCCTTGGCAATATCGCGCATGACCTGGCCGGCTTTGGCCGAACGATTGGCGTCTGCGAACGTTTGCCCAAGCTTGGCTGCGTTGCTGGCCGCCTTCAGGTCGAACGGAACGGTGAAATTGATCTTGCGCTCGATGGAGGACTCGAAATCGGCTTTGCTGATCTCGGTCATGCCCGGCTGAACCTTGTTCGCCACGATCAGGGGCGTGGCTCCGGGGGCGTTCGTCTTCAGCCAGGACAGGATACGGATCGTGTCGCGCGCCGAAGCCAGGGTCATCTCCGACACCAATGCCACCACGTTCACTTCGGTCAGAAGATGCGGAAAGTTGATCAGCATGTTCCGGGGCAGGTCGACGACCGTCATCTCGAAGGCTTGCCGGAACTCTTCCTCGAGCTGTACGAAGGCGGCGCCATCGGTCAGCAGCGGCGAGCTGATCGGCGCCTCGGCCGACAGGATGGACAAGTGATCGTTCGCCCTGATCATGGCGCGCTCGATGAACAGCCCGTCGATGCGGGCGGGGTTCTCGATCGCGTCGGTCAGGCCGCGGCCAGGCTCGAGGTCGAGAGCCAAAGCCCCGGTTCCAAAGTGGATGTCGAGGTCGAGCAATGCCGTGGGCAGCTTGTGGTCGCTGCTGAACAGCCACGCCAGCGACGTCGCGAGCGTTGAAGCGCCGACGCCGCCGCGCGTGCCTACGATGGCGGTGGCGACGTGCTTCTTGACGGACTCACCGTCGCTGCTGCGCGGCGCCATGAACACGGCCTGCGCCTGGGTCAGCGCGTCGCGCAACTGGCTCGCGGACAGCGGTTTGAGCAAGTAGTCGTGGATTCCGCTGGCCAGCAAATCGCGGTAAAGCCGCACATCGTTGACCTGTCCTACGGCGACCACCACGGTTCCCGGTTCGCAAACCTCGGCCAGAGCGTTGATGTCGTTGAGCGGATCGCCACTTTCCGACAGGTCGACCATCAGGATGGCCGGGCTGGCCGAGATCGAGAGCGACTGGACCGCGTTGCGCAGGCCGCCCTTGTTGCACTTCTCTGGCTGCCAGCCCATCTCGATGACGACCGGGCGCAGGACGTCGAGCGCAGCTTCGTCGCAAATGAACGCGGCGAACGGATCACGATTGCCCAGGGGACCGGGTTTCCAAGGCGCGTTCATCGGTCAGTTCCCTCCTGCGGATTGCGAGCTGACGGCCGGAAGCCCCTCGGCACCGGTCGGCGCTTGCTCGCGATAGCTCTGGATCGCTTTGGTCGAGCTCATCACCACGGTCTCGCCGCTGCCTTCGGCGCCCTTCAGCAGGTGCTCCGGATCTGCGATCATTGCGGCCAGGTTGCTGTTGACCGCGCAGCCGTAGTTGTCGGACGTCGCGTTCTCGAGATTGCTGGCGTAGTTGTCGGACCAGTCGGGGCAGCCAGGCACGTAGGCGCGGGAGCGGGTGACCACCACGCGGACCATGCCAGGCTCGATATGACCCGTGGTGACCGGTGCGCCGTCACTCAGCAGCAGGCCGTGGCGGGCAGCGATAGCGGCAACGTCCGCGCGAACCGGGGCTCCGGACAGCGCACTATCGATAGCGATGCGATCGCCATAGCGCAGGTTCATCGTTTCGAACCACTCGGCCAGGCGTTGTTGCTCGGGCACCGGCAGACCGCTGGCGCTGCCGGCGAGATCGAGCGTGAAGTTGCTGCGCTCCACCACCGGCTGCTTGACGCTGTAAAGCGTGCGATTGTTGGGAGTGTCGCCGCAACCCGCCAGGGCCAGCCCCAGGGAGAGCGCCAGGGCGGCGGTGACCGCGGTGTTCTTGCGAATGGGCATCCTGATCACCTTTCTCACTTGAGGCTGAAGCCGGGTGCGACAGCTTCGGCGCGCTGCTCACCGCTGCGCGGGCGCCGGTTGTCGGCAACCAGCGGGCTGCCGGTCGGTTCGGCCGTGCTGACTTCCGGCAGCGGCGCGTCCTCGCCCGCGCGCGGCATCGGGCGGCGCTCGCCGGTGGGCGTGCCGCTCTCGAGGTTGCCGAAGAACTGCTCGCCTGCCGTTGCCGCGCGGAACCCGTCGGTCGGCAGCACGATGTCGCTGTCGTTGACCGGCTTCACCAGATAGGGCGTCACGACGATGACCAATTCGGTCTGGCCCTTGCGGAACTCGGTCGATCGGAACAGGTTGCCCAGGATCGGAATGTCCCCGGCGCCAGGCGCCTTGTCGATGGTGTTCTGAGCGCTGTTGCTGAGCAGGCCGGCGATCATGAAGCTTTGGCCCGACCCCAGTTCCACCGTCGTCTCGGCGCGGCGCACCGTCAGCGCGGGGATCTGGATGCTGTTGAGCGTCACGGCACCCTGGTTGGTCAGCTCCGAGACCTCGGGACGGACGCGCATCGAGATGCGGCCGTTTGCCAGAACCGTCGGAGCGTAAGCCAGCGAGACGCCATACTTCTTGTACTCGATCGTGATCTCGCCATCCCTACCGGGGACGGGGATCGGGAACTCGCCGCCCGCCAGGAACTCGGCCACTTCACCCGACAGCGCGGTCAGGTTCGGTTCCGAGAGGGTGGTCACCAGACCTTGCGATTCCGCGAGATCGAGAGCGCCAAGGATATCGAGGCCGAGGAACCGGCCGAGTCCGCCGATCGTGGTGCCGCGGCTGTCGACTGTCGGCACGGCCGGTCCGGTGATCTCTGTCCCGCCGGGGAGCAGGGTGCTGACCTGGCCGGCGCCTGGGCCGACCGCGATCGGGCCTTGCGGGCTCCAGGTCTGCCCCGGGGCCAGGGCCCGGCCCCGTCCGATGCCGAAGCGGAACCCGCCGGTGCCGTCGATCGTGGTGAGGTTGGTGCCGAGAGTGCGCACCAGCGAACGGTTCACTTCCGCGAAGCGGACCCGCAGGTTGATCTGCAGCGGCGTGGCCATGCGCAAGCGCGAAACCACGTTGGTCTCCTCGCCGACGAAGGCCGCGACCAACCGGTCTGCCTCGGCGGCGTCTTCCGGGGCCGCCACGGTGCCGGTCAGCAGCACGGTGTTGGCGCCCATGGTGGCGACGCGAATGTCTGCCTCGGGCATGGCCAGCGCCAGCATCTGGTCGATGCTGTCGATGTTCGATCCGACCCGGACGTTCGCGGACCAGATGATGTCGCCGCTCGGGTTGCTGGCATAGACGGTTGTCTCGCCCCCGGCCTTGCCGAACACGTAGAGCTGGCGCTGCGATTTCACCTGGACATCGGCGATGCCTTCGTTGGCGACGAAGATATCGGCCATGTTGCCCGGGACGGTAACCAGTTGGCCGCGCCCGATCGACAGGACGATGTCCTGGGCGGGGCTGACCACCGACTGGGCGACAGCGGGAGCGAGAGGCGCTGCGGCCAGCGGCGCCATCGCGCAGGCGGCAATCAGCACGGACTTCAGAAGGCGGCTATGCATCGACGTGCCCCTTGCTTTCATTTCGTTGGCCATCGTGTGGCGCTTGGCTTCTCGAGCGGTCATCATCGGATCAGCGCAGCGTGCTGAGGCCGAGCGGCGCGGTGCGCGCTCCCGCGCCCATGGCCTGGCCTTGGCGATCCAGCAGGGCGCCGGCGCCGCGGCCTACGGGCTCGACCGAGGTCTCCTTGCCGCGGGTCACCCGCACCGTCGGACCTTGGGGAGCCGTCGGCGCCGCGACAGCCGTGCCGTTCTCGACCACGACCGGCGTCGGAGCGCTGGCCCGCGGCATCGTGCTGCGCTGGAAGCGCGAGACGTCGCCGCCGGTGACGAAAGTCGATCCACCCTCTTGCGGCCGGCTCAGCGCGGCGCGCAGCAGCCTTTCCTCGTCCTTCTTGGAGACGTTCGCGGGCAGTTCGACCGCGCCCGAGGCAACCGCGCGCTCGAGCTCGGTCTGGTTGTCGGCGATCGAGCGCAGCGCCAGGCTGAGCGTGCCGATCGTGTCCGCGACCGCAATCTTCTCGGCAATGCGCGGCGTCACTTCGAGCGTGACGGTGCGGAACTCGCTGACCTCGGTCTTGCCCTGGTCGTTGGTCGTGGTCTCGGTCGACTGGTCGGTGGCGAGCACCCGCAGGTTGCGCAGGATCGTCTCGGTGGTCTTCAGGGCTGCGCCTTCGTCGCCGGAGACTTCCTGCGTCAGCATGATGTCCACGTGATCGCCAGGGAAGACGAAGCCCGCGACGCCGGTCTTGTCGGAAACCGAGATGGTCACCGCCCGCATGCCCGCTCCGAGCGCCGCGGCCAGGAAGCCGCGGTCGCCGGGGCTGACCAGCGATCCTTGCGTCACCGGCTCGCCGGCCGTGACGGCATGGCGCACCACCGTGCCGAGCAGCGACTGCATGTCCGCTTCACCGTCGATGAAATAGGCGTCCTGGACCATTTCCTTCGGCCACAGCTGATAGCCGACCGCGTCGGCGGTCAGGATCGTGCCGACCGGAAGCGCGCGCTTGGCGACGAGCACTTTGGGCCCGTCCTCCGCCGGCGCCGCGACGGCGTGGACTTGCGGAGCGGCTGCCCCCGCGAACATGCTCCGTGCCGCCATGGCGGTGCCGATCGCGATGACCAGCGCCCCAAGCAGCAGTACCAGCTTCTTCCTGTCCATGGTGGATCAAGCCTTCTCAATGGTCCAAGCGGAATGATTGCGACCGCTTAGGGCCACAGTGGTTAAAATCGGGTTCACCCCAATGCCCCGGCGGTGAACATATTGGCGGGCACATAGGCGCTGCCGAGCACCCAGAGTCCGGCCATGGCGATCGCCACCCCGTAAGGAATCGCCAGCTTGTCCCGGCGACGTCGCATCACGTGCCAGGCGCCGAAAACCACGGTCAGCACGCCGCCCAGCAGCGCCATCACGACGATGAGCTGCCCGAACAGGAGCGGCGGGATCCACAAGGCCAGCGCGGTCAGCAACTTGACGTCGCCGCCCCCCATCGCGCGGATGGCGAACAGCACGGCGAGAATGGCAAAAGTCGCCAGCGCGACCAGCAACTGCATCGCCACGCTGTTCTGCAGCCACGGGTCGGCCCACAGTGGAAGATCGCTGGCCCACCAGAACACCGGCGCACCCAGCGCGATCGCGCCGGTCAGCCAGTTGGCGATCCGCCGGCTGCGCAGGTCGGTGACCGCCGCCACCAGCAGCGCCGCGGCGAGCGCGGCGATCAGGCCATACATCAGCGGATTGTCCAGCATCGAAACCCCTAGTCCCCCGGGGCTCGTGCTAGCGCGCATGGCTTACTAAAAAGTAACCACGGCTGAGGAGCCGGCATTAGCCACTTAACCAAGTCGCGCGTGCAAGGTTGACGCCGTAGCCGATCGGGCGTTGTGCATGCCGGGCGCGACTCCCAGGAAGACCAGCCCCCTCGTGACTGACGCATACGACATCGCCGTGATCGGCGCCGGCATGGCCGGGGCCAGCCTCGCCGCCGAGCTGGCCCCCCACGCGCGCGTGCTCATCGCCGAAGCCGAGAGCTTCCCGGGCTATCACACGACCGGCCGCTCGGCCGCGTTCTGGGCCGAATCCTACGGCGGCCCTGCCGTGGTCCCGCTGACCCTGGCCTCGGGCGCCTACTTGCGCCAGCACGGCATGGTCTCGCCCCGCGGCGCGCTGCATCTCGCCCGGCGGCAGGACGATGCCGCGGTCGAAGCCTTCGTCGCCAGCTTCACCGGCACGGGCGTGGGCATAGAGCTGCTGGACCGCACCGCGATCGAACGGCGGGTGCCGGGGCTGCGGCCGCAATGGACTCGCGCCGTGGCGGAGCCCGGCTGCGCCGACATCGACGTCGCCGCGCTCCACCAGCACTACCTCGCGCTCGCCCGCCAAGCGGGAGCGGAGCTGCGACTCGGTGCCCGGCTCGAGGCGGCGGAGCGGGAAGCGGGGGGATGGCGGCTATCGTTCGGCCGCAGCGGAGAAGTTCGGGCCAAAGTGCTGGTCGATGCGGCGGGCGCCTGGGCGGACGAGGTCGCGCGTCTCGCCGGGGCGCGCCCGCTCGGCATTGCGCCGCTCCGCCGCACGATCGTGCAGCTCCGCACCGATCCGGCGCCGGCGGCCGACTTGCCGCTGGTCCTCGACATCAACGGCGGGTTCTACTTCAAGCCCGAGAACGGCCGCCTCTGGCTCAGCCCGCACGAGGAAACGCCGAGCCCGGCCTGCGACGCCGCCCCCGAAGAGCTCGACGTGGCGATAGCCATCGATCGCTTCCAGCAAGTGGTCGACTGGCGCATCGAGGCGGCCGAGCGCAAATGGGCCGGCCTGCGCAGCTTCGCGCCCGATCGGCTGCCGGTCTACGGCTTCGATCCGCAGCGCGAGGGCTTCTTCTGGTTCGCCGGGCAGGGCGGCTTCGGCATCCAAACCGCCCCCGCCGCCGCCCGCCTCGCCGCCCAGCTGCTGCTTGGGCTGCCGCGCGAGGCGATGACCGAAGCTCTCGATGCCGCGCTCTATTCGCCGGTGCGGTTCGGCTGAGGAAGCCCGAAGTCATGGCCCTTTATCGTCATCCCCGCGAACGCGGGGACCCAGTCGGTCTAGGAGTTAACGCGAGATCCCAGGCGCACCTGTCTGATCCAACTGTCTGTCAGTCGTCGGATACGGACCGGTAAATACCGGGATCGTCGAAGGGGGGAGCAGTCATTCTGGGTTGCGAACCAGAGCAGCCACCGCGACCGCGATTAATCCTCCATTCAGTCGGCGACTATGACCTTCTTGTCGCTGGGGGACTTACGATGATGCTGCGTATGCTTCGGCTCGCTATAGCCGTGCCGCTGCTCTGCGGCGCCACCAATCCGCCACCTGTGCCCGACGCGCTTCAGCCCTACGTCACGGAAGCGGGCATCTTCGATCCGGGCGACTACGCTTGGATGCGAGGCGTGTTCGAAGACGCCACGCCGCAGCAGACGGAAGCTTATCGCGCGATCAACGAATGGGCGAACGCGTGCTTTGCTTCTGCGCAGGAAAGGCTGCGGGGCGATCTCGCTGCGGCGGGCTTTCCTGAGGTGGACGTTAGCCGTTTGCCGGTCGGTGCCAGTGACTGCCTCTATTTCCGGCAGCCGTTTGTTCAGGACCGGTCATCGTTTGCAACGTTTGAGGAAGGTCTTGCTGAAGCACGCCCGGTCGCTGACACGTTCCTTGCCGCTCTCCGCATCGCCGAACAGGCGTCGGCTCCGCATGCAAGCCGGGAGACTGGGCCTCTCCTGAGGCGCCAACTCGAGACGCGTACGGTCGGCGAGCAGATGGCGCGCATGGCCTTTACCTGGGGCTTAGGCATGGAGCCAGATTCACCTCAGCTCGGTCCGATTGCGCGGTCGATCTTTCAATATCGACTCAGCGCAGCCATGAGCAGGCGAGACGAGGCTAACACGAAGTGGCTCAAAGCGGTCATTGCCGAAAGAGGCTGGCCGAAAATCTCCGAGGTAGGAGCCGAAGCATCTAGTAAGGCGTGGCTTCTCGTCCAGCACGCCGATCATGATCCCTTATTTCAGCTTCAAGCCTTGCGACTGATGGAGCCTCTGGTTGAACAGGATGAAGTCTCAAAGCAGAACTACGCCTATCTGTACGACCGGGTGATGCTCAAGCTTGCAGGGAAGCAGCGCTACGCGACGCAGGTGCTCTGCACCGATGGCGTCCGTCGCCCCCAGCCGCTTGAGGACGAGGCGAATGTCGATGTGTATCGGGCCGAAATGGACCTTGAGCCCGTGGCTAACTACATTGCGAGCTTCAACGAGCGGGTTCCCTGCGAGGGTCTGCCCGAGAACTCGAGAAACAACAGAGAGACCCGTCGCTGATCCTCCGTTCACCTCGTTGGTGTGCGCTAGAACCTGTCGCTAAATGGCCGGCCCCATATCCCCGGGCTCGTTCTCATCGAGGTCGCAGGCGGAAAGCCGGCGGTGCTCGCGCGACAAGGCGGGGGCCAGAGTGTCAGGTTCTAGCCCATGCTTCGTTAGATGCCGGATCGCACCAAGGTAGTAAGCTGACAGATCGCGGCAGGTGCTCGAACCGCCTCCGACGACGCTCCAGATCACCCGCCAATGGCCACGCTTCTGGAGGATGTAATCCCCTCGATCGAACTCCCCATTGGCCGGCTCGACCGAGGCGTACGCGAACAGCGCGTCCGGCCCCTGAACGATCCGCAGGGAATGGACGAGGAAACGCACCTTGAGCCCGTGCTCTGCCTCGCCGGCGGGACGCAGGGCGTCGAGGACGGCCGTGCGTTCAGGCGAACCGGGCGGTGGCGAAATCGCTTGCGGCGGGGCGGCCGCGATCACTGCGAACAGCCCAGCTACGGCGACAATCGCTCTGAACCCCGGGCCCGCTCGGCCATGTAGAACACGAGACAGTTCCGCCAAGCCCGTGCTCCTCAAACCCGCGCCGCTTCCGCCTCCGCGCAGGCGAGCCGGTCCACTCGCTCGTTTTCCGGATGACCGGCGTGCCCCTTCACCCATTCCCAGGTGATCTTGTGCGGCGCGGCGGCGGCGATCAGCTCGTGCCACAGGTCCTCGTTGCGCACCGGCTTCTTGCTGGCGTTGACCCAGCCCTTCTTCTGCCAGCCGTGGATCCACTTGGTCATGCCGTCGATCACATAGCGGCTGTCGGAATGGATGGTGACCTCGCACGGCTCGATCAGCGCCTTGAGCCCCCGGATCACCGCTGTCATCTCCATCCGGTTGTTGGTGGTGTGCGGCTCGCCGCCGCTCAGTTCCTTTTCGTGCCGCCCCATCCGCAGCAGCGCGGCCCAGCCGCCCGGGCCCGGATTGCCCTTGCACGCGCCGTCGGTGAAGATGTCGACTTGCTTCATCGGGCCGGTCCGCCGTTTTGCGGCCGGGTGAAGGCTTGCGCGCCGTTAGCCGCGTAGAACGAAAGACGGCGGGCAAAATCCATCGGGTCCTTTCGGGTCACCATCGCATCGGCCGGGGTGTGGAGCCAATCATAGGCGCGAGTCGCCAGGAAGCGAATCGAAGCGCCGCGGGCCAGCAGCGGAAGCGCGTCCCACTCGGCTTCGCTCAGTTCCCGCCGCGACCGGTATCCGCTCAGCAGCGCCGCCCCGATGTCCGGATCGAAGCGCCCGTCGCGGCCGAAGCTCCAGGCGGCATGCGTTACCGCGAGGTCGTAGGCGGTCAGGTCGGTGCAGGCGAAATAGAAGTCGATCAGCCCGCAGACTTTGTCGTCCAGCAGCAGCACGTTGTCGGGGAACAGGTCGGCGTGGATCACCGAGCGGGGCAGGTCCGCCGGCCAGTGCTCGGACAAGTGCGCCAGCTCGGACGCGACCAGCGCGGGAAGCTCCGGATCGATCGCGCGCAGGCCGTCCTCGCCGCAATCGGCGAACAGCGCGCGCCACTGCGGCAACGCCATCGTGTTGGCCCGCTCGCCCGGGAAATCGGCGGCGTCGAGGTGTATTCCGGCCAGCGCCTGGCCCACCGCCCGCGCCTGCGCCGCGGTGGGCGTATCGACCGACACGCCCGGCAGGAACTCGATCAGCGCGACCGCCTTGCCCTGGACCTTGCGGAACGCGGCGCCGGTGCGATCATGAATGGTCCGCGGCACCGGGCTGCCCCGCTCCGAAAGATGGTCCAGCAATCCCAGGAAGAACGGCAGGTCGGCCGCGTCGACCCGCGCTTCGTACATCGTCAGGATATAGCGGCCGAGGGTCGTCTCGATCAGCCAGTTGGAATTGGACACCCCTTCGGCAATGCCCTTGGCCGAAGTGAGCTCGCCGACGTCGTATTCGGCGATGAGCGCGGCCAGGTCGGCAGCGGAAAGCGCGGTGTAAACGGCCATGCGCGGATTACGAGGCGAGCTGCCGCGGCAGCTTGAACACCATCTTCTCTTCCGCCGCGACAATCGGCTGCTCATCGACCCGGCGCCATTCGCCCAGCCGGGCGATCACTGCACGCACCAGCACTTCGGGAGCCGACGCGCCGGCTGTCAGGCCCAGCGTCTCGATACCCTCCAGCCACAGCGGATCGATGTCCGATGCCCGCTGGATCAGCCGCGCATCCTTGCCCATCCGCTTCGCCACTTCGACCAGGCGAACCGAGTTCGACGAATTGGGCGCGCCGATGACCAGGACGAGATCGCTGCCCGCCGCCACTTGTTTCGCCGCTGCCTGGCGGTTTGAGGTGGCATAGCAGATGTCGTCGGCTTTCGGGCCGACGATCCCGGGAAAGCGAGCCTTCAGCGCGGCAATGATTTCGGCCGTGTCGTCCACCGACAGCGTGGTCTGCGTCAGGAACGCCAGCGGCATGTCTGCCGGGAACTCGAGGCTTTCGATCTCGCTGACAGTCTCGATCACCGTCATCTGGCCTTCGGGCACTTGCCCATACGTGCCGACCGCTTCCGGGTGCCCGCGATGACCGACGAAGATGATATGGCGCCCCGCCTCGACCTGCCGCTCGGCCTGGCGGTGGACCTTGCTGACCAGCGGGCAAGTGGCGTCGAGATAGTTTAGCTCGCGCCGCTCGGCTTCGGCCGGCACCGACTTGGGGACGCCGTGGGCACTGAATACCACCGGCACATTGTCGGGAACTTCGTCCAGTTCCTCGACGAATATCGCGCCCTTGGCCTTCAGGCTTTCGACCACGTAGCGATTGTGCACGATCTCGTGGCGCACATAGACCGGCGCCCCATAGCGATCGAGCGCGCGTTCGACGATCTCGATCGCCCGGTCGACGCCGGCACAAAAACCTCTCGGCGCGGCGATCAGCACCGTCAGCGGCGGCTTGGCCTCGACTGCGGGCGGCTGCTGAAAGGGGGCGTTCATGCTCACGCCTCTAGCGGGTGTGGTCCGGCAGTGGAAGGGTGGAGCGCCTGCGCAATCCAGACCCCCGCACTATCCAGACCATTGCCGGTCGGAAGCACAGGCCCTAAGGGCTGCGGCTGAAATTGGACGAGGATTTGGGATGACGTTCCGCAACGCGCTGCTTGCCGCCACTGTCGCCGCCGCCGCGCTTGCGGGCTGTCAGCGCGCCGGCGACATCGTCGTCGAACAAGGCGTGGGCATCACCGCGCTGCGCAGCGTCTGCCCGGCCGTCGGGGTTCCCGACTTCACCGGCAACGTCACGTTGTTCGATCCCGCCGACGCCCGCACGGCCGATGCGATCGACGTTACCGCGGCGATCACCAACGTGCGCAGCCAGTGCGACGACAGCGGCAGCGAAGTCTACTCGACCGCGACCTTCGACGTGATCGCTCACCGCCGCAACGCGCAGGGACAGCGCACCGTCACCATTCCTTACTATTCGACCGTCGTGCGCGGCGGCAACGCCGTCATCGCCAAGCGTGTCGGCGCCGTGACGATCAACTTCGCCGATGGCCAGACCCGGTCGCACGGCAGCGGCACGGCCGGTGCCGTCGTCGATCGCGCCGCCGCGACGCTTCCCGCCGACATTCGCGAGCGCATCACCCGCCGCCGCCGCGCCGGTGAAGCCGATGCCGCGATCGATCCGCTCAACGAGCCGGAAGTTCGCACCGCTCTCGCCCGCGCCAGCTTCGAGCTGCTGATCGGTTTCCAGCTCACCGAAGACCAGCTCGCCTACAACGCCACGCGTTAGAGCCGTCCTTTCCCGCGCCGGGCAAACACGCTAACGGCGCGGCCCATGGACACCTCCCGGACTCTGTACGCCGCGTTCGCGGCCAAGATCGATGCCGCGCTCGCCGCTTTGGAGAAGGAAGCGGTGCTGCCTCCGCAGGCCGCCCGCCACGCGGTCAGCGTCGAGCCGCCGCGCGATGCCTCGCACGGCGACCTTGCCACCAATGCGGCTATGGTCCTGGCCAAGGAAGCCAAGACCAACCCGCGCGCTCTGGCCGAGCGGATCGTCGAGAAGCTGTCCAGTGACGCCGCGGTGACCAGCGCGGAAATCGCCGGGCCGGGCTTCATCAACTTGCGTCTCGCTCCGGATGTCTGGGTGGCAGAGCTTCAGGCGATTGCCGCGCTGGCCGCCGACTACGGCCGCTCGGCGATCGGCTCGGGGCGCACGGTCAACATCGAGTACGTCTCGGCCAACCCGACCGGCCCGATGCACATGGGGCACTGCCGCGGCGCCGTCGTCGGCGATGCGCTGGCCGCTCTGCTCGAGTTCGCTGGCCACACGGTGCTGCGCGAATACTACATCAACGACGCCGGCGCGCAGGTGCAGACGCTCGCGCGCTCCGCGCACTTGCGTTACCGCGAGGCGCTCGGCGAGGACATCGGCGAGATCCCGCAGGGCCTCTATCCCGGCGACTACCTCGTGCCCGTCGGCCAGCGGCTGGCGCAGGAGTTCGGCCCGGCTTACGTCACCGCGCCGGAGAGCGAGTGGCTCGACCTGTTCCGCCACCGCACGGTCGCGGCGATGATGGAGATGATCCGCGAGGATCTCGCACTCCTCGGCATCCACCACGACGTGTTCTCGTCGGAGGCGGAGCTGCAGGGCGCCGGCAAGCCCGAGGCGGCCGAAGCCTGGCTGCGCGAGCAGGGCCTGGTCTACGACGGCATCCTCGAAGCGCCCAAGGGCAAGACGCCCGAGGACTGGGAGCCGGTCGAGCTGCCGCTCTTCCGCGCCACTCGCTACGGCGACGACCAGGACCGGCCTTTGCGCAAGAGCGACGGGAACTGGACCTACTTCGGCGCCGATCTCGCCTACCACATGCAGAAGGCGGAAAACGCCGACGAGCTGATCGACATCTGGGGCGCCGATCACGCCGGCACGGTCAAGCGCATCAAGGCGGCGGTCGCGGCGCTCAGCGAAGGGCAGGGCCGCTCGATCCCGTTCGACGTCAAGCTGGTGCAGATGGTCCAGCTCCTCCGCGGCGGCGAACCGGTGAAGATGTCCAAGCGCGCCGGCACGTTCGTCACGCTCGCCGACGTGGTGCGCGAAGTGGGCAAGGACGTCGTCCGTTTCACCATGCTGACCCGCAAGCCCGAAGCCCAGATGGACTTCGATTTTGCCAAAGTCGTCGAAGCGTCGAAGGACAATCCGGTCTTCTACGTCCAGTATGCGCACGCTCGCATCCGTTCGACACTGCGCAAAGCACTCGAGCAGGGTGTTCAGCCCTCAAATCAAGCGCTTCATTTGCTCGGTCCGGACGAGCTCGAGCTGGTCAAAATCGCCGCGCAGTTCCCGCGCGAAGTCGAAGCGGCCGCCAAGGCGCGCGAGCCGCACCGCATCGCATTCTACCTCTACGAGCTCGCCGCCAGCTTCCATGCCTTCTGGAACATGGGCAACGACGATCCCGAAAAGCGCATCATCCTGGCACATGACGCCGAGCTCACCGCCGCGAGACTTTTCCTCGCCGCGCAGATCGGGCAGGTAATCCGCAACGGCCTGGCCATACTGGGGGTGGAGGCCGTCGAGGAGCTTTAACATGGCTAAGCCGGTGACGGGGCACGGCACAGAGCCGGGTGATCTGGCGGATGACGATACGATCGACGCGGAAGAGCAGCTGACGCTCGCCGACGAGGAAGAACGTCTGCCGTGGCTCGAGTCCGACGACGACTATGAGGAGCCGGCGGTCGATACCGGCCGGATCGTCGCTTTCGGTGCGGTCAGCGTGTTGGCGCTGATCCTGATCATCGGCGCAGTGCTGTGGTTCACCAGCGATCGCGGCCGGGGAGACCTGGTCGCCGACGGCAGCACGATCGAAGCCCCTGACGAGCCCTACAAGGTCCGCCCTGATAATCCCGGCGGCCGCGAGGTTGCGGGCACCGGCGAAACCAGCTTCGAAGTGGCCGAAGGCAACAGAGTGGAAGGCCGAATCGCCGGCAGCGTCTCCGCGCCGGCCCCGAGCATCGATCGCGAACAGGCCGAAACCGGCGAGCCAGACACCAATGCCGGTGCCATCGGCGTCCAGGTCGGCGCCTACTCCACCCGAGAACAGGCCGAGGCCGGCTGGTCGACGCTGGCCGGCCGCATCGAGGCGCTACAAGGCCGCAACCGCCGCATCGTCCAGGGCACCGTCGACAGCGGCACGATTTACCGTCTCCAGGCTCTCGCCGGCTCGGTCGCCGAAGCAGAGACTCTCTGCCGGACGATCAAGTCCGAGGGCGGCGACTGCCAGGTCAAGCGCTAGCCGCTCCCGTTTCCGCGTGAAAAGCGCCGGCTAGGGTGGCATAGCCCTCGCCGGGAGGGACTACGCAAGATGAATGCGGGGCTATCGGCGCTCAGCGAACGCGAGAAGGAGACATTGCGGCTCCTGCTCGGCGGCCACGATGCCAAGTCGATCGCCAACGAACTGGGCCTATCGGTTCACACCATCAACGAGCGCCTCCGCGACGCCCGCCGCAAGCTCGGCGTATCCAGCAGCCGTGAGGCGGCACGGCTCCTCGGCGAGGTGGAGCGGGGTGCCCCCAATTCTTTAGGGGACAGCACTTTGGGGGTGTCCGGAGCGTCCGCAGGCATGGGCAAGAAGCGGCAGGGCGCGGCTCATCGCCTCGCCTGGCTTACCGGAGGAATGTTCATCATGTCGCTTGTTATCGCCGCCGCCGTACTCACGGTCCTAGCGCAGGGAAGCAACCCGGGCACCGCCCGACCAGAATCGAGCGCAGGTGCGCAATCCGCACCAACTCAGGCGGCCGCGGTAAGCGCCGCTCAGGAATGGGTCGCTCTCGTTGACGCGAAAAACTGGAACGAAAGCTGGCAGACGGCCGCAGCCATATTCAAGTCGCAGGCGTCCGCGGAGCAATTTGCTGCTGCCGTCACTCCCGTTCGTGAGCCGTTGGGGGCCGTCGTGGCCCGAGTCCTGCGCAGCGCAACGCCAACCAACGCTTTGCCGGGCGCGCCCGCCGGTGAATACCAGCTCATCGAGTTCCAAACTCGCTTCGCGGAACGCGAGGTGGTGGAAACGGCGATCTTGGTCCGAGAAGGTGCGAGTTGGCGGGTGGCCGGGTACTTAATCCGATAGCAGGCGGCGGGGTTCGGCAGCGGGCTGTCCACACCGGCGCCCGCGCCCAAGCTTGCCGCGTTGCCGTATTCCTGCGAATCTTGGGACATGACGCCCGCGATTTTCGGTCTTTCCGGTCTGGCCCTCACGGCGGATGAGCGCGCGTTCTTCCGCGAGGCTGATCCGGCTGGTTACATCCTGTTCGGGCGCAATGTGCAGGACCGGGCGCAGCTGCGGGCTCTTACCGATGCGCTGCGCGCGATCCACGGGCGTGAGCGGCTGCTGATCTCGATCGATCAGGAAGGCGGCCGTGTGGCGCGGATGAAGCCGCCCGAATGGGACACGTTCCCGCCGGGCGAGGCGTTCGCGAAGCTTTGGCAGGTTGCCCCCGCGAGTGCGATCGAGGCGGCGCGGGCAAACGGCCAAGCGCTAGGTCATGACTTGGCCGAGGTCGGCATCTCGGTCGATTACACGCCGTTGCTCGACGTGCGGCAGCCCGGAGCCCACGACGTGATCGGCGACCGAGCGCTGGGTACCGAGCCGATGCAGGTGGCGGCGCTGGGGCGGGCGGTGCTCGACGGCCTCGCTCGCGCCGGGGTGGCGGGGTGCATCAAGCACATGCCCGGACATGGCAGGGCTTGCGCCGACAGCCACAAGGAACTGCCAACGGTCGAGGCCAGCGACGCAGAGCTCGCAACTGATCTGCAGCCGTTCCGCACACTCAACCAGGCACCCATCGGGATGACCGCGCACGTGCGCTACACCGCCTGGGACGCAGATAATCCGGGCACGCTTTCTCCGTTTGTCGTCAATCAGGTGATCCGCCAGAGGATCGGCTTTGACGGTCTTTTGCTCACCGACGACATCGACATGGAAGCGTTATCGGGCTCCGTGCCCGACCGTGCTGAGCGAGCCGTCGCGGCGGGCTGCGACTTGGTGCTCAACTGCTGGGCGAAAATGGACGACATGCTCGGCATCGCCGGGCGATTGCCGGCCATGTCCGAGGTCACCGCGCGCCGGCTGGAGCATGCGCTGACGATTACCCAAGGCAGCGCCGAGTTCGATCGCCGCCAGCTCATCGCCACGCGCGACGCCTTGCTCGACCTCGCCAGGAATCTCGCGTGACCGAGGACGGCCTGCTGTTCGATCCGCCTGGCGACGAGGGGGACGAATGGGAGAGCGCCGGCACAGCGCCGGTCGCTGCCACCGCGCTCTATCTGGAGCTCGATGGGTGGGAAGGACCACTGGACCTCCTGCTCGATCTGGCACGGCGGCAGAAGGTCGACCTCAAGGCTATCTCCATCCTCGCGCTCGTCGATCAGTATATCGCCTACATCGAGCAGGCCGAAGCTTTGAAGCTGGAGATGGCCGCCGATTACCTGGTGATGGCCGCATGGCTTGCCTATCTCAAGTCCGCGCTGCTGCTGCCGAAGGAAGAGCAAGAGGATCCGAGCCCCGACGAGCTCGCCTTGCGGTTGCAGCTACGCCTTCAGCGGCTGAGCGCCATGCGCGAGGCGGCAGCGCGGCTCCTGGCGCGGGACCGGATTGGCCGCGACGTGTTTCTGCGCGGCGCTCCTGAAGGCCTGCGTATCGACCGAAAGAACGCCTGGCAGTGCGATTGGTATTCGCTCGTTTCGGCATATGCGATCGTCAGAGCGCGCAGCGAGCCGGTCGTGCACATGGTGCGCGAGCGGCCGGTCATGACGCTCGACTCAGCGCTCGACCGCGTTTCGGCTCTGCTCGGCGTGAAGCTCGATTGGGTCGAATTGCGCGATTTCCTCCCTGTCCAGGCGGAGCCACGCCTCCGCCGCTCCGCGCTCGCGTCCAGCTTCGTTGCCGCGCTGGAGCTGGCGCGGCTTGGCAAGGCCGAAATCCGGCAGGAGGAAATCTTTGGCCCGCTCCATTTGCGCCGCCTGGGTTCACTCGGCGGGCGCGATGCAAAGGCTGCCCGGTGATGGAAACGCCCGACGATCTCGTCCGGGCGGTGGAAGCGACTCTCTTCGCGGCGGAGGAGCCGATGAGCGCCGAGGCTCTCACCACTCATCTCGGCGGCGCTGATGTCCGCTCCGCCTTGCGCGAGCTGGAGGAGCATTATCGCGATCGCGGGGTGCGACTGGTGTACCGGGGCGGGCGCTGGCAATTCCAGACCGCCCCCGACCTCGCCCACTTGCTGCGCCGCGAACGCGAGCACGTCCGCAAGCTCAGCCGTGCCGCCACTGAAGTCCTGGCGATCGTCGCCTATCAGGAGCCCGTCAGCCGCGCCGAGATCGAGGCGATCCGCGGTGTGCAGACCAGTTCCGGCACGCTCGACGTGCTGATGGAAGCCGGCTGGGTCCGCGTCGCGGGTCGGCGGGAAGTTCCGGGGCGCCCGGTGATCTACGCCACGACCCCCGAGTTCCTCAGCCACTTCGGCCTGGCGAGCCGCAAGGACTTGCCCGGCCTTGAGGAGCTCAAGGCCGCGGGCCTGCTCGATCCGGTCGACGAAGCCTACGAAGACCTTCTCGGCCAGACAGCCGACGAATCGGATGAGGCGTCGGCTCCGCTGGTAAACGGGGATGAAAGCGCCTAGACTCTCCGCAAAGCCATTCGGAGAGTTCCCGTGAATATCGGACCGTTCCAGATCCTGATCATCGCACTGGTGATCCTCGTGCTGTTCGGCCGCGGCCGGATCAGCGAAATGATGGGCGATTTCGGCAAAGGCGTGAAAAGCTTCCGCCAAGGCCTCAATGACGACGACAAGCCGGCTGCGCCGCCGCAGCGGATCGAAGGCCCCAGCCACGAGGCTAAGCCCGCTTCCGAAGCCGCCGCCAATCCCCAGTCGGCGAGCGACACCAGCGCGCGCTGACCTTCTGATTTCGGGCCCCGCCCATGTTTGACATCGGCTCGGCCGAACTCCTGCTCATCGTCATCGTGGCGGTGATCGTGATCGGCCCGAAAGACTTGCCGCTGGCGCTGCGCACCGCGGGCCGGTGGATCGGCAAGATCCGAAAAGTCTCCGGTCATTTCCGCGCCGGCCTCGATACGATGATCCGCGAGGCCGAGATGGAGGAGATGGAGAAGAAGTGGCGCGAGCAGAACGAAAAGATCATGCGCGAGCATCCCGAGGGCGCGCCGCCTGGAATGGAGCAGACCGGAGCCTATCCGGCCGGTCCGGTCACGCCGCCACCTGCTTCGGCCGAGGCGCGCGCGACCGAGCCGGCAGAGGCCGAGCCGCCGGCCCCGTCGGTTAGCGAAAGCAGCAAGCCGTCATGAGCCTGCCATTTCGCGTCAAGGACATCGACGAATCGCAGGCGCCGCTACTCGACCACCTGATCGAGTTGCGCACCCGGCTGGTGCGATGCGTGATCATGCTGGCGGTGTCCTTCGTCGGCTGCCTGTTCTTCGCGGACGACATCTTCGAAGTTCTCGTCCGGCCCCTCGCCACCGCGTTCGGGGAGGGCGAAGGGCGCCTGATCTACACCAAGCTCTACGAAGCGTTCTTCGTCGAGATCAAAGTGGCGCTGTTCGCCGCGTTCCTGATCAGCTTTCCGGTCATCGCCAACCAGCTTTGGGCCTTCGTCGCACCAGGGCTCTATGCTCGCGAGAAGAGGGCGTTCCTGCCGTTTCTAATTGCTACGCCGGTGCTGTTCGCGATGGGAGCTTCGCTCGCCTACTTCGTCGTCATGCCGACTGCTTTCACCTGGTTCCTGGGCTTCGAAGGTGAAACCGCGGGCCTGACGCAGGAAGCGCTGCCCGCGATCGGCGACTACCTCGATCTGGTGATGCACTTCATCATTGCGTTCGGCATAAGCTTCTTGCTGCCCGTCCTGCTGCTGCTGCTGAACCGCGCCGGCATCGTCTCGCGCGAACAACTCGCCAGCGGGCGCCGCTACGTGATCGTCGGCATCTTCATCGTCGCCGCCGTGATTACACCGCCCGACATCGGTTCACAGTTGCTGCTGGCACTTCCACTGATCCTGCTGTTCGAGATTTCGCTGCTGCTGATGCGTCCGGTCAGCAAGGTCGCGGATGAGGCGGCCGCCGCAGCTGCCGATGAGCAGTCGTCACCGCCGGAAGCTAGCGCTTAGCGCCCGGGGGCGTCGGCCCGCCGGCTGCCGCGGCCCGGGCTTGCCTCATAGACCTTGCGCCCGCCGATCCAGGTTTCGAGCACGCGGATGCGCCGCAGTTCGGCGGCGTCGGCATCGAGGGGATCGGCGTCGAGCACGATGAAATCGGCACGCTCGCCCGGTGCCAAGCGACCGAAACGGCCCTCGGCAAAGCCCGCCCAGGCCGCACCGGCCGTATAGGCTGCCAGGGCTTCGGCGATGGATAGCTTCTGCTCCGGCTGCCAGCCGCCCGAGGGCTGACCGCTAGCATCTTCGCGGCTGACCGCGGCGGCGAGCCCGGCGAAGGGATCCGGTGCCTCGACTGGCGCGTCCGAGCCGAAGGCAATGCTGGCTCCGGCATCGTCGATCGCGCGCCACGCATAAGCCCCGGCCAAGCGGTCGGGACCCAGCCGGGCTTCGGCCATCAGCCGGTCCGACGTTTGGTGCACCGGCTGCATCGACGCGATCACACCGTGCCGGCCGAACCGAGTGAGGTCGGCGGAATCCACCACTTGCGCATGTTCGATGCGCCATCGCCTGTCGCCGCGGTAATCGCCCGACAGCTCGTCGATCGCGTCGAGCGCTTCCGCATTGGCCGCGTCGCCGATGGCATGGATGGCGACCTGATAGCCCTCCATCGCCGCCCGGCTCATGTTGTTGCGCAGCTGCGTGCCATTCATCAGCGTGAGCCCGCGGTTGCCGGCATCGTCGGCATAAGGCGCCTTGAGCAGCGCGCCTCGCGAGCCGAGCGCCCCGTCCAGCGAAAGCTTGAGGCCGTTCAGCCGCAGGCGGTCGTCATAGAGCCACTGCGTCGGCCCCGTGCCGCCGATCAGCGTCATCTCCGGCACGCTCGTCGCATAGGCCATGATGCGCACCCGCAGCCGGCCCTCGTCGCCCGCCCGGCGGAACGTCATCCAGTCGTCGATCGAGGTGCCCATGTCGGCCACCGCGGTGACCCCGCTTCGGACCAGCAGTTCCTGCGCTTCGTGCAGCGCGACATCGCGGTCGGTGGCCCGCGGCGGCGGAACGTGGGAAGCGACCAGCGCCATCGCTGCGTCCACCAACACGCCCGAGGGATCGCGCCCGCCCGCCAGTCGCTCGATACGCCCTCCGGCCGGGTCGGCCGTAGTGGCGGTGACCCCAGCGAGCGTCAGCGCTGCGGTATTGGCCCAGCCGGCGTGTCCATCCACCCGCTCGAGCCAGACCGGCCGGTCGGCCACCACCGCATCGAGCTCCGCAGCGGTGGGAAACCGGCCCAGGCTCCAGGCCTCCTGGTTCCAACCCCGCCCCACGATCCACGGTCGTTCGGGATTGGCGGCCGCGTAGTCGCCGATTTTCTGCTGCGCTTCGGCCAGGCTCCGCGTATCCGACAGGTCCACTGTCAGCAGGCCTAGCCCTAGGCCCATTACGTGAACGTGCGAATCGATGATGCCTGGGATGACAGTGCGGCCTCGCGCGTCCTCGCGGTAGTCGGCGCGCGGAGCACGCTCGCCCCGGGGCACGATCTCCCGCACTTTGCCCTCATCGTCGATCAGGATCGCTTCGAAGCGGGTGACCGTGCCGTTGCGATCGACCGAGATGCCGTTGACGTTGTCGATCAACGTGTCGGCGAGAGTGGGGCTGGAGAACAGCAGTGCCGCGGCGGCAAGCCAGCGCGCCTTCATGCGCCGATCTCCGGCAGGTGGCGGATCAGTGCGCTGGTATCCTGCCGCCCGCCGTCCATCGCTTGTACTTTGGCGTAATAGCCGTCGACCGATTGCGTCACCGGCAGCTCCAGCCCCCGCGCGTGCGCTTCGGCCAGGGCGATCGCCAGGTCCTTGCGCATCCAATCGATGGCAAAGCCGAAGTCGAACTCGCCCGCGGCCATCGTGGTCCAGCGGTTCTCCATCTGCCAGCTCTGGGCGGCGCCGCCGGAGACCGCTTGCAGCACCCGGTCCAGGTCTAGGCCGGCCGCCTGCGCAAATCGGATCGCCTCCGATAGGCCAGCGAGCGTTCCGGCGATGCAGATCTGGTTGACAGCCTTCGCCGCCTGCCCCGTGCCGGCCGCGCCGATGTGGACGATGCGCGCGGCGTAAGCTTCCAGCAGCGGCTGCGCGCGTTCCATCGCCTCGGCGCTCCCGCCGCACATGATCGAAAGCTTGCCGCTTTCGGCTCCCGATTGGCCGCCGGAAACCGGAGCGTCGAGCGACAGCACCCCCGCACGCTCGGCTTCCTGCGCAATCTTCCGCGCAATGGCGGGCGAAACGGTGGTGTGATCGACGAACAGCGCACCAGGCGCCATCGAACTCAGCGCGCCCGCGTCCCCCAGGACTACTTCCGCCAGGTCGGCGTCGTTTCCGACGCAGGCCAGCACCGCGTCCTGTCCTTCGGCCGCATCTCGCGGAGTGGCCGCCGCTGTGACCTTCAGCCCTTCGCCGGCGTGTCGCTCGACCCAGGCTTCGGCTTTGGCGGCGGTGCGGTTGTAAACCGTGACCCGGTGCCCGGCCCGGGCCAAGTGACCGGCCATCGGGGCACCCATTACGCCCAGGCCGAGGAAAGCGATGCGCTTGGCTTCTGTCATGCGGGCTCAACTGGCGCCTTGCGCGGCTCAAAGCAATCGTTGCTGCAGCGGCGTTTCCCTTGGCGGCGCTTTTCGTTTACGGCGCGCGCCCTATGACGGGGATGGGAACGATCGAAGTGAGCGAGCAGGAATCGACTCTCGATGTCGCGGACGTGCGCGCGGCGGCGGAGCGGATCGCGGGTGCGGTCGTTCGCACGCCGACGATGCATAGCAGGACCCTGTCGCAGCTTACCGGCGCCAAGATCTGGTTGAAGTTCGAAAACCTGCAATTCACCGCGGCCTACAAGGAACGCGGTGCCCTCAACGCGCTGCTGCTGATGGACGAAGAGCAGCGCAAGCGCGGCGTGATCGCCGCCTCGGCGGGCAATCACGCGCAAGGCCTGTCCTACCACGGAACCCGCCTCGGTGTGCCTGTGACAATCGTCATGCCGCGCACCACCCCGGTGGTGAAGGTCATGCAGACCGAAGCCGTCGGCGGGACCGTGGTGCTCGAGGGTGAGACTTTCGACGAAGCGCTCGCCTACGCGCTGAGCATGGAAAAGCAGCTGGGGCTAACCTTCGTCCCGCCGTTCGACGACCTGGCGGTCGCGGCGGGGCAGGGCACGGTCGCCCTGGAGATGTTGGAGGACGCGCCTGAGATCGACACCCTGGCCATCCCCGTCGGCGGCGGCGGCCTTTCGTCGGGCATGGGCGTGGCGGCCAAGGCGCTGAAGCCGGATTTGCAGCTGGTGGGCGTGCAGGCGCAGCTTTACCCGTCGATGTACGGTCACTTACGCAGCGAGGACTTGCCCTGCGGCGGGGATACGCTGGCCGAAGGCATTGCAGTCAAGGAGCCGGGCAAGATCACCTCGCGGCTCCTCGCCGATCTGCTCGACGACATCGTGCTGGTGGATGAGGATGCTCTCGAAAGCGCGCTGTCGCTGCTGCTGCAGATCGAAAAGACCGTAGTCGAAGGCGCCGGCGCCGCGGGCCTAGCGGCAGTGATGAAATATCCGGAGAAGTTCGCCGGCCGCAATGTCGGTATCGTCTTGACTGGCGGCAACATCGACACCCGGCTCCTCGCCAACGTGCTGCTACGCGATCTCGCCCGCTCGGGCCGTTTGGCCCGCCTGCGTATCTCGCTGCAGGATCGGCCGGGCGCGCTGCTCAAGGTGATGCACGAATTCGACGCCCACAACGTCAACATTCTTGAGATCTATCACCAGCGCATCTTCACAAACCTGCCGGCCAAAGGCCTCATCACCGACATTGAGTGCGAGGCGCGCGACCGCGAGCAACTGGACAAGCTGGTCGCGGCGCTGCGGGGGCGCGGCTACGCGGTCAGCCAGGTGGAGCTAAACTAAGCGATAGCCCTCTGTTCCAGAACGGAGCGGTTAACGTTTGAAGGGCCGTTCGCGTCCGAAATCCGCTGCCTTCCACGGAAATAGTGGTTAATGCTCTTTCATTCCGGCACCTTGGGCGCCTACGGTCGTTCGAAAGATGCCGCTTGGGTTTTCTGGGTGAGAGGCTTGCTCGCAACGTGACTGCGCCGGTTCGATTCCCCCGCTTCTTTGTGACGAGCCCTGCACCGTGCCCGTACTTGGCAGGTAAGACCGAGCGCAAAGTCTTCACCGAGCTGAAGGGGCCGCACGCGGAGACACTCAACGATGCGCTGGGCCGCATCGGGTTTCGCCGCAGCCAGACCGTCGCCTACCGGCCGAGTTGCCTCGACTGCCAGGCCTGTGTTTCGGTTCGAGTCGTCGCCGGCGAGTTCGAGCCGTCGAATACCCAGCGCCGCACGATGCGCCGGAACGAGGACCTCGTCGTCACCGAGTGCCGCCCGTGGGCGACCACCGAACAGTTCGATTTGCTCCAGCGCTATCTCGCCAGCCGGCACCCCGGAGGCGGAATGGCGGCTATGGATGAGATCGATTACGCCGACATGGTGGAACACACGGCCGTTTCCAGCTTTGTAGTCGAATATAGGGAGCCCTCGGTGGACGGGGGGCAGGGTCGCCTGGTCGGCGCTTGCCTCACGGACCGTCAGGGGGACGGGTTGTCGTTGATCTACAGCTTCTACGACCCGGAACATGAGGCGCGGACCGGGCTTGGGAACTACATCATTCTCGATCATATCCGGCGCGCCGCGGAAGCAGGGCTGCCGTACGTCTACCTCGGCTACTGGGTCGATGGAGCGCAGCGTATGCAGTACAAGATCCGGTACCGCCCGCTCGAACGGCTCGGCCCCACTGGATGGCGGCGCTTTTCTCCGGCTGAGCAAGACGCTCTCATCGAAGCCGTATCTGCAGCTCGGCGTGACGGCGCCGTATGCGTCAACGGCGGAAGCAAGGACGGGGCACCTGGCGGACAGCGACAGTACAAGCTGGCCTAGATTGCGCCGCCGGCTCGTCGCTCTGGCGGCGTCGACTTCTCTTATATGGTCCCCGCTCGCGGCTCAGGACACTGAGACGCTGCCGACGCTCGAAGATTTGATACCGGACGAAGCGGTGGCCAATCCCGAGGGATGGGCATCGCAGGGCGTTCCGGCGGACGCCGACGCTGGGGAAGGGCCGGGTGAGCTCGATCCGTCGTCTCCGGTGGCCGAGTTGCCCGAACTCGACCTGCCGTGGCCGGAGAACCAGGAGCTGCCGCAAATCGCTCCGTTGGAGCCCGAAGACGACATCCAATTCGCCGAGTTCGAGGATGTCGAGCCGCCCGTCGAGCTGGGCGATGAAGAGCGGATTTCCGACGAGCTGGTGCTCGTCTTCCCGCGCGAAGAGGCGCTGTTCCCCTACCACGACGACTTCCTCGAGCGGTTCGAGGACCTCTCCACCGTCGAAGAACTGGATGACGACGGCAACGTTGCCCGCCTCGCCGCCCAGTCTCGCGCCGACGAAGATCTGCTCAACCGCATGTTGCGGGTGTATGGGTATTATGACGCGCTGGTGTTCCGTTCGGTCGGGAGCATCGAACCTGGCCAGGAAACTGCCGACCAGCGGCCGACAGTGCGCTTCGATATCATCCCGGGTTCGCAATATCGTTTCGGCGCGATCGATCTGGGCCGCCTCGCCGAGGCCGGCGCTGACTACGCGATGTTGCGCGAAGTGTTCGAGATTCAGCCCGGCGATCCGCTGATGTCCGACAAGATCGTCGAGGAGCGCTATGATCTCGATCTGGCGATCGGCGAAAGCGGCTATCCCTTCGCGCGGATCGAGGAGCCGGAGCTGCTGATCGATCACGATCGCATCGAAGGCGATCTGACGATGCCGGTCACGCCGGGGGGCAAGTACCGCTTCGGCAACGTCACCACCAACATGCCCGATTTCATGTCGGCCGATCACCTGGCCGGCATCGCCCGTTTCGAACCGGGCGATATCTACCAGCGCAGCCTGGAGCTCGATTTCCGCCGCGCGATCCTCGCCACCGGCTTGGTCAACAGCGTCACGCTCACCCCGGTCGAAGCGGCGCCGCCGGTCGAAGGCGAGCCGGGCACGGTCGACATCGCGGTCGAGATGACTCCGGCCAAGCTGCGCACGATCGCCGGCCGAGTCGGCTATGGTAGCGGCGAAGGCTTCAAGGTCGAAGGCGCTTGGGAGCACCGCAACCTGTTCCCTCCCGAAGGCATGCTCCGCGTGCGCGGCATTCTGGGCACGGCCGAGCAGCTGGCCGGCGTGACGTTCCGCAAGAACAATTTCGGCGGCCGGGACAAGATTCTCACCGTCGACGCCTACGCCAGCACGATCGACTACGGTCCTTATGACGCTCGCACCGTCTCGCTGGTCGGCAACTACGAGCGGCTCAGCACGATCCTGTTCCAGAAGCCGTTCAGCTGGGGGGTTGGGCTGGAGCTTGTCGCCACCGGCGAACGCGAAGTCGACGCCGACGGCAATCTCGGCCCGCGCCAGACCTACTTCATCGGCGCGATTCCGCTCTTTGCCCAGGTCGACACTTCGGACGACCTGCTCGACCCGCGCCGCGGCTTCCGCGTCAGCTCGCGTCTCTCGCCTGAGGTCTCGCGCACCAACGGGGTCGAGAGCTTCTACCTGCGCGGCGAAGTGCAGGGCGCGTACTACTTGCCCGTCAGCGACAATATCGTGCTGGCCTCGCGCGCCCGCTTCGCCAGCATCCCGGGCGCGCCGGTTTCCGCCATCGCGCCGTCGCGCCGGCTCTACGCCGGTGGCGGCGGCTCGGTCCGCGGCTATGCCTACAAGGGCATCGGCCCGCGCAACAGCTTGGGCGATCCGACCGGCGGCCGCTCGCTGACGGAGCTCTCGCTCGAAGCGCGGATTCGCACCGGCCTGCTCGGCGGCGCGCTCGGTATCGTGCCGTTCATCGATGCCGGCACCGTGGGTGAGGATGCGACGCCCGGCTTCGACGAGATCAAGATCGGCGCCGGCATCGGCGCGCGCTATCACACCAACTTCGGCCCGCTGCGCATCGACGTCGGCGTCCCGCTCAACCCCGGCCCGAACGATTCCAAGTTCGGCGTCTACGTCGGCCTCGGGCAGTCGTTCTGATGGCGGAGGATGTCGTTATCGCGCCCGACGAACCGGCGGCCAACGAAACGCCGCGGCGCCGTTCCCCCGCCTCGCGGGCACTGACTTGGGTCGGCGGGGCGGTGCTGGCCCTGCTGGCGGTCATCGCCATCGCCGTCGCTTGGCTTCACACCGGCTCGGGCCGCAACTTCATCGTCGAGCAGATTGCCAAAGTGGCGCCGGCCTCCGGGCTCCAGGTGTCGGTCGGGCGCATCGAGGGTTCGGTGCTGTGGAGCGCCACATTGTACGACGTCGAGTTCCGCGACGCCAACGACGTGCTGTTCCTCGAAGTGCCCGAAGTCGATCTCAACTGGCGGCCTATCAAGTTCCTGTTTACCGGCCTCGACGTCCGCCACTTGGTCCTGACCGGCGGCACGCTCCACGCCGCGCCCGAGCTGCTCCCGGGCGATCCCGACGCGCCGATCCTTCCCAACTTCGACATTCGGGTCGACCGGCTGGTCGTCGACGATCTGCGCGTCGCCGAAGGGCTGCTCGGGGCCGAGCGGATGATCGACTTCCAGGCCCGCGCCGACGTGCGCGACGGGCGCGTGCTGCTGGACGCCAATGGTGAGTTCGGCGGGGGCGACCGCCTCAGGGCGCTGGTCGACGCTTTCCCCGATGGCGACCGCTTCAACATCGATCTCGACTACCGCGCACCCGCCGGCGGGCTCCTCGCCACGATGATGGGGGCGGAGCAGGACGTGCGCGCCCGCGTCGTCGGCGACGGCGACTGGGACGCCTGGAACGGCTCGTTCGTCGTCAATCAGGGCGGCACTTACCTCGCGGCGTTCCGCCTCTACAACCGGGAGGGACGCTACAAGATCGTCGGTCAGGCCCGGCCCGAGGACTACCTGACCGGAATGCCCGCGGCCGCGCTCGGCGAGGTCGTCTCGCTGGCGGCGGTCGGCACGCTCGAGGACAGCGTTCTCGACGGCACGCTCGCGGTCCGCGGCAGCGGCGTCGCGCTGGACGGCGAGGGCGCGATCGATCTCGGCAACAACGCGTTCGGCGGCCTGACGCTGCAGGCGGTCCTGCTCGACAACGAGCTGTTCGGCCCCGGCCTCACGCTCGACGACACGGTCGCCCGAGTCACGCTCGACGGACCGTTCCAGGGTCTCACCGCGCCGCTCGAGCTGTCGATCGGCGAGCTCAATGCCGGCGGCACCCGCCTCATCGGCATTACCGAGCGCGGGACTATCGCTTACGACGGCACCCGCTGGACCATCCCGCTCGATGCCAGCGTCGACCGGATCGTCAGCGGCAATGCGATCGCCGACCCGCGCCTGGTCAACGGAACCTTGCGCGGCACCGTGGTGCTGACCGGTGACCGGCTGCTCTCCGACGACCTGGCGCTGCGCTTCCCCGGCTTGCGCGCCGATCTGACGCTGCGCGGCGATCTCGCCCGCGGCGGTTATGCCCTGGCCGGCCCGGTCGAGGCGCGCGGCATAGCGCTCGAGAATCTCGGCACGATCGACGCCGGCGGCAAGATCCGCTTCATGATCGGCAACGGCGTGCCCTGGCGCCTCGCGGCCAACTTCACCGGCCGCATGCCTCGCGTCACCAACGAGACGCTGACCAGCATCGCCGGCACCAACATCCGCTTCGACGGCTCGGTCGTGCTCGGCGCGGGCCGTCCGATCGTGTTCGACAACACCCGCCTCTCCGCCAGCAAGCTCGCGCTCACGCTCGATGGCCGGGTCGACGGCGCCGAAACCACGCTCGCCGGCAGCGGCCGCCATGTCGATTACGGTCCGTTCACGGTCGAAGCGTCACTGGCCGACGATGGCCCGCGCGCCACGCTGGTCTTTGCCAGCCCGCTTCCCGCCGCCGGGCTGGAGGACGTGCGCGTCGCGCTCGCTCCGACCCCCGACGGCTTCCGCATCGAGACCGAAGGCCAATCGATGCTCGGGCCGTTCGACGGCATCGTCAATCTGAACATGCCGGCCGGCGGGCCGACCCGCATCGGTATCGAGCGGCTCGACGTTTGGCGCACTTCGATCACCGGCGACCTGATCCTCGGCGACGGCGCGGTGGTCGGCGATCTGCGCCTTGCCGGCGGCGGCATCGACGGCACGATCGCGCTGGCGCAGCGCAACGGCGGCCAGGGCTTTGACGTCGCGCTCACGGCCAACGACGCCACTTTCCGCGGCCCAACTCCGATCGCGATCAACGAGGCGACGATCAACGTCAGCGGTTTCTTCGCCGAGGGCAATTCGACGGTCACCGGCACCGTCCGCGCCGCCGGCATCAATTACGGCACGCTGTTCCTCGGCCGCGTCGCGATCAACGCCGAAGTGGTGAACGGCGAGGGCAGCTTCCAGGCCGCGCTCTCCGGCCGCCGCGGCAGCCGCTTCAACCTGCAGGTCGCCGGCGACGTCGCCTCCGACCGGATCGCGGTTGCGGCACGCGGCGAATACGCCGGCCGCGACATTTCGATGCCGCGCCGCGCGGTGCTGCTCAAGACCGAAGACGGCGGCTGGGCGCTGCAGCGAACCCAGCTCAGCTTCGGCAACGGTTTCCTGATCGGCGAGGGCCGCTTCGGCGGCACCGAGCCGACGGAGGGCCGGCTCAGCCTAGCCCAGATGCCGCTGTCGCTGGTCGACATCTTCGCCGGCGACATGGGCCTCGGCGGCACGATCTCGGGCATCATCGACTTCGGCGCCGGCCCGAACGGCGTGCCCGTCGGCGACGCCCGGGTCATGATCGATAACCTGACCCGCTCCGGCCTCGTCCTCTCGTCGCGGCCGCTCGACTTGGCCCTCGTCGGCCGCCTCACTCCCAGCGAGCTCGCCGCGCGGGCCGTGCTGCAGGACCAGGGCCAGACTCGCGGCCGCCTTCAGGCGCGCATCGCCGGGCTCCCGGCCACGGGCGGGGTGATGGACCGGCTCTATGCCGGCGACTTGTTCGCCCAGCTTCGCTTCGAAGGCCCGGCCGACGCGCTCTGGCGGCTCGCGGCGATCGACCTTCTCGACCTCACCGGGACGCTGCGGGTCGCGGCCGACGTGCGCGGCTCGCTGCTCAATCCGCAAGTGCGCGGCTCGCTCGCCGGCGATGCGCTGCGGGTGCAGAGCCAGCTAACCGGCAGCGACTTGCGCCAGGTCCGCGCTCGCGGCACGTTCGCCGGCTCGCGCCTCAATCTCACGTCCTTCGCCGGCACCGCGCCCAACGGCGGCAGCGTCAGCGGCAGCGGCTTCGTCGACTTGTCGGGCATGACCGGCGGCCGCGGCCCGCGGATCGACTTGCGGCTAGCTGCGCGCGACGCCGAGATCCTCGACCTTGCGACGATGGGGGCCACGATCACCGGCCCGCTGCGCATCGTCTCCAGCGGCGTCGGCGGCACCATCGCCGGGCGGGTCCACGTCAACGAGGCGCGCTGGCAGCTCGGCGGCGCCGCCGGTCCGGAGCAGTTGCCCAACATTCGCACCCGCGAGATCAACCTGCCGCCGGACATCGCTCCGCCGGCCGCGCCTGGCGCCGCCTGGCGCTTTTTGATCGACGCCAATGCCCCCGGCGGGATCGAAGTCGACGGCATGGGCCTCGACAGCGAATGGAGCGGGAACATCATCCTGCGCGGCACTACCGACAACCCGCGCATCGGCGGCCAGGCCAGCGTCGTCCCGCGGCAAGGCTTCTTCTCGTTCGCCGGGGTTCGCTTCGAGATCACCCGCGGCGAGATCGACTTCGACGAGAACACTCCGCCCGATCCGCGCCTCGACATCCGCGCCGAGACCGAGGTCCAGGATCTCGAGGTCGCCGTCACCGTGCGCGGGACCGCCAGCCAGCCGGAAATCGCTTTCAGCTCGAACCCGGCCTTGCCGGAGGAAGAACTGCTCGCGCGGATGCTGTTCGGCGATGGCATCACCAACCTCTCGGCCACCGACGCGCTCCAGCTTGGCGCGGCGGTCGCCTCGCTGCGGGGCGGCGGCGGCATGGATCCAATCAACCGCCTGCGCCAGTCGATCGGGCTCGACCGCTTGCGCATCGTCGCGGCCGATCCGGCGCTCGACCGCGGCACCGCGATCGCGCTCGGCAAGAACTTCGGACGCCGGTTCTATGCCGAAGTCGTCACCGACGGGCGCGGCTACAACGCCAGCGAGCTGGAGTTCCGCGTCACCAGTTGGCTGTCGCTGCTCGCCAGCATCAACACGATCGGGCGCGGCAGCGCGGCGGCCGAATACAGCCGCGACTATTGACCGGGCCCGCCTCACTGCACGTCTCCATCGGCCGATCGGTATAGCGCTTCCTCCGCCGCGCGGCGCCGCACCAGCCCAGGCATCACCCGGCCGCCGCTGCGGGTCCAGCGGGCGAACTCGCGCGCGGCCCGGGCATGATCGCCTTCGCGGTGCCGCCGGGTCAGCGTTGCCCGCGCGATCGCGCCGGTGTTGTAGTGGAAGCTGACGAGCGCATCGAACTGCGCCTGGTGAGTGGGCGCCCCTTGCAGGGCCGCTTCGACTTCGGCGGCATGGCGCGCGACATCGGCCGCCAGCAGCGCGTCGGCCTCGTCCTGGGTGACGGTCTGCCCCGGCCGCACCGGCTGGCCGCCGATCCGCGTCGCGCCCCAGCCGATCGTCCACGGCGGCCCGCCGCTGCCCGGATCGGGATAGGCGGTCAGCCGGCAGCCTTCGAACCGCTTGATCAGCTCCAGGCCGCGCTCGCTCACGCGTCGTCCCGGCGCTGCGGGGAAGAGCGGGGCGCTGGCGCTGGCGCGGTCGATCGCCTCGTCCAGCGCCGCCACTTCCGCCTGCCGGAACCCGCGCCCGAGCAGCCGCCGGACGGTATCGAAAATTAGCTTTCTGTTCATGGGAGCCTCGTCGCTAGCGAATCGAAGCTAACCTATTAGGCACAAATAGGCCGTGTTGGAAAACACTTTGTGGTTCTAATCGAAACCTCAAGACTTGCGCACGCCCGGCGCAGGTGTCGCCGGCGTCAACGTAGCGGCGGTTCGTCGAAGCTTCTCAGCTTGCGGCTGTGCAGCGCTTCGCCTTCGCGTTTCAGAATCTCGAGAGCCTCTATTCCGACCCGCAAGTGCTGTCCGATCGCCATCTGGTAGAATTCACTCGCGCTTCCCGGCAGCTTGATCTCGCCGTGGAGCGGCTTGTCGGAGACGCAGAGAAGGGTGCCGTAGGGCACGCGGAAGCGATAGCCTTGCGCTGCGACGGTGGCCGATTCCATATCGATGGCGACGGCACGGCTCTGGTTGAAGCGCAGCGACGAGAGCGTGTAGCGCAGCTCCCAGTTCCGGTCGTCGGTGGTGATGACGGTCCCGGTCCGCAGCCGCTTCTTGACGGCTTCCTCGTCCTCTCCGGTGACTTTCACCGACGCTTTGAACAACGCCTGCTGGACCTCGGCGATGGCCGGAAGCGGAATCTCCCGCGGGAGCATGTCATCGAGCACGTGATCGTCGCGCAGGTAAGCGTGGGCGAGTACGTAATCGCCGATCTTCTGAGATTCGCGCAGCCCGCCGCAATGGCCGATCATCAGCCAGGCTTCGGGCCTCAATACAGCAATGTGGTCGCAGATCGTCTTGGCGTTGGCAGGGCCGACGCCAATATTGACGAGGGTGATACCGCGGCGATTCTCTCCGACCAGGTGATAAGCCGGCATCTGGAACTTCCGCCAGGGACCGGCGGCTACTTCCATTTCGAGATCGGCAGGGCTCCCGCTCATGTAGCTCCCGCCCGGCACCGACAGCCGCGAGTATCCGCTTTCGGGCTCGGCCAGAGCCGCCGCAGCGAAAGACACGAACTCGTCAACGTAGCGAACGTAGTTGGTGAAAAGGACGAAATGCTGAAAATCCTCCGGCGGCGTGCCGGTGTAATGGCGGAGGCGCGCGAGACTGAAATCGGTTCTCGGGCCATCGAACAGCCAGAGCGGTCGCGGCTCGCTGCCCTCGGGCTGCCAGAGGCCGTCCACAACCTCGTCGCCTATGTGGACGAGCTCGGTCGACGGAAATATGCGGGCCAGCTCGGTAGCCTCGATGTTCCCCAGGGCGGCGCTGGAGCCGTCCAGGACGTACGGGTACGGGATCTCGCTTGCTGAATGACCGACCGAGAGTTTCACGCCGTAGTCGGCAACCAAGTGGCCGAGTTGCTCGGCGAGGTAGTCGCGGAACAGCTGTGGCCGGGCAATGCTTGAAGTATAACGCCCGGGCTCGTTGAGCCGGCCATAGGCCCGTGAAACTGCCCGGACGGCGGCGGAAGGCTCATAGTCGATCCGCAATTCGGGGTAGGCGAAGCAGCCCTGCGCCCGTTGATCCGGGGTGGGGCGCTCTCCCGTCCGAACGTAAGCATCGATCGCCTCGCGCAGGTTCGAGGCAGATCCCTCGTAGATCTCCGCGAGCTCATCCAGAACCGATTCAACGTCGCCCATTCGCGTCATGCCGCAACCTATTGCCCAGAGCTCTGAGCCCCACCTGATGCACTGCCGGCCGCGGACTGCATAGGCGGCGGCGCCAAGCCACTCCTACCTCGCAGTTCTAGTCCTGGGAGCAAGAGTTTGCGACTGGCTGAGCAAGTCAGTGAGACGCCTCGCCGCGGGTTGGTGTGCACAACGGGCGGTGAGGCGTCATCCAAGACGCTGGATAGGCCGGGGATAGCTCTGTTCGCAGCGGCGGCATGCTCTTATGGTTCAGAGCGGCGGTCACGCTTCGTAGAGTCAGTGACGATGTCGTCGTGACCGCTTTTGTCGCTGAAGAAGGCCAAGGCGAATAGGCCGGTACCCAGCAGCATCGAAAAGAACACGCCCAGGATCGTTGCCATGGCGACGTGCACGGTGAGTTCCGTCTGGCTTCCTACAAAGAACAGCGCGCCGATGACCATCAGGATTGCGATCAAGACAATCCATTTCATCATGCGACGGAATTCGCGCGAAGCTTTGTTGCGGCGGGATTCCATCTCGATCAACGGCCTCTTTGACAGGAAAGTTCCGGGACATTCGCTCGGCCTGAGGGTGGACGATCGCACGGTTCGCGGGCGCGGGCACCTCCGGTGTTAACCCTAGGGCGCATGCCGTAAGGAGATGATCCAAATTCCGGATTGGACGGGTTCTGCATAGAGGCGCTCACCAGCCTCGGCCGGCCTTCGACCTTCCAGCTGCTCGCGGGCGTCGCTCATTGCAGCGGGCGCAGCTCGCGAGGGCGCTGCGGTTGAGGCGTGGGCGTTTGGAGCCTAAGGCCAGAAGATCGGGGTCGCAAAAAGGGAATCTCATGGACAGCGTTGTAGCCCGCGCGGGCATGTGGTTCACCCTCCTGGTTATTGCGGTCGTCGCTGTGGCCGGAGCGCACGATACCGGGTTTGCGGTCCACATGTGGATCGTCGCCGCCGTGGCGGGCATCGGGCTTTGGGCGACCCTGGCCCGGACCGATTACCAGGCGATTGCCCAGGGTATTTTGCGCTCACCCCCGGACCCCAGCCGCTATGACGACGAGCCGATCCGCTGGGGCGTCATCGCCACCGTGTTCTGGTCGATTGTCGGGCTGTTTGCCGGGCTGTGGATCGCCCTTCAGCTTCGCTTTCCGGAACTGAACTTCGGTGAATACGCGACGTTCGGCCGCCTCCGGCCGCTGCACACGTCAGCAGTGATCTTTGCATTCGGCGGTAACGCGCTGATCGCGACCTCGTTTTATGTCGTGCAGCGCACCTGCCGCGCGCGGTTGGCTTTCCCTGGCCTCGCCCGCTTCGTGTTCTGGGGCTACCAACTGTTCATCGTGCTCGCCGCGAGCGGGTACGTCCTCGGCATCACCCAGAGCCGTGAATACGCCGAGCCCGAATGGTACGTCGACTTGTGGCTGACCATCGTCTGGGTCGCCTACCTCGTCGTCTTTGTCGGCACGCTGCTGCGCCGATCCGAGCCGCACATCTACGTCGCGAACTGGTTCTACCTGTCGTTCATCATCACTATCGCGATGCTGCACATCATCAACAACCTGGCTGTGCCGGTGTCCTTCCTCGGCTCCAGGTCCTACTCGGCCTTTGCGGGCGTGCAGGATGCCCTGGTGCAGTGGTGGTACGGCCACAACGCGGTCGCGTTCTTCCTGACCGTGCCGTTCCTGGCGATGATGTACTACTTCGTGCCCAAGCAGGCGGAGCGGCCGATCTACAGCTATCGGCTGTCGATCCTGCACTTCTGGTCGCTGATCTTCCTCTACATCTGGGCCGGCCCGCACCACCTCCACTACACCGCGCTGCCCGACTGGGCGCAGACGCTGGGCATGGTGTTCTCGGTGATCCTGTGGATGCCGAGCTGGGGCGGCATGATCAACGGGCTGATGACGCTCAACGGCGCCTGGGACAAGATCCGCACCGATCCGATCATCCGCATGATGGTGGCCGCGCTCGCCTTCTACGGCATGGCGACTTTCGAAGGACCGATGCTCTCGATCAAGGCGGTGAACTCGCTGTCGCACTACACCGACTGGACCATCGGCCACGTCCACGCCGGCGCGTTGGGGTGGAACGGGCTGATCACTTTCGCAGCCGTTTATTACCTGACGCCGCGTCTGTGGAAGCGCGAGCGGCTCTATTCGCTGCGCATGGTCAACTGGCACTTCTGGCTCTCGATGCTCGGCATCGTTCTTTACGCCGGGTCGATGTGGGTGGCGGGGATCACTCAGGGCCTGATGTGGCGCGAGTACGGCGCTGACGGCTACCTGGTGAACAGTTTCGCCGATACGATTTCAGCCTTGATGCCGATGTACCTGATGCGCGCCGCGGGCGGGGCGCTCTACCTCGCGGGGGCGGTGCTGATGGTCGTCAACGTCTGGCTGACGATTGCCGGTAAGGTCCGCGACGAAGCTCCGATGAGCGACGCCAAGTACGATCCCAAGGCGGACCGGCCGATCGTCACCGAGCCGGCTGAGTGAGTAGTTTTCGATGAGCTTCACCGAACAACACAAAAAACTTGAACGCAACGTCACCCTTCTCGGGGTCGGCGCCTTCATCGCGGTCGCCATCGGCAGCATCGTCGAGATCGCACCACTGTTCTGGATCGATAACACGATCGAGAAAGTCCAGGGGATGCGCGCCTACACGCCGCTCGAGCAGGCAGGCCGCGACATCTATGTGCGCGAGGGTTGCTACACCTGCCACAGTCAGATGATCCGGCCGTTCCGCGACGAAGTGGAGCGGTACGGCCACTACAGCCTCGCGGCCGAGAGCATGTACGACCACCCATTCCAGTGGGGCTCGAAGCGCACTGGTCCCGATCTGGCGCGCGTCGGTGGCCGCTATTCGGACGAATGGCACGTCCAGCACCTCAAGGATCCGCGCTCTGTGGTGCCGGAGAGCGTGATGCCGAACTATGCCTTCTTGGCCGACAAGGATCTCGACACGCGCCACGCCGCGGCGCACCTCAAGGCGCTGCGCGCCGTCGGCGTACCCTATACGGATAGGGACCTCGATATGGCCGAACGGGACATGCGCGCCCAGGCCACTCCGGATGCCGATCCTGAAGACCTGGTCGACCGCTACCCCAAGGCGCAAGTGCGGGATTTCGATGGCGATCCCAACCGCCTCACCGAAATGGACGCCGTGGTGGCCTACCTGCAGGTTCTAGGCACGATGGTCGACGTGAACAGCGCCGCCGCTCAGCAGGTGCTCGCTTCGGAGAAGGGGCGGTGAGCGACCATTCCACTTACGAAACCCTGCGCCAGCTCGCGGATAGCTGGGGGTTGCTGGCCATGGTGATCGCCTTCGTGGTCCTGGTCGCCTGGCCGTTTCGACCGAGCAACCGCGACCGCAACCGCGACGCCGCGAACATCATCTTCAAGGACGAGTCCGATGGCGACTGAGGAGTCGAAGGGAAAGACGTTCGATGAGCCGACGGCTACTTGGACCGTCGGGCACGAATGGGATGGCATCGAGGAACTCGATACGCCGATGCCGCGGTGGTGGCTCTGGACGCTCTATCTGACGATCGTCTGGGGGATCATTTACGTTATTCTTTATCCGGCTTGGCCGTTGGTAAACCAGGCAACCGAAGGCGTGCTCGGCTGGAGCAGCCGGGGGCAGCTTGCGGAGCAAATGGCTGAGGAGACCGAGCGCCGGGCTCCTCTCATGGCCGCTCTCGCGCAAGTTCCGATCGAGCGTCTGCCGGAAGACAGCGAACTGATGCGCGCGGCAATCACCGGCGGGCGGGCGGCATTCCGGGTCAACTGCGTGCAATGCCACGGCGCGGGTGCTGCCGGCTCCGAAGGCTATCCGAACCTGAACGACGACGATTGGCTGTGGGGCGGGGATCTCAAGGCGATCGAGTACACGATCACCCACGGTGTGAGGGATCGGACCAATCCCGAAACCCGCTTCAGCCAGATGCCGGCTTTCGGCCGTGACGGCCTGCTGACACCCGAGCAAATTTCCGACGTGACCGATTACGTTCTGACCTTGTCGGGGCGCGCTGAAGTCAACCGGGCCGCCGCCAGCGGTGCTGAACTATACGCCGGCAACTGCGCGATCTGTCACGGCAACGATGGCACCGGATCGCGCGAGTTCGGCGCACCGAACTTGGCTGACGCAATCTGGCTTTTCGGCAGCGAGCGCGAGGTGATCCGGCAAAGGATTCACGATCCGATGCACGGCGTCATGCCGGCCTGGGGCGGACGGCTCGATTCCGTGACCATCAAGATGCTGGCAGCCTATGTCCACTCGCTCGGGGGAGGCGAAGACTTCGTGGAGGTCGCTCAGGACCCGGCGGTGGAGGTCGATGAACAACCCTGAAGATCCGGTCGTCGAAGATGGCGTCGTCAAGACCAACGATCCCGTCAGCCTGACGGTAGCGGCGCCCGATGCGGGCGCCCGCCGGCATGAGCCTCACGAGCCCGGGCGGCAGCATCTGCCCGAAAAACTGTTCGAGAAGCGCAAGACCGTTCACAACAAGCGCATCGATGGGCCGTTCCGCCGCTTCAAGTGGCTGGTGATGTTCGTCACGCTGGCGATCTACTACGGCACCCCTTGGATCCGCTGGGATCGCGGCCCTTACGCGCCCGGCCAGGCGGTCTTGGTCGATCTCGCCAATCGCCGATTCTACATGTTCAACATCGAGATCTGGCCGCACGAATTTTACTTCGTCGCGGGGCTCCTGATCATGGCAGGTATCGGCCTGTTCCTCGTCACGAGCGCGGTCGGACGCGCCTGGTGCGGCTATGCCTGCCCGCAGACGGTTTGGACCGATTTGTTCCAGCACGTCGACCGGTTCGTCGATGGCGATCGCAACGCGCGCATGCGCCTCGATGCGGCGCCCTGGACCGCCGGCAAAGTTGCCCGTCGCGGATTCAAGTGGACGATCTACCTTGTCATCGCCTTTTGGACCGGCGGCGCGTGGATCATGTACTTTGCCGACGCCCCGACGCTGGTTCGCGATTTCTGGAGCGGCCAGGCCGCTCCGGCAGCCTACATCGCAGTCGCGATCCTTACCTTCACGACCTTCACGCTGGGCGGCTTCATGCGCGAACAGGTGTGCATCTACATGTGCCCTTGGCCACGCATTCAGTCGGCGATGATGGACGAGAAGTCGCTCACGGTCACTTACAAGGACTGGCGCGGGGAGCCGCGCGGCAGCGTCAAGAAAGCGCAGAAGGATCCGGAGCACTTCGGTGACTGCATCGACTGCCTCCAGTGCGTCGCGGTCTGCCCGACGGGGATCGACATCCGCGAAGGGCCACAGATTGGCTGCATCACCTGCGCCTTGTGCATCGATGCTTGCGACCGGGTCATGGCCGAGGTCGGCCGGCCGCGCGGTCTGATCGATTACGTGACGCTGGACGACGCGAAGCTCGAGGCGGCAGGCGAAGCCCCGAAGCCCTTGTGGAGGGTGCTGCTGCGCCCGCGCACCATCGTCTATTTCCTGGCTTGGGGCGGGATCGGGGTCGGCATGCTCTTCGCCCTCGGCGCAAGGACGCAGACCGAGATTTCCGTCGCGCCCGACCGCAACCCTCCCTTCATGCTGATGAGCGACGGCTCTGTGCGCAACGCTTACACGGTCAAGCTCCGCAACATGCAGAGCCGTCCCCGCGACATGCGCGTAGCGCTGGAGGGGCTTCCGGGAGCGGTCATGTGGACCGACGCCATGCCGCGCGAGAATGCTGCCCGCGAAGTGGTCGAAAGGGTGTCCGCTGACGCGACCGGGGCCGTGCGTATCTACGTGGTCGCTCCTCCCGGAACGCCGGAGCAGGATTTTACCTTCTCCGCCACCGCGCTCGACGCGCAGGCGGAAAGCGACAGCAGCACGGCGCGCTTCGCCGCGCCTGAGGAGTGAGCATGACCCGTCGTTTCACCGGACGCCACGCCACCGCGATCATCGCCAGCTTCTTCGGGGTAGTGATCGTGGTGAACCTGATCATGGCGAGCTTTGCCACTTCGACCTTCGGCGGCATCGTGGTCGAGAACACTTATGTTGCCAGCCAGGAGTTCAACGGCTGGCTGGACAAGGCGGAGGAGCAACGCGCGCTCGGCTGGGACGCGGTGACCACGTGGCGCCCGGACAACCGGCTGGCGGTGCGACTTACGGGCGTGCCCCCCGGGGCCGAGTTGAAGGCCACCGCGCGGCATCCGGTGGGCCGCGCTCCGGATCAGGATATGACCTTCTCGAGGACGGCCGAGGGCCGCTTCCTCTCCGATGCCCCGCTTGCCGACGGGCGCTGGTACTTGCGTCTCGAAGTGAACGCGGGCGGTAAGTCCTGGCGGCGCGAAGAAGAGCTGAGATGACCGCGCTCGCGCAGCCCGATGCAGCGGCGTCCCGCACGGTCCTGAACGTGCCGGGGATGCATTGCGCCGGCTGCATCGGCAAAGTCGAGCGCGGGCTGACGTCCGTGCCCGGAATCGCGCACGCGCGGGTCAACTTGTCGGCCCGCACCGTGACGGTGACCCACGCCAGCGATATCGAGGAACCCGCCCTCATCGAGGCGCTCGACAAGATCGGCTTCGAAGCGCAGCCGCGCCGCGACGAGCTTGCCCCTCGCCATTCCGCCGTGAGGCCGCTGCTGGCCCCGCTGGCAGTGGCGTTCTTCGCGGCGATGAACGTCATGACGCTGTCGGTCAGTATCTGGTCGGGCGCCGACGGATCGACGCGAGTGCTGTTTCACTGGCTCTCAGCGCTGATCGGGGTTCCGGCCATTGCTTACGCCGGAATGCCTTTCTTCCGCTCGGCCTGGGGCGTGCTCAAGCACGGCCGCACCAACATGGACGTCCCGATTTCGATTGGCGTCATCATCGCTACTTGCCTCAGCCTCTACGAGACGGCGGTGCACGGCCGGCACGCCTGGTTCGACGGCGCGCTGATGCTGCTCACCTTCTTGCTCGCGGGAAGAGCTCTCGACGCCATGATGCGGGACCGTGCCAGGGCAGGCGTTGACGCTCTACTCCGGCAGGCCGCGCAGGGTGCGATGGTCATCGAGGCCGACGGCGCGCCGCGCTGGCACAATGCCGAGGATCTCCTTCCCGGTATGATGATGCGCGTGGCGGCCGGCGAGAGACTGGCCGCCGACGGTGAGATCGTGGCCGGTGGGAGCCGGTTCGATCAATCACTGCTGACCGGCGAATCCGTGCCCATCCCGCTCCGCACCGGCGATCCGGTCTTGGCCGGAACGCTCAACCTCGACGCGCCAGTCGATGTGCGGGTCTCGAACGCCGGGCACGACACCACGCTCGCGGAAATAGCGCGGCTGATGGAATCGGCGGGCCAAAGCCGCTCCCGCTACGTGCGTATCGCCGACCGCGCTTCTCAGCTCTATGCGCCCGTCGTCCATCTGCTTGCGGCGGTTGCCGTGATCGGGTGGCTGTTGGCCGGCGCTGGGCTCTACAAGGCCTTGGTGATCGGCGTCACGGTCCTGATCATCACTTGTCCGTGCGCCCTTGGGCTGGCGGTACCCGTGGCGCAGGTGGTTATCAGCGGAGCGCTGATGCGCGCAGGGATCATGGTCAAGGACGGCTCGGCGCTGGAACGCATCGCCAAAGTCGATCGAGTCTTGCTCGACAAGACGGGTACGCTCACGCTTGGCCGTCCGACGCCCGACCGCTCAGCTGT